>CANIHR010000014.1 GCA_947467185.1 Bryobacterales bacterium
GGCGGTGCTGGCGAAGACGCCGCAGTGTCAGGAGTGCGTGGTGAAGCAGTACTTCCGCTATACGGCGGGGCGGCTGGAGGCGCTGGCGGACAGGCCGGTGATTCTGAAGGCTGTGGAAGATTTCCGTCGCTCCGGGTTTAAGTTCCAGGAGATGATGGTTTCGTTGACGCTGTTGCGGGAGTTCGCTCCGACGACAGTTGCTGTGAAGTGAGAGGAAGGGTCCTATGTCTCAGGTAATCGTCAATCGCGTTAGAACTTCTCGCCGGAGCCTGTTGAAGGGTATTACGGCGGCGGGCGCACAGATCGCTGTCGGGCTGCCGCCGCTGGTGTCGATGTTTAATTCGACCGGCACGGCTTATGCGGCGGCGACGCCGGCTGAGACGGTGAAGCCGATTGAGACGCGTTTCGTGCTGTGGTTCAACGGCAACGGCATTCCGGAGCGGTACTGGATTCCGACCGAAGAGGGCACGGATTACGAGATTACGCCGTGTCTGGCTCCGCTGGCGGCTTGGCGCAAGGACGTGCACGTGCTGAGCGGCGTGGATAACGCGGCGGCGGGCGGCAAGGGCAACGGACATACGAATTCGATGTCGGGGCTGATGACCGGCACGGATTTCACCGGGCGTGGGCCGTCGGGGCCGTCGATTGATCAGATGATCGCTGCGAAGATCGGCGCTGATTCGCGGTTCCGGTCGCTGCAGATTGGTGTGGCGCAGGAGTCGTTCGGCGAGAGTATGCAGCGGAATATGAGCTGGGCGGGGTATGAGCGCGCGCTGCCGCCGGAGATGATTCCGCATCGCCTGTTTGACCGGTTGTTCGGCAAGCAGGAAGAGGGTTGGGTGAACCGGAAACGGTCGGTGCTGGATACGGTGCTGGCCGATGCGACGACGCTGCAGAAGCGGTTGCCGACGGAGGATAAGGCGCGGGTAGAGGAGCATCTTTCGGGGATTCGGGATTTGGAGCGGGCGATTGCGGGGCTGCCGCCGGAGTATCAGAAAGTTGATCCGCCGGATTTTGACGGGGATATGAAGGACTGGCCGCGGATTGCGAAGCTGCAGAGTGATTTGCTGGTGCAGGCGTTTGCGACGCGGCAGACGCGGGTGGCGTCGTATATGTTGACGAAGTGCCAGAGCATCAGCCGGTTCCCGTGGCTGGGATATACGTCGGCACGGCACCACGATTACACGCATGCCGAGGGTAAGACGGCGGGCGCGGATGGCGTGGAAGGGCAGCGCGTGCTGCGGGATATTTGCCGGTGGCATGTGGAGGAGTTCGCGTATCTGGTGTCGAAGCTGGAGTCGGTGCCGGAGGGTGACGGGAATTTGTTTGACCACACGACGCTGATTTTTGCGCACGAGCATGCGGAGGCGAATCCGCATAAGAACAGCGGGCTGGCGATGATTGTGGCGGGCGGGAGTAAGCGGCTGGCGAAGGGCGCGCATACCAAGGTGACCGGGACTGTGGGCGATGTTTATGTCACGGTGGCGGATGAGGTTGTGGGCGCTGGGATTGGGAAGTTCCCGACGGCTGGTCGGAAGATGGGCGCTTTGCTGGTGTAGGGGTGACTTCCGCCGCCTTGTAATATTACATGTTAGGCTCGGAGTGTAAGGATGTCTCCGAATCTTCAGCTTTGGCGTAAACGCAATCGCCTGACCCAGGTGGATGCGGCGACTTTGCTGGGCGTGTCTCAGACGTATTTGTCATTGCTGGAGAAGGGGCTGCGGCCGGTGACTCCGGAGCTTCGGAGCCGGTTGTCCGCGTCGGTTGTGGCACGGGACAGGGGTGGGGTTTCGGAAGACCGGTTGCGCGCGGATTTGAGTGCGCTGGGGTATCCCGGTTTCACTCATATCGCGGCGACTCGTGGGCTGGTGCGACCGGATGTCCTGATGGTGTCGGTGCTGGCGATGCCGGATGCGGACGCTCGCATCGTGGAGGCTCTGCCGTGGGTGGTTCGGGAGTGCAGCGACCGGATGAATTTCGCGTGGCTGGTGCGGCAGGCGAAGCTGCGCAATTTGCAGAACCGGGTTGGTTTTGTGTTGCAGTTGGCTGAGGGGACTTCGGTGGGTGTTGCGAAGGCTGTCGCGGAACTGGAACGGGCGCGGTTGTTGCAGGAAGATACGCTTTGCTGGGATTCTATGCGGCCCAAGACGCGGTCGGTGCTGCGGGAACGGCGGAGTGAATTGGCTGCTCACTGGAATGTGGTGACGATGCTAAGGACGGAGGAGATGAGCCGTGTTCAGTGATCGACCGTGCGAGCCGTGGCTTTCGTTTCTGAGTGGTCTGGATGCCCAACTGGATGAAGTGGTGGATCTCCACTGCATCGGTGGTTTCGTGGTGAGTCAGTTGTACGGGTTCGCGCGGGAGACGGCGGATCTGGCGCTGACGAAGCTGGAACGGAGCAACGATCGCGACATTCGTGATGTGAAGTATCTGGCGCATGCGGGGTTGATTCAGCGGGATACGCTGGTCTCCCGCTATGAGGAAGAATTAGAGCCTTACATCACGGGGCGGACGCCGACCTGGCACCGGACGACGCTGGGGCTGGATGAGTGCTGGCCGGAGAGTTCCGCAGCTACAGGGTGAGGACGAAGGCGATGACGTCTTCTTTTTCCTGCTCGGTGAGGCGGTCTTTCAGTTTGGGCATTTCGGCGGGGCCGTCGTTGACTATGTCGAGGAGGCGGTCGTGGGTGGCTTTTCGGCCGGTGGGGAGCTGGCCGTTTTTGATGCCCTGGAGGCCGGGGCCGACCTTTTCCTCACGGCTGTAGGCTTCGTGGCATTCTCCGCAGATGTTTTCGAAGACGATCTTGCCTCGGGTGATGTCTCCGGTGGGGCGTTTGGCCGGTGGGTCGTCGGCTGCCGCAAATGTTAAGAAAAAGGGCACCAGCGCGAGTGCGGTTAATGCTCGTTTCATCGGACCAGATTCCCCTTCACGAATTCGTATTTGCCGGTCGAGTTTCCGTTGGTGTCGAATGATTCGGCGGGGCCTTCCGCTACTTGGTTTTTCCAGGTGGAAACGTGTTTGGGCTTGCCGTTGGGCCAGTACTGTTTCCATGTGCTGTGGTCGGCTTCGTGCTGCCACTCCCAGCGGATCTGGCCGGTTTCGTCGCGGTAGATTTCGGGGCCGGTCTTTTTGCCGTTCTTCCAGGTGACTTCGTACTGCTTTGTCCCGTTGGGGTAGAGCCAGGTTTCAGGGCCGTCGAGGAGGTATTGTCCGGCGGCGGTCTGGCCTCCGGTCCACTTTGCGTCGGGCTGGTTCTGGGGGACGCGGCGGGTGACGGCTGCTTCGGGCGACGGCGCGCCTCCGGCCAGGATCCAGGCTTCGTTGAATTCGAATTCCTGGCTGGGGTGGTTCATGCTGGTGAGGACGTGGATCAGGCCGTCCTGCCCTTCGACGACGTTGACGTAGCCGAAGGTCGCGTACTCGTGGAAGTCCTCGTTCCAGCCCTTGCGCTTTGGCAGGACGTGGGCTTCGTGGGGCAGGGCGGTGGGGATGGTGCGGGTTTTCCAGGTCTTGCCGTCGTCGGCGGAGAGGGCGACGAAGGCTCCGTGTTCGGTGACGCCAGAGGGTTGTTTGCCGCGGCGGTCCTGCCAGTCGGAGGCGAAGAGGAGTTTGCCGCTGCGGAGGCGCAGGATCATGGGGCGCTGGTTGGAGCCGAGGGCGGGGAACCGGGTCTTTGTGACGGTCCAGGTTTTGCCGCCGTCCTTTGAAATGGACTGGGGCATGAACCCGTCGATGTTGGTGTTCTTGCCGCCCATGCCGAGGATGCTGCCATCGCGGAGGGTCACGAAGGTGGTGTGGCGGCCCCCGGTGCGGCCGAGGGTGTCGGACCAGGTTTTGCCGGAGTCGTCGCTGGCCCAGAGCATGGATTCGCCATCGACGGCGTCGGACGAGACGTACATGCGGCCGCCGCGGCCACGGAAGGCGTTGGTGATGGGCTGCGGGGTGTAGCCGGAGACGGGGCCACGGAGGAGGGGGAGTTCAGGGGCGGTCCAGGTGCGGCCGCTGTCGGTGGAGGTCTGGGTGCGGAAGGGGACTCCGTCGAGACCGGCACCGCCTCCGAAGAACCTTATGGTGCCTCCATCGTTCCAGAGCAAGGCGGACTGGTCGTTGACGTCGGCGAAGTCGTAGAAGAGGGTGGGCATGTCCCACTCTTCGCTCCCGAAGCGGCGGCGGTAAGCGACGAAGGTGGTGTCGGGGAGGTATTCGGTGGAGGTGGTGGTGGCGGAGAAAGCGATCTCGAGGATGTCCCCATTGGGGAGGACGGCGGCTCCGGCGGAGTGGTTGTGGCCGAGGACTCCGGGATCGATTCCGGCGGCGGCGATAACGGCGGGGTCGGCGTTATCGGGCGGGATGGGGAGCATGGGGCGCTGGCGGAACCAGGGCTTCAGGGGGGAAGGGCCGAGCGTTACGGGGCCGGATTGCTTGACGAACTGCTGCCAGAGTTTGGGTTCGACTTTGGTGGGGACAGTTTTGGGGGCAGCGCCCATGACAATGCGGAAGCCGATGGGATGGCGGCCGGAGAGGCCGGGGGCGACGCTGGCGCGGTTGGTGACGCGGCGATACGGGGGCATCCAGCCGGAAGGGCCTTTGGAATAAGTACCCATGATGCCTCCGCCGCGGACGACACGGGACCAGCCGGTGGCCGGGCCGACGGGGTCGGTGGCGGCTTCGGGGGAATAGGGGCCGTACCAGTCGGCCACCCATTCGGGGGCTGCTGAATCGAAGTTCAGGAGTTTCAGCGGGGTGGCTCGTTTGGCGGCGTATTCCCACTCGGCTTCGGTGGCGAGGCGGTAGGGGAGTTCTTCGCGGCGGCTGAGCCATTCGCAGAAGAGGGTGGCTTCCTGCCAGCTCATGCCGGTGGCCCAGGGGGAGAAGAGGCCGAGGTCCTGGGCGTCGGCGCGGAATTCCGCGAACTGGGCGACGGTGATTTCGGTTTGGGAGACGAAGAAATCCTGCGAGATGGTGACGTCGTGGACGGGCTTCTCGTCGTATTCGGTTGGACGGCGTCCGTCGTCACCCATGCGGAAGGCTCCAGCGGGGACACGGATCATCTGGATGCCGATGCTGTTTTTGTACTGCGTGGCGGCGGGGTCGACGACCTGCTTTTTGGCGGCGAAGGCCAGGAGAGCTGCGGCGCCGAGGGTGATTCCGAGGGCGCTCCGCTTGAACCAGTTCATGCGGACTAGTCTAATCGTTCGGCTTCGACGAGGCAGTTGTAAAACGCGGGGCTGCCGCCGAGGTCGGCTAAACGCTGGCTGGTGAGCATGTTGGTGGAGTTGCCATCGGGCGAGAGTTTGGGCCAGCGGACGGCGGGGGAGGAGATGACTCCGACAGCGACTTTCTCGGCGACTTCGGCGATGAGGAGGCACTCCCCGCGATCGTTGCGGAGGCGGACCTGGTCGCCGGTCTGGATGCCGCGGGGGGCGGCGTCGAGGGGGTGGATGACCACTTTCGCGGTCTGGGCGTCGACTTCGTCTTTGTAGCCAAAAGTTCCGTTCATGGAATCGTCGTTCTTTGGCGTGATGAGTTCGAGGGGGAAGCGGCGGGCGAGGTCCTGGTCGCCGGCACGGGATTCGATGGGCGGGGTGTAGACGAGGGACTCGGCGCGGAATTCGCACTTGCCGGACGAGGTGCCGAAGCCTCCGTTGGCGAAGGGCAGGAAGGGCGTGGGCAGGTTGAGGCGGACGGAATGCTCTGCGTCGAGGCGTTCCAGGGTGATGCCATCGAGGAAGGGATGGCCGCCGGAGAGCAGGGTGCGGATCATGTCGTCGTCAGAATCCTGGAAGCAGGGTTCGGTGAAGCCCATGCGGGCGGCGAGCTGACGGAAGACTTCGGTGTTGGGACGAGTATCGCCGGGCGCGGGCAGGGCGGGGCGGGCGAGCTGGAGGTAGTGGTGGCCGTAGGCGTAATAAAGGTCGGTGTGTTCGAGAAACGTCGTAGAGGGGAGGACGACGTCGGCGAAATCGGCGGTGTCGGTCTGGAACTGCTCCATAACGACGGTGAAGAGGTCTTCGCGGCGGAGGCCCTGGCGGACGGTGTTCTGGTCGGGGGCGATGGCGGCGGGGTTGGAGTTGTAGACGACGAGGGCCTTGACGGGTGGCTGGTCGAGTTTGGTGAGGGCGTCGCCCAGAAGGCTCATGTTGACGAGGCGAGCTTCGCGGCCGAGGGGGGAGGCGAGCTGGAGGTCGGCGCGTTCGAGAGCGGGGCGGTTGAGCTGGAAGGCCGCGGAGGTGGAGAGCTGGAGGCCACCGCCCAGGTCACGCCAGGCCCCGACGAGCGCGGGGAGGAGGGCGATGGTGCGGACGGACATGGCACCACGTTCGGAACGCTGGACGCCATAGTTGACGCGGATGGCGGCGGGGCGGGTGGTGGCGTACTCGCGGGCGAGATCGACGATGTCCTGGGCGGGGATACCGGTAGCTTCGGCGGCGCGGCGGGGATTCCAGGCCTCGACCTTCCCCCAGAGGCCGTCGATGCCGAGGGTGTGGTCGGCGACGTACTGCTTATCTTCGAGGCCTTCATTAATGATGACGTGCATCATGGCGAGGGCGAGGGCGGCGTCGGTGCCGGGGCGGATTGCGTAGTGGCGGTCGGCGAGCTTGCCGGTGCGGTTCTCACGGGGGTCGATCACGTAGAACTTTGCGCCGTTGCGGCGGGCTTCCACGATGAAGGGCCACAAGTGGACATTGGTGCCGAGGATATTGGCACCCCAGGCGACGATCAGTTTGGCGTGGCGGAAGTGCTCGGGTTCCATGGCGTAGCGGACGCCGAGGGCTTCGGTGAGGCCGGCCCCACCGGTGGAGGAGCAGATGGTGCGATCGAGGCGGGAGGCTCCGAGGCGGTGGAAGAAGCGGCGGTCCATGCCGGCTCCGTTGAGGATTCCCATGGTGCCGGCGTAGGAGTAAGGAAGGACGGCTTCGGGCCCGAATTCGGCGGCGGTGGTTTGGAGGCGGGTGGCGATGAGGTCGAGCGCGGCGTCCCAGGAGATGGGTTCGAAGCGACCTTCGCCTTTGGCTCCGACGCGGCGGAGTGGGGCGAGGAGGCGCTGGGGGGAGTATTCGCGATCGAGGTAGCGGGCAACCTTGCCGCAGAGGAAGCCCTGGGTGATGGGGTGGTCGGGGTTGCCGCGGAGGCGTGAGCCACGCCCGGTTTCGTCCACGTTGATGAGGAGGGAGCAGGCGTCGGGGCAATCCAGAGCGCAGACGGAGTGGCGGGTGGAGGTCACAAGTCAATTCTAACGGGGAAACTGGTACTTCAATTGGTACCTTCTGCGGTTGACTTTACTGGTTCGACACCGGTTCCGAACGTTATACTCGTATAGATTGACCCCTGAGAAGCCTGCCGTCGCGACCAAAGCGCCGATTGACTACCTGTTCTGGTGGCTCTCGCCGATCATTCTGTTGATCCTTGGCGCGTTCTGCTGGTCGAACCATTTCGACGCCGGTTTTCATCGGGACGACTTTCCGAACATTGTGAATAATCGCCATGTTCGCGACGCGGAGACGTTCCCGCTGATCAGTTCTCCGCTGGCGTACAGCGAGGACATGGGACACGCCGATTTCCGGCCCTTGCTGGCACTGCTGTTTGCGGTGGATTTCAACATCAAGCACGACGGGTCGCCTTCGATCTTCCAGATGAGTACGTTCCTCTGGTTTCTGCCGCTGCCGTTTCTGATCTACCTGATGGCGAGGCTGCTGCCGGGGGCGAAGCATCTGACGGCGCTGTTTACGGCGATCCTGTTTGCGGTGCACCCGATTGTTTCCGACACGCTGAATTACATTTCGCGGCGCGGGGAATTGATAGCGGCGGGCGCGGTGGTGGCGGCGATGGTGGTCTGGGTGGCGTATCCGGACCGGCTGCCCCTGACGCTGGGGATTGATCTGTACCGGATTCCGAAGACGTGGTGGCAGGAATTCACGTTCAACAACGGCAAGCAAATGGAAGCCTGGTACAAGATCTGGCTGCGAGGGCCCCGTATCTACTACTTCCTGCCGCTGGTTGTGGGGGTGTTGTGTTCGCCTGCGACGACTGCATTTGCAGCTGTGGGCGCGGCGTGGCTTTGGGTGTATCCGCCGAAAGAAATCTCGGGGAAATGGAAGAGGCTTTATCCGGGAGTCATTTTCTGCGGAGCCTGGCTGTTGCTTCACACCGTGCTGACGTGGAGATACCTTGCTCCGCTGCGGGCCCCGGCGCTGCAGTACTGGCTGGGGCAGCCTCGGGTGGCGGTGCAGTATTTTATCTGGTTCTTCACACCCTTCAATATGAGTGCGGACGCGGGTCTGTTGCCGGAGCTTCGGTTCTGGCCGCCGGAGATTCTGCTGGGAATTATTGGCACGGGCGCACTGGTGTTTATAGCGATAAAAGCGCGGAAACACGAATTGTGGCGACCGATGGCGTTTGGTATTGCATGGTTTCTGGCCGCACAGATTCCGTTTGCGCTTGTACCGCAGACGTCGGCCGATTCCGGTGCGCGGATGTTCGTCCCGTCGATCGGGTTGGCGCTGGCAGTGGGCCATGTGCTGATGCTGGCGGTGGAAAAGGCGCAGGAACGGGAGTCGGGGGCGCTGCCGCTTGCGTTTGGGCTTTCGACTTCGCTGCTGGTGCTGCTTGCGGTGATGGGCTGGCTGACTTTCGAGCGGAACAAGGTGTGGGAAAGCGACCGGACGCTGTGGATGGATACGGTGAACCGGAGTCCGGGGAATCAGCGCGCACTGGTGAACTATGCCTGGGAAATGATCAATTTTGAGGATCTGACGACGGCGGCGGAATACGCGAATCGTGCGGACAAAGCGGCGCCGCAGGATGCTCACTCGGAAGTACTGGTGGCTAAGGCGCTGGATCGTATGGGGGTTGAGGATCGGGCGGAGTTCCACTACAAGAGGGCGATTGAGCAGTGGCCGCAGTACGCGGGGGCGATGTCCTCTTATGGGACGTGGCTGGTCGCGCATCAGCGATACGCCGAGGGTACGGACTGGTCAGAAAAGGCGTTGCGTCTGAATTACCGGGACAATGTGGCCCGGGGCAACCTGATGGATACACATTCGGCGGCGTTTGAGTGGGAAGCAGTGAATCAGATGGCGCGGCAGGCGCTGGACGTGGAGCCCGATAACGCGAGGGCGAAGCTGGGGTTAGCGATGTCCGAGGATGCGCTGAACCGGGTGAGCCGGGCGGAGAAGAACCCCGACGGCACGGCTACATCGGATGATTACCTGACGTTGTCGGTGGCGTACTTCCGGGCGAAGCGCTATGAAGACTGCGTAACTACCGCGCGGAAAGCCCTGAAAATAAAGGATGATCTGGCTGAGGCGCACTCGAATATCGCGACCTGTCTGCACGCTATGGCGCGGGACGAAGAGGCGATTACGGAGTTGCGTGAGGTAGTTCGTCTGCGGCCCGATATGCGTGTGGCACAGGTCAATTTGTGGATCCTGGAAGAGGATCAGAGGAAGAAACGCGCGACGGTTAAGTAGTCCCGAGGGGAGGGACGATAAAGTAATTTGTATGCGCTTCCTCCGCCCTGGATACTTCCTCACTGCTGCCGCTGCTGCGTCGGTTCTTCTGGTTCAACCCGCACTTGCACAAAAAGAAGTTGCTGTGACGCTGGGGCAGATCTCCGGCCCGAACCGCACGACCAAGACAGGGGTAAGTATTACGCCTTCCAATGCTTTCGCGGTACAGGGCAGCTTTGGGAAGATGGTCCGCAGCTATAAACTGTTCGACCTTTACGGTGAAGTGAACGCGGTAGTGAGTCCGTACCAGAGTTTTTCGAGCGGCGCGACGGCAGTGACGAAGGATGTGACGGCGTTTTATGTGACGCCCGGGGTGCGGCTGAAGTTCTATCCGAAAAAGAAGCTCTCGCC
Source organism: Bryobacterales bacterium (assembly GCA_947467185.1). Taxonomy (GTDB): domain Bacteria; phylum Acidobacteriota; class Terriglobia; order Bryobacterales; family Bryobacteraceae; genus BOG-234. Next base: position 9,862 of record CANIHR010000014.1, read on the forward strand.
GTTTGCCGTTGTGGGTGGTGGCGCGGCGATTTATTCGACGAGTTCGAAGACGATTGCGGGCGGGACGACGGCGAATTCGGGGTCTTCGGCGAGCGGCGCTCTGGAGTACGGCGGCGGGCTGGAATACCGGGGGAGTTCCAAAATGTCGATTCGCTTTGAAGCGCGGGATTTTTATACGGGCACCCCGCACTACGGCGTACCCGTATCCGGGAAGGGGCAGTTTAACTTCCTGGTGGGCGGCGGTTTAGTATTCCACCTTGGCGGTAAATAGGCGGCGGTAAGTAAGCCTCAGAGGGCCGTTTTTGCGGCCTGCGTGGCGGGTCGCGCGTGGCAGGTGGTCCAGGCGTGTCTTGCGGGCAAGCCGGGGATCATGGCGGCCACCAGGCGGTCGCGAGCTTCTTTGTGGGCGACGAGGGCCTGATCGGCCTGACGCATGGCTGCTTCGAGGGCGGTTTTGTCGGCGGACGCCGCTAATTTGTGAACGAGAGTTGTTTGCCGGGAGAACGCCTCCCAGGTTTTGCGGTAAGCCTGCCGCAGATTTGCTTTTGTATCCATCACTCATTTAGACGGTTCGGGGGGCCGAATCGTTCGCGACGCCTCAAATAATTCCGGGTATGGCCGATATGTCCTGCAGATGGACGTTTTCCGCCACTGCGCTGAAGAGATTCTGGATGTTGCCCGCATGGGGGGCTCCGAGAGCCTGACGGTGCTGGTTCATGACAACGGGCCTGGGATGCGCCCGGGGCTGCATCTGATTATGGGCGCGGCACAGGAGGGCTGTCTGCCGCTGCACGGGGCAGGGACGGCTTCGTTTCGGGTAACGAGGCAAGTGGGTGCCGACGGTGCATTTATTCGCGTGCGCGGGGCTCAGGGCGCGAGGGACTGCGATCTGCGGGCTGCCACTTTGGCGATGCCGCTACCTCCGCCATTCCTGCTGAATAACCAGGCTCTGTATGAGGTGACGGGAGGTCGGGCGCTGGCCGTTTAAACTGGTTCATGTGAAATCTCGTGCCTCCCGCCTTTGTGCTCTCCTCGCAGTTGTTCTCCTGGCCACTACCGCCTGCCGGGGGCGTCACAGCCGGACCGAGGTGAAGAATGAAGAGCCTGCGGCGAGCGTGGGCGTGGCTTCGGTGCTGAAGATGAGCGACCAGGCTGCGGCGACACAGCTGCTGAAGGGCTTTCATGCGCTGGAGGGCGGGGCGTGGCGCTGGACAGCCGGAACTTTCCAGGTTCTGTTGCAGCCGCCTGCGGGCTCGGCGCAGAAAGGTGCGACGCTGACGTTCGCGTTCAGTATTCCCGACGTGGTGATCCAGAAGGTGAGCGCAATGGCACTGACGGCTTCGATTGGCGGTACGAAGCTGAAGACCGAGAGCTATTCGAAGGCCGGTCCGTACACGTTTTCGGCGGATGTGCCTGCCGCAGCGCTGGCGGGCGACGCGGTAACCATCGATTTCGCGTTTGATAAGAGTTTGCCGGCGGGGTCAGTAGATCAGCGGGAACTGGCGGTGGTGGCTACTTCGGTTGGGCTGGAAAGTAAGTGAGTACCGGCACTGGCGGGCCATCTCCGAAGAGTGTCCTGCGTTTTGTTGTCCTGATTTCTCCCATTCTGTTTCTGCTGGGGCTGTATCGCGAAGGTCTGGACATTTGGTTCATGCAGGATGACTTTGCGTGGCTGAGTTTGCTGCGGCAGGCCAACAGCCCATCGGACGTGTTCCGGATCTTGTTTGAACCGGCGGCACAAGGGACGATCCGGCCGTGGAGTGAGCGGGGCTTCTTCCTCCTGTTCCAGTATCTGTTCGGGCTGGACAACTATCCGTTCCGGTTGATGGCGTTTGCCACGGCGGCGGCGGATGCGCTGCTGATCGGCTGGGTGATTCGGCGGCTGACGGGTTCGGGGATGAATGCGGCGGTGGCTGGCGCGGTGGCGGGGATCGCCTGGATCGCGAACGCTTCGCTGGTGGTTGCGATGACCTGGAGTTCCGCCTGGAACGAATTGCTGTGTCCGTTTTTCCTGCTGACCGCGCTGGTTTGCTTTGTGAAGTTCGAAGAGACGGGCCGCCGGGTGTTCTGGTGGTTGCAGTTGGTGGTTTTTGTGCTGGGTTTCGGGGTGCTGGAGATCAATGTGGTCTATCCGGCGATCGCGGTGGCCTGGGTGTTGTTCGTTTCGGGGAAAGAAAAGAAGCGGCTGCTGCTGCTGGCCGAGGCCCCGTTGTTCGTGATCTCGGTGGTGTACTTCCTGATCCACCGGGCGGTGGCGCCGTTGCCCGCAACGGGTGCTTATGCGCTGCATTTCGACGGGGCGATCTTTAAGACGCTGGCGCTGTACGGGAAATGGTCACTCTTGCCGGCTGACTGGGTCGCGTGGAAACACTCGGCGCTGGCGGGGAAGGTGATTCTGGGGACGGGGCTGGTGGGAATCGCCGGGCTGGTGGTTGTGGAGTTTCGGCGGGGCCGTACTGTGGCGCTGTTTTTCGCTGCGTGGTTCCTGATTACGCTGGGGCCGCTGCTGCCGCTTTCGGGGCATCGCAGCGATTATTACCTGACGATTCCGGTGATTGGCGTCGGGATGCTGGCGGGCTGGAGTGTGGGGGCGGCATGGAAATCCGGGTCGGGTGAAGGCAAGCGGGCCTGGCAGGCAATTCCGGTATTTTGTGTCATTGTTTATCTGGCAGGGATGGTGCCGGTGGCACGAACCGCGACGGCGTGGTGGTATGTGCGGGCCGAGGCAGTGCGGACTCTGGTGCTGGGTGTGGAAGCGGCGCATAAGGCGCATCCGGATTCGGTGATCGTGCTGGAAGGGGTTACGACCGAGTTATTTAACAACGCGATTGGGCATTCGCCTTTCTATCCGTCGGGGATCGACAAGGTGTATCTGGCCCCGGGGTCGGAAGCGAAGATTGCTTCGGCGCCGGAATTGGCGGAGTTCAAAGATCTGGTACTGGAGCCCTCAGTACTGCGAAATGCGTTGACGTCGGGTCGCGCAGTGGTATACTCCATTTCTGGCGATCATCTCCGGAATATAACGGAGATATACAAGCGGTCTGCTCCGGATCGACTTGCTGATCAGTTGCCGAGTCGCGTCGACATCGGCAATTCTTTGTACTCCTGGCTGGTTGGCCCAGAGTGGCTTCCGCTCGAGACCGGTTTCCGTTGGATGCCGGGTCGTGGAACGGTACGACTGCATGGTCCGGTCTCTGTCGGGAATAAATTAAGTCTTGACGGGTATAGTCCGGAAGAGCAGTTGAAGCGTTCTCCGCGTCACTTGACCGTCCTGATGGATGGTATAGTACTCGGACAAACGCAAATCGTACATCCGGAAAGTAACTTCCATCGTCTATTTCCTATACCAGAAAGTCTGGTTGGAAAAAAAGAAGTGGAACTGGAGATCCGGGTGGACCCTGTGGAGCGTATTAACAACAGGGAACTGGGTTTGATCGTGGGAAGAATTGAGATTCTTCCGTAGGGATCGGTAACGCGGGGAAAATTTCCAGCGACATATAGACCTTGGGCTTGAATTCGTATAGGCTGGTCCATCACGCGGAATTCGGGATGGGTTTTGGTTTGGCAACCAACGTGCTAGTACGAGGGAGCGAAACCCGGGAAGCTGAAAGGCCGGGCTGGCAGGTTAGCAAAAGTTAAGCTTTCGGCACTAAGATTTTTTGAAACTTTGAGAGCAGATCGTCGTCTTATCTCATAACGAGCGAAACGAAGCGACTTTCGGCGACACAAAGCGTAAGCAGACAAGATTCGACAAGAGCCAGGCCGATGATCGGGCTGGCAGCAGGAGCCGCCAGCGGAAAGTCGGCGGCAGGGCCGAGAGTTTGGCTCAAGAAAGACAGGTAATACTATGACCAAGGCTGAATTGGAGAAGGCAAAAAACGTACTGGAGGCAAAGATGGCGGAACTGTCGGGTTCTCTCCGGAACCGCGACGAAATCGTCATCGAGAAGGCGCCGGACGCACTGGATGAAGTGCAGCTGGCAGGAGAACGCGAACTCGCGATCCGCAATCTGGACCGTGACTCGAACATGCTGCGGCAGATTCGCCGGGCACTGCACCGCATCGCGGATGGATCTTACGGGATCTGCCTGCACTGTGAAGAAGAAATCTCGCCGAAGCGCGTGGTCGCGGTACCGTGGGCTGCGTATTGCATTAAGTGCCAGGAGCAGGTTGACCGTCATGAGATCCAGGTGGATGAATCCGCCGATCTCTTCGCGGCTGCGTAAGCTTCCGACTTCGGACGCAAGAAACTTAGGGCGGACTCTGACTTTTCGGTCAGATGTCCGCCCTTCGTGTTTGTGTCGAGGTACTTTTCAGGCGAGACCGATGAAGGAGATCATGCGGCCGCTCTCATCGGGTTCTCGCCGGAAGGAAAAAAAGTCCAGGGAGCAGTATGTACAGTTTTGTGACACCCAGATGTTTCTTACCCCGGCCTGGGTCAATTGCAGCGAATTGACGGATTTCAGGTTGACCTTCGCCGGGACCTCGGTCTGTTCCAATTCGGGCACCCATGTACCGAATTGGCGCGCCACAACGGGACCCACTTCGTAGCAGCAGCCTCCGATTGAGGGTCCGATGGCGGCGATGACGTCGCCGGGGCGGGTACCAAAGCGGTGGGTCATGCGGGCAAGGGCTTCGGGGACGATGCGGGTGGCGGTGCCACGCCAGCCGGCGTGAACGGCGGCGACGACGCGATTTACGGGGTCTGCCAGCAGGACGGGGACGCAATCGGCGGTTCGGACGCCCACGACCGCGCCGGGTTCATGAGTGACGAGGCCGTCGCCCTCAGCGATACGGTCGCCGCGCTCGGTTTCGACGTGGAGCACCACGCACGAGTGAATTTGACGGAGGGTGGTAATTTCTACCGGGTAATCGGAGTGCCGGGTACCGAAGCCATGGCGGAGCCAGGGGAGTTCGGAGAGGTTGGGGGCGGTGATCATGAAGTAAACTTCGATCTTACGGCATGATCCCAGGCTTGAAAAAAATCACGGTTCCCCTGCTTGGCTGCCTGGCGTTCTTCCTGACCGGGCTGGCGCTGCTTCCTTATCCGGGGCTGCAGAACGACGAATTGTTCTTTTCGGGGCCGATCTACGCGCCGGATTCGGCATTTTTCAAGCTGGAAGTGGGGTCGTGGAAGATCCCGTTCATGGTGATGAGCTATTCCGGGGCGCTGAAGACCTGGCTTTACGCGGGGCTGTTTCGGTTTCTGGCGGCGGATCAATGGTCGGTCCGCCTGCCGGTGCTGCTGATGGGCCTGGGGACAATCTGGCTGACGTGGCGTCTGGTGGTCAGACTGGCGGGGAATCGGGCGGCGGCGGTGACAGTGGCGCTGCTGGCGACGGACACGATGTTTCTGATGACCGACCTGTTCGACTGGGGTCCGGTGGCGATTCAGCATTTGCTGCTGCTGGGTGGGTTGCTCGCGGCTCACCTGTGGCTGACGGAACGCAGTGAGAAGTGGCTCATTGCCGCGGCGGCGTGTTGGGGACTGGGGCTGTGGGACAAGGCGCTGCTAATCTGGCCCCTGGCAGGGCTGGGTGTAGCTGCGCTGCTGCTGTATCCGAAGCAAGCGCTGGCGGCGATGCGGCCGCGGACGGCAGGGGTCGCTTTGGGGGTGTTTCTTCTGGCGGCCGCCCCGCTTGTCTGGTATAACGTGGCACGGCCGGGTGAAACCGCGAGGCAGAACACACACCTGGAATTTTCCGAGCTGAAGGGCAAGGTGGAGGTTCTGCGGCAGACGGTAAACGCGTCCAGTTTGTACAACTACATGATCTTTCGCGATGCGACGGATTCTCCGCGTCCTCCGCGGACCCGCCTGGAGCGGATCAGTGTGAAGCTGGCAGCCGCTTCCGGGAGCCATTACAAGAACTGGATGCTCTGGGCGTGGGGGGCGGGACTGGTGCTTTCACTGACGCTGTGGGGTTCACCGCATTTCCGGGTGCTGCTGTTTCTGCTGGTGGCGAGCGGCGTTTGCTGGGTGCAAATGGCGCTGACGAAGGGGGCGGGTGGCGGAACACACCACACGATCCTGATGTGGCCGCTGCCGGTGATGTTCCTGGGGATCGTGTTTTCAGAGATTTCCGGGCGAATTCCGAAGGTGGGCGTGCCGGTTTTGTGGGTGGCGATTGGCGCGCTGTGTGCACAGAATCTGTTGACGACGAACCAGTATCTGGCGAAGTTCGTGGTGAACGGCCCCGGGGCCGGATGGACGGATGCGGTGTATCGCCTGGCAGAGACTGCGGATCACAAGACGGCCAGTTGGTATGGGCTGGTGGACTGGGGCTACCTGAATGGCCTGCGGTTGCTGCACGAGGGTGATTTGCCGATGTTTGTGACGAGTGTTCCGGCTGAGGGGCAGGTTCTGAGCGAGGCCGAGAAGCAGGAATTGACGCGGCAGATCAGCAACCCGGATTTCCTGTTCATTCAGCACACGGCGGACAAGCAGATGTTTCCTGGCATCAATGACCGCCTGCGGTCGGCGGCCGAGGGGCTGGGGTACAGGGAAGTTGTGGAGAAGACGGTTCCGGATCGAAATGGCCGGCCGGTTTTCGAATTGTTTCGTTTTCGCAGGGAGGGCAGTTAGGCATGGAACTTTATCTGATGCGGCATGGCATTGCGGAAGACGGCGAGCCGGGGTCTCCGGATTCGGCGCGGCGACTAACCGAGGAAGGAAAGGTGAAGGCGGCAGGGGTCCTGAAACTGGCGAAGAAGGCCGGCGTACAGCCAGACCTGATTCTTTCCAGCCCGTATGTGCGGGCGATGGAGACGGCTCAGATTGCGAAGGACGTCCTTGGTGTGGCCGGCGAGATTGTGGAATTGCCGGCGCTGGTGCCGCACGGGACTCCCGAGAACGTCTGGCGCGACATTCGGGATTACGGGGACTACTCGACGATTTTGCTCGCGGGGCATGAGCCACTGATGGGGCATCTGGCGGGGTACCTGCTGAATGCGCCATCGCTGGTGGTGGAGGTGAAGAAGGCCTCGGTCATTCGGATCGACTTTGCAGGTACAGGGCCATCTCCGCGAGGGGTCTTGCGCTGGATGCTGGTATCTGCCATGGTTGAGTAAGAGGTTCTTTACATTGGCACGTGGCTGGGAAAGTAAGTCGGTCGAGATGCAGATGGAGGAACGGCAGGCTCCGCCTGTGCCTCATGGCAACCATCGGCCCGGGGCGGCGGAAGACAGGCAGCGCGAACTGCTGGAAATGACGCGGCGGCGGCTGCTGGTGGAACTGGATGCGGCGACGCATCCGGCGCATCGGGCGCAAAAGCAGAAGGCCATTGACCATCTGGATGAACAACTGGCTCAGCTGCGTCAGCAACAAGCGGGTTAAACCGCACCCTCGCGTTAGCATGAAATATACGCTGTGAAGGGTTCCCCGCTCCTACCGATATTCCTGATTGTGCTGGTGGACGTGCTCGGTTTGAGCATCATCCTCCCGTTGCTGCCGTTTTACGCCGAGCACTTCGGGGCGTCGGCGACGGTGATTGGCATGCTGGCGTCGTCGTTTGCGTTCTGCCAGTTGATTGCGGGGCCGATTCTGGGCAAGCTTTCGGACAAGATGGGGCGGAAGCCGCTGCTGATTGTCAGCCAGATCGGGACGTGTATTGGGTTTCTGATTCTGGCCGGAGCGCAGTCGCTGTGGATGGTGTTCCTGTCGCGGATTATCGACGGGGCAACTGCAGGGAATCTTTCGCTGGCCCAGGCATACATCTCCGATGTGACAAAGCCTGAGGAGCGGACAAAATCGTTCGCGGTGATCGGGATCGCGTTCGGCATTGGGTTTCTGATTGGTCCGGCGCTTTCGGGTTTCCTTTCGCACTACAGCTACACGTACCCGATTCTGGTGGCGGCGGCGCTGTCGGCGGGGAGTGTGGTCTGCACCGCGACGTTGCTTCCGGCCGTGGAGCCGCATACTTTGGGGCAATCGGGGCCGGGCGGGAAACGACTGGGCGTTCTGGACTGGAAGAGCTACGCGCAGTACTTCAAGCGTCCGGAACTGGGGCCCCTGCTGGTGCAGTTCTTCTTCTTCGCGTTCTCGTTTTCGATGTTCGTGAACGGTTTCGCCCTGTTTTCGCAGCAGAGGTTCGGTTGGGACGCGATGCACGTGGGGTATTTGTTCGCGTGGGTCGGGTTTCTGGGGATTATCCTGCAGGGCGGGCTGATTGGGCGGCTGGTGAAGAGGTACGGCGAATTGTCACTGGTACGGAGTGGGTTCGCCGTGACGGCGCTGACGTCATTCTGGCTGGCGAGCGTGCATTCGCTGCGGGAAATTGTGGTGAACACGGGAATCGCGTCGTACGGGACGGGGGTGGTTCGCCCGGCGGTGACGGCACTAATCACGCACAAGGCTTCGAAGCAGGAACAGGGCGTAGTGCTGGGGCTGACGCAGTCGCTGACGTCGGTGTCGGCTATTGTGGCACCGGTGATTGCCGGGGCGCTGATTGACAGGGGCTGGCTTGCCGCATGGGCTATAGGCGTTGGCCTGGTCGCCCTATGCGGCATGATCGCAGCGTATCGGTATAAACCCGAACAGTTAGCGGATTAGCAGATGTGCGCGCCGCGCGTTTCCACGTAGACGGAGTAGAGGGACTGGCTGGCCGTCATGAAGAGGCGGTTGCGGTTGCGTCCGCCGAAGCAGAGGTTGGCACAGGTTTCGGGGAGCAGGATCTGCGCGATCAGGTCGCCGTTGGGCGCGAAGATGTGGACACCGTCGTAGCCGGGGCCAACCCAGCCTAAACCGGCCCAGATGTTGCCCTGAATGTCGGCGCGGACGCCGTCGGCGAAACCGGTTCCCTTGCCCTTGATGGCGGTGTTGATGAAAACTTTGCTGTTTTTCAGCTTTGTGCCGTCGATGTCGTACTGCTGGATGATGTTGGGCAAGCCGGGTTCGTGGCTGGAGCCGGTGTCGCAGACGTAGAGCTTCTTGTAGTCGGGCGAGAAACAGAGGCCGTTGGGCTTGTGGAGGTCGTCGGCGAGCTTAGTGATCTGGCCAGTCTTATCGACGCGGTAGATGGCTTCCTTGAGCTCCATCTTGGCGAGGTGGCCTTCGTACGCTACGAGAATGCCATAGCCGGGGTCGGTGAACCAGATGCTGCCGTCCGGGTGGACGATGGCGTCATTCGGGGCATTGAGGGGCTTGCCTTCGAACTTATCGGCGATGACGGTGACGGCGCCGGAGGGTTCGTAGCGGACGACGCGGCGGGTGTCGTGTTCGCAGGAGAGCTGGCGGCCTTCGTAATCGAAGGTGTTGCCGTTGGAGTAGTTGGCGGCGGAGCGGTAGACGCTGACGTGGCCATCCTCTTCGATGCGGCGGAGCTGCCGGTTATTGGGGATGTCGCTCCAGACGAGGCTTTGCGCATTACCGTCCCAGGCCGGACCTTCGGCCCAGCGGCAGCCAACGTAAAGGCGCTCGATCACTGAGTTGTTGACCTTGGCTTTGAAGCGCTTGGGGTCGTGGACGACGAAATCGGGGTCGGGGTAACCGATGGGGTCTTTGCCGGTCCAGTCGCGTTTGGTCTGGGCGGCGAGAGTGGTGACGGCGGCGGCACCGAGGGCGGTGGCGAAGAGGGAGCGGCGAGTCAGGTTCGTGGACATCACAATGAAGTATATATCCGCCGTGGCGGACAATGGTTGTGCAGATGACTCGACGGCACGCCCTGGCCCTGTTTACCACCGCAGCTACCGCGCAGGAGACGAAGATCCTGTTTGGCGGGGATGTGATGCTGGCGCGCGGGGTGGCGCGGGCGGCGCAGGCGCATAACGATTATTCGTGGCCGCTGCGGGAGATTGCTCCGGTGTTTCGCGAGGCGGATATCGCGTTTGTGAATCTGGAGGGGCCGTTTGCGGAAAAGCCGCGCCCGAACAGCACGAATATGTTGTTCCGGGTGCAGCGGGAGATGGTGGCGGGGCTGGCGACGGCGGGGATTGATGTGGTCTCGACGGCGAATAATCATGCGCGGGACGCGGGATCAGCCGGGATTGATTTAACGCTGGAGGTGCTGCGGGAGCAGGGGATTCTGGCGGCGGGGACGGGGAAGGATTTCGCCGAGGCCCATGCCGGGGTGGTGCTGACGCGCAACGGGGTCCGGTTCGGCTTTTTGGCGTATACGTACGACGCGAACAACGGGAACTATACGGATGTGGAGCCGCGGATCGCTCTGGCGGATGTGGCGCAGATGCGGGTCGACGTGGCGAGTCTGCGGCAGCGGGCCGAGGTGGTGATTGTTTCGATGCACCACGGGTGGGAGTATTACACGACTCCCAATGGCCACCAGAAGATGTTTGCGAAGGCTGCGATAGATGCCGGGGCGGCGGTGGTGGTGGGGCATCATCCGCATGTTGTCCAGCCGTGGGAACGGTACAGCGACGGGGTCATTTTCTATTCGCTGGGGAATTTGGTGTTCGACCAGGCTGAGCCGGCGGGAACGAAAAAAGGGCTGCTCGCGGAAGTGACCTTCCGGGGAGCAGCCCTTAGTGATGTGAAGACGATGCCGATTGAGATCGCGGGTGGTGCGCCGCGACTTACTGCTTGATGGCCTATTGTTTGATGATCTGGCCGTCGCGCTTGCGGACTTCGCCCCAGCCTCCGTTGAGACCGTTGCGGGGATTGCCGGTTTGGCTGCTGGGGGCGGCTCCGGTGCCGGGCGTGCCCTGGAAGGGGAACTTCGCGGCTGCCTTTTCGTCGATTTCGATGCCCCAGCCGGGTTTGGTGCTGGGCCAGACGTAGCCGTCTTCAAGAACCGGCACGCCGTGGAAGACTTCACGGGTGTTGGCGTTGAATTCGGAGTATTCCTGGACGCCGAAGTTGTAGCTGACGACGTCGAGGGTGACGTTGGCCATGTGGCCGATGGGGGAGACATCGCCGGGGCCGTGCCAGGCGGTCTTGACGCCGAACAATTCGCCCAGAATCGCGACCTTGCGGCAGGGGGTGAAGCCGCCGGCCTGGGAGACGTGGATGCGGATGTAGTCGATGAGTCGCTCGCTCATCAGGGGCAGCCATTCGTGGGGGCTGTTGAAGAGTTCACCCATGGCGATGGGCGTGGCGCACTGCTGGCGGATCTGACGGAACCAGGCGAGATCTTCGGGAGAGAGCGGGTCTTCGAGGAAGTAGAGCTTGAACTTCTCGCAGTCCTTCGCGAACTGGACAGCCTGAGTGGGCGTGACGCGTTCGTGGACATCGTGGAGGAGTTCGATTTCGTCGCCCATTTGTTTGCGGCACTCTTCGAAGAGCTTGAGGGCGCGGCGGATATAGGGCTGGGGCTCAAAAACGGAGCCCGTGTCGCGGAGACCCTTGACCTGCGGGCCGCCACGGCCACCACCAGCGCCGTAACCTTCGTAGCCCGGAGTGCCAACCTGCACACGAATGTGGCGGATGCCCTGGGACTGGAACTGCTTCGCCATGTCGATGCACTGCTGGAAGTCGGCACCGGAGGCGTGGCGATAAACATCGGCCGCTTCCCGGCACTTGCCGCCAACAAGGTCATAGACGGGCATTTTGGCCATCTTGCCTTTGATGTCCCAGAGGGCCTGATCGACGCCCGAGATGGCGTTGTTGAGGACGGGGCCGTTCTTCCAGTAGGAGCTGTCGTAGCACATCTGCCACGTGTCTTCGATCCGGTCAACGGGGTGGTTGAGGAGAAGGGGCTTGAGGTAGCGTTCGACGGCGGGCTTGACGAGGTCGGCGCGCTGGGTGAAGGTAGCGCAGCCGTAGCCGTAGAGGCCGTCCTGGTCGGTGAGGATTTTGACGACGGTGAGGCGGACACCCGCGGGGGCAGTCTCGATCACCTGGACGTCTTTGATTTTCGGGGCGGGAAGGCCGCGGACGGCCTTCTCTACGGCGGTCTGGGCTTGCTGTTCGCGAGGAGTGACGAGGCCTCCGAGGCCTGCGGCTGCGATTGATTTCAGCAGGTTGCGACGTTGCATGGGCGGGTGGTTCTCCTTAACGGGGGTGGTTGTCTTTGTCCGCAACGAGGGATTTCAGGCGTGCCAGCTCGCGGTCAATGCGGCGTCCTCTGCTGACGAGCAGGAAGACGAACGCCGTGATGATGATCCACGCGGCCGAGTAGCCGTAGAACAGAAATGTGAGATTCGTAATGTCCATCGAAGGAAGCCCTCTGATTCTATAACGTCGTGTTTATGTCGGGGGAACTAGATCGAATGCAGTTCGCGGCGGAGCGAGTCGATTTCGCGCTGGGCCGTTTCCTGATGCTGCCGAATCAGGATGAGTGCGGTGCAGATGAGGAAGACAGCGAGGACGCCGAGCCCGAAGGGGGCGTGGAATTCCTTGGCCATGGTGCCGGTCTCGAGGACCGGGCCAGGGTGCTGGGTGCGGACGTTCGGCAGGCGGATCGCCATGAGAACGAGCGGGATATCCGCGTAAGCAAAGATGGCGACGAAGGCCGAGAGCGTGGCGCGCTGGGTGGGTTCGGCGATGGCCGGGCGGACGAGCAGGTAGCCGAGGTAGAGGAGGAAGCACATCAACTGGCTGGTCATGCGGAGATCCCACGCCCACCAGATGCCCCACTGATTGCGGCCCCAGATGCTGCCGGTGACGAGGTTGACGAGGACGAGCATGGTGCCGACTTCGATGCAGGAGACCGAGATGGAATCCCAGACGAAGTTCTTCTTCACCAGGAAGAGAATGCTGGTGATGAGGGAGACGGTGAAGAAGATCTGGGCGTTGATGGCGGCCGGGACGTGGATGAAGATGATGCGGTAGATGGCCCCCTGCATGGCTTCGTCGGGAAGATCCATGAAGACCGTTTTCAGGTTGGGGATCATGACCAGGGCGGCCAGGATTGCCAGTAGGTAAATTGCTTTTTCTCGCATTCGTTTCTCCTCAGACTATCAGGATGAACTCAATCATGTAGAGCGCCAGGGACGTGTAGATAACGTCGAACCCGATGAGGAGGCGGAGTGAGGCGATGGCCTCTCCGGACATGGGTTCTCCCTGTAAAAGCGCGGTTGTGGTGCCCATCGCGCCGATGAGCAGCGGAATCAGGATGGGGTAGAGCAGGACCGGCAACATCAGTTCGCGGAGGCGGATATTGACGGTGACGGCGGAGAACGCCGTGCCGACAACGGTGATGCCCCAGGTGGCGAGCGCCATCACGAGGAGCAGGCCCGGGAAGTTCTGGGTCCAGTGGATGTTGTAGAAGAGGCCGAAGACGGGGAGCGAAATCAGCTCGACAATGAAAAGCAGGAAGAAGGCCGCGACGGACTTGCCAAGAAAGATGGACCAGGCGGGGGCGGGGGAGGCGATCAGGACGTCGAGGCAGTCGTTGGGGAGTTCGCGGGCGAAGCTGCGGTTGACGATGAGGGCCCCGGCGAAGGAGAAGACGAGCCATAGGAGGCCGCCGGCGATGGCGTAGAGTTCTTCGCGGCCGAGGTCGAAGGCAAAGCTGAACAGAACGAGGATGACGAGCGCGAAGGAGGCGCTCGCGTTGATGGATTCCTTAGTCCGGAGTTCCGTCTGGAGATCTTTTTTCGCGATGGCGAGGGCGGTGATCAGGCCACGTTTCATTCCTGTACCTGCCTGTCTCCGTAAGTGCGGTAGAGCCAGCCGGGGTCGGCCAGCATTTCGGGCGTCTGGGGGCCGGTGTGGACGATTTTGCCCCGTTCGAGGAGCGCGACGTTGGTGGCCAGTTCCATGGCTTCACGGATCTGGTGGGTGGACATGACGATGGTGGCGCCCCGGGAGAGGGCATCTCTCAGGAGAGCCTGTAGGACGTTGATGGCGCGGTCATCGAGGGAGGTGAAGGGCTCGTCGAGGAGGAGGAGTTCGGGTTGGTGGAGAAAGGCGCGCGCGACGGCGAGGCGCTGGCGCATGCCGCGAGAAAATTCGCGGGCCATGCCGTCTTTCACGCGTTCGAGGCCGACGCGTTCGAGGGCTTCGATGGCGGCCTTTTCGGGGTTTTCAACGCCGAGGAGGCGACCGAAGAGCAGGAGGTTTTCGATGGCGGAGAGGTCGTCATAGACGCCAATGCCGTGGCCGAGATAGCCGGTCTTGCGGCGGACGACATCACCACGGCTGGCATCGCCAAAGATCTTCACCTCGCCTTTGGTGGCGCGGGAGAGGTTGGCGAGGATGCGCAGCAGGGTAGTCTTGCCGGCGCCGTTGCGGCCGAGCAGGGCCATGCAGGCTCCCTGGGGTACCTGGAGACTGGAGCCACGGAGGGCGGGGTAGTCGCCGAAGTACTTCCAGACGCGATCAGCTTCGACCGCGAGCATTTTTGGTGGCCTTTTTCACTGCGGCTGCTTCGGCTGCCGCTTCCGTTGTGGCTGCCGGGACAGCTTTCCGGTAGAGGAGGATGAAGCCGATGGCGAGCATGGAGAAGACGCTCAGGAGAAGCCACTTCACGGCGAGGAAAGTCGCCAGAATGTCCGCCGAGCCGAGGGTCAGACCGTAGAGCTTCGGCAGGTTCATGGTGAGAGCGGGCTGGCCGTTGCCGCCTTCGCCTCCACCTTCGCCACCGCCGGCGGCTGCCGCGGAATCGGCAAGCGATCCGGTGCCTTCCACCTTGAATTCGATAGCAGGGCCGTCCACACCCCAGATAGTGGCTTTGGTGCGGGGTTCCTGGCCGAGATTCTTCAGGCCGTCGCCCTTAAATTCGACGCCCACGGGGGCGATGATGCGGGTCTGACCACCTTTGGTGAGGATCTGGTCCTTGAAGACGCCGGGGACGGGGAAGGGCATGGTCCACTGCAGGTCTACGCGGGATTCGCCGGGCTTGATGGGGAAATCGAGCTTGTACGTGTTGGGTTTGGGGCCTGGATCCGGAGCTTTGCGGAGCGGCAGACCGCCGGGGGCGAGGGCGTTGACTTCCACCTTTCCCTGCGACTGCGGGGGGAGGTAGAACTGGAGCGTGCCGGTGTCGGGATTGTTCCAGGTGGTCTTGCCGTCGTTCCGGATGACGTAGCTTTCGCTGACGGTGAGGGTCCCGTCGGCGGAGGGTTCCAGCAGGATCATGTGCTGGTCAATCTGAGCCGCGCCCTGAGCTTTGCTGGATTCGAAGACGGGGATTTCGACCGCTGTTACGGGCGAACCCGGGGGCAGCATCTTGTTGTACTGGACTCCGCCGTAGACGGCCTGGAGCAGCAGGGGGCCGCCGCCTTTGCCGGGGGCGACGTCTTCGGTGAAAACGAACTTGCCCTGAGCGTCGGATTTGACGCTGTTGATGAACTGGGGACCCTGCTGGCTGGTCTGGAAGAGGGTGACGGTGGCGCCGGAAGCGGGTTTGCCGGTGGAGGAGTTGGTGACGACACCATCGACGCCCGCGAGGGCCAGGGGGGCGCAAAGGAGGATGCTTGCTACGAGACGTCTCACTATGCGGTCTCCGTTTCGGACATCGGTTTGCCGCATTCGCCGCAGAATTTCAGGGCTTTTTCAAACTGTGCTCCGCAGGTGGGGCAGGTGTGTTTTTGCGCGACCGGCGCGGGGGCCGGGGGGGCTGGTTTGGCTGCCACCGTTTTCGCCACGGGCTGGCCAAGTTCGGCTTTCAGGCGGTCTTCCTCGGCGCGGACCTTGGCGAGTTCCTTCTGGAGCTCGATTTTGGTTGAGTTGTAGTCTTCGTCGGAGAGTTTGTCCAGACGGTATTCGAACTGGAGGTCGCGCAGACCTTCGTAAATGGCCGCTTTTCGCTCATCCAAATGGCGGAAGGGGGAAACAGGGGCAGCCGTTGGCAAATCCACGGCTCGGATAAAGATCAGGTAGCCGACCATGGCGGCTCCCAACAACGCTCCAGCGATCAGGCTTGGGTCCACTGCGAACTTATTCCAGTCTTTCCGTATCCCGTTCGATCTCGGCGCGATATTTCGCGTAGATCGGATCTTCGGGTTCCAAATGTGCCTGCCCGGCGATGGCAGGCTTCAGGGTCTTCGGGCCCATCATCTTTTTCAGAACGATCCAGACCACGCCCGCGCCGACGAGCAGCGACAGGTAGGGGATCATCCAGAAGAAAGAGTTGGGGTCCTGGCGGAAGATTTTCTCGCCGTATTCTTTGACGAACGATGCAATGATGGCCTCGTCACTTTGGCCGTTTTTTTGCATCTCCCAGATCTTCGTGCGGGCCGGTTTACAGAAGTGGCACTGGCCCGACGACATATTGCAATTCAGGTTCTCGAGACAGGAACCACACTGGCAGGAGAGCTTGTTGCCGACGCGCTTGACCTCATCGCTTTCGATTTGCGAAGCGGTCTGGGCGAGGGCGGAATGGCTCAGGGTGGCGAGGGCCACCAGGAGCAGAAGAAAACTAAACTTCAACCGGCGCATTGGCTTTGGCCACTCCCACGACTTCGGTACGCGTATAAGCCCGCGCGACTTTGCTCGGAATGAGGCAAACGAGGGTGCCTCCGATGACTACGAGAATGCCGATCCAGATCCACTCGACGAGCGGGAAAACGTAGGCCTGCAGAGTGGCTTTGTCACCGGAACGGGCAGCGTAGTTGATGTAGAGATCTTCGTTGAGACGGCTGCGGAGGGCGACGATCGCGGTGGCCTGCTGGGCCGCCTTGTAGAACCGGCGGGTGGGCTCCACGATTTCGATGAAGCTACCGTTTTTCGAAACTTCGAGTTTGGCGGTTTCCCACTGGTAGTTGGCGGTGTCGCCTTCGGTGAGGTCGAGAACCTTGAGGTCGTAGGAACCGACCTTCATGGTTGCTCCTTTGGCCACTTCGCCGACCGAGGTCTGGTTAAAGGGATGGCCGCTCCAGCCGATGAACATCAGCACCATGCCCATGTGGACGAGGTAACCACCGTAGCGGCGGGTGTTGCGGTGGGTGAGTTCGATGACGGCGGGGATAAAGCCTGTCTTTGTCTTTTCGCTGATAGCGTTGGCACCACGGAAGAATTCGAGCACGATGGTGGCGGTGACGAAGAAGCAGAGGCTGAGCGAAATGATGGAGTACGGGTAGCGCATGCCGAAGGCGAACAGGAGGCCGGCGGTGACGAGAGTGCCGATGCCGGGCCACTGGAAGTTCTTGCGGAGGCTGTCAATGGAGGTACGCCGCCAGGCGAAGAGAGGTCCGACGCCCGTTAAGAAGAGCAGCGCGAGACCGATGGGGACCATGAGGCGGTTGAACCAGACGGCGTCGAGGCTGATCTTTTCGTTGGAGAGCTTTTCAGTGATGACCGGGAAGAGGGTGCCCCAGAGGACGGCGAAGCAACTGGCGAGCAGAATCAGGTTGTTAAACAGGAAGCTGGATTCGCGGGAGACGACGCTTTCGAGGTCGGATTCACTGCGGAGGTAGTTCAGGCGGTCCAGGATGAGCCAGACCGTGGCAGCGATTCCAAGCGCGAGGAAGGCGACGAAGTACTTGCCGATGGGGGATTCCGCGAAGGCGTGGACGGAGCTGACGATACCGGAGCGGGTCAGGAAGGTACCGAAGATGCAGAGGAAGAACGTGGACGAGATGAGCACCATGTTCCAGACCTTCATCATGCCCTTTTTTTCCTGCATCATGACGGAGTGGAGGAAGGCGGTGGCGCCGAGCCAGGGGAGGAGGGAGGCGTTTTCAACGGGATCCCACATCCAGTATCCGCCCCAGCCGAGGACGTGATAGGCCCAGGCGGAGCCGAGACCGATGCCCATGCCCTGGAACAGCCAGGTGACGATGGACCAGCGGCGGGTGGTGTGGATCCAGCTTTCGCCCGGCGCCTTTTCGATGAGGGAGGCCATGGCGAAGGCGAATGGGACGGCGAAACCGACGTAACCGAGGTACAGGAAGGGCGGGTGAATGACCATCGCCCAGTACTGCAGGAGGGGATTGAGGCCCATGCCGTCCGCGACGGAGGTGACTACTTTATCGACGGCCAGAACCTGGAAGGGGCTGGCGATAAAGGCGTTGAGGATGAGGAAGAAGACCTGGATGACGGAGAGGATTGAGACGACCCACGGCAGCAGATTGCGGTGCGCCTTGCGGGAGGTGAGGACGGCGACAGCTGCGTAGGTGGAGAGCAGCCAGCTCCAAAAGAGGAGCGAGCCTTCCTGTCCGCCCCACCAGGCGGCGAACTTGTAGAAGCCCGGCATCTCACGGTTGGTGTGGCTGGCGACGTAGGCCATGCGGTAGTCGCTGGTCATGAGACCGTAGACGAGGATGCCGGCGGCAGTGGAGACGAGCGCCCAGACGGCGAGCACAGCCCTTTCTCCACTGAGCGTGAGGAACGGTTTCCCCTTCAACCGCCCGACAACACTGGAGATGATTGCGTACAGCGAGATGCAGAACGCCAGAAGCAGCGCAAGTGCGCCTACGTTTTCCATGATTTTGTTGGACCCAGCTTTCGATACTTTACTGCCCGGAATCCGAGTTTACGGATGTCCGGGCTGGTGCATTTGAAACTAGAGGCTGGAGCGGTACGACGAGCTCTGGCCTTCGTTGACGATCTTTTTCTGCAGGCCATCCGGAGCCATTCCGGGCTTCGGGGCGTATTTGGAGGCGCACTTGGCCTGGACTTCCTGCGCGTGGAAGACGCCGGAATCGTCAAGGCGTCCACCAGCGAGAGCCTGGGCACCGTCCTTAAAGGTATCGGGCAGCGGATCGCGACCTTCATAGACAACGGCGAGGACTTTCGATTCCTGCACGAGGTTGAATTTGACGGTACCGGCTACACGGACGATGGAATTTTCCTGAATGTCGCCACCGACGCGAACGCGTTTGGACGAAGCCTGGTGGCCCATCTTATTGAGTTCGGTGATGGTGACGTAATAGGTTTTCGAGCTTTGAATCGACGCCGTGGCGACCCAGGTGATGGAGCCGACGATCAGGGCGATCAAGATTCCGAACTTTGCGTACTTGCGCATGTGGTTCTCTCCTCGTTTACTGCAACACACAACTCTATAAGAGTGGCGTACCTAACTCTTTAGTATACCGCCGCTAAATTCCGTGGGTACCTTCCGGGTGGCATAGTAAGCATGCCTCCCTGGCTGACGAACCTTCCGCCGCGAAAACAGTTTCGCCCTGAGTCCAGGAGACCATTTCGGTTCCCGCCATCCGGTTGGACGCCGTATGTGGTTTTTTGCCGGGGTTACCTTTCCAAATTACGACTGTACGGTCCTTTTCAGGGGAGCCGCTAATCGCTTCGTACTTTAGAGATGCAACCAGAGTGCCACGGAGATTTACTACCCTTGCGCCGACTACTTTGACCGACGGGGGATGATCGGGAAGCGCTATCTCTATGCCGCTATGGGACTTAACCCACTGGCGGAGGCGGACGGGGTCATTGGAGTAGATGTCGCAGGCATCGGCGGCAGAGGCGAGGGAGGCGATGGTGGAGGGGTCCGGTTGCGCGAATTGGCGCAAACTCCCCCTGGCCTTGCTGAATTCCCAAAGCAGATCGGCGGATGCCAGCAGCATCAACAGGGCAATTGCGGGCCACAAAAAGCGAGTTGGGCCTGTTTCGGCACGACTGGCCGCTGCCGGGGCCTGAATGCGGGCCCAGAGCCGGTCCGGCGCGGTGGCCGGACGTAATTCCTCACGCAATTTATCGGCCAGCCAATTGGGGGTGACGGAACTTTGTTCGGGCGTCATTGAGAATCCTTTGCTGAAGAGGGGCCAAGTTGGGGACGGAGGCGGCGTTCGAGGATGGCGTGGGCGCGGTTGAGGCGCGAGGCGACGGTGCCCGAGGGGCAGTCGAGGATGGTCGCGATTTCCTCGTAGGGCAGCCCGAGGGAGTAGCGGAGGACGACGATCATGCGGAAATCGGGGTCGAGCCGGGCGATGGCGTTGCGGACCAGGCTGGTCTGTTCCGACTGGAGGAGGTCTTCCAGGGGGCCGCGGCCTGGACC
Organism: Bryobacterales bacterium; assembly: GCA_947467185.1. Taxonomy (GTDB): domain Bacteria; phylum Acidobacteriota; class Terriglobia; order Bryobacterales; family Bryobacteraceae; genus BOG-234. The sequence goes on from CANIHR010000014.1 coordinate 29,645, forward strand.
TTTGAGATAGCTGACGAGGGTATCGACGAGGGGGATGAGGCGGCGGGTCTTGCGTTTTTGGTCGAAACAGGCGTTGACGACGAGGCGGTAGAGCCAGGAGTCGAAGCGCGAGTCGCCGCGGAAGGTGGTGAGGGCGGCGAAGAGCTTGATGAAGACGTTCTGAGTGACATCTTCGGCGGTGGAGGCGTCGCCCGAGTAGCGAAGGGCCAGGGTGTAGACGCGGTCCTTATAGAGGTCAAAGAGGTTGCGCTGAGCCGCGAGGTCACCGCGACGGCAGGCGTCGAGAAGTTCGGACTGTGTCTCTTCGAGCAGCAAATTGCCTCAGCACCACTTTAGACGCGGGGCGCGGCGGGAATCTTCCGAAAACTTTTTACTTTGCCTGCAGTGCCAGTTTTGCTTTGTGGCGGCGTTCGAGGAGCCAGCCGAGAGCGACGACGCCGAGGGCGCAGCCGCCTTCGAAGCCGTAGTGCAGCATGGCGGAGGGGTGGAAGGTAGCCTGGAACCAGGGGTCGCCCGCGATCATGTCGCCGCCGACGCGGCCGAGGATAGCGGAGCCGATCCAGATGATGATCGGGTATTTGTCCATCATTTTGGCGAGCAGGCTGCTGGTGAAGGCGACGAAGGTGATGGAGAGGATCAGGCCGAAGATGAGGAGCGTGAGGTTGCCCTTGGAGGCCCCGGCGACGGCGAGGATGTTGTCGACGGACATGGTGATGTCGGCGACGAGGATGAGCCAGACCGCGTGTTTGAGGGATTGGACGTGGTGCTCTTTGCCGACGGCTTCCTCGGCTTCGGTGAGGAGTTTGACGGCGATCCAGAGGATGACCAGGCCACCGATGAGTTTCAGGAAGTGAATCTGCAGGAGTTGCGACGCAAAGAAAGTGAGGATGATGCGAAGGACGACGGCGGCGCCGGTTCCGAACATGATGCCGAGTTTGCGTTGCTTCTCGGGCAGGGACTTCACCGCCATCGCGATGACGACGGCGTTGTCCCCGCCGAGCAGGATGTCGATCAGGACGATGGAGAGTCCGTCGAGCAGGAAAGTTGAAGTCAATTGTGGAAACACGCGCATTGTCACGATAGCAAGCCGGAAGCCGGGGGTGGTGCTGCGGCGTGTCAGGCAAATACCGAATAGTGAGGCGGTCGCCGATCCGGAGTGCCAATCTGTGTTATTTTTCTTAAATGCAAAATCGCCTGGTTGGCATTGCGTTACTAATTTCCGCTATTTCCCCCGCATTGGCTCCGGCCCAAACGGGAACCTGGGTTATCGATACTTTGGCAGGGCGTGATCGTCCGGTTAACGATGGTGGCCCGGGGTATTCGGCACCTCTGAATTTTCCGTACGGAATCGTGGCTGATTCAAGTGGGAATATCATTTTTGCCGATTCGGGGAACCATCGGGTACGGCGGATTTCGCCATCGGGAACGATTACAACGATCGCCGGGACGGGACAGGCCGGGTATACGGGCGATGGTGGTGCGGCGACCGCGGCCACTCTGGTGAAACCGCAGGGGCTGGCGCTGGATTCGAGCGGGAGCCTTTACATCGCTGACTATACGGCGAACGTTGTTCGCAAGGTGCTGCCCGACGGCACGATTATTACGTGGGCGGGGACGGGCGCACCGGGGAATACAGGGAATGGCGGGAAGGCGACGTCTGCCACTCTGTTCGGACCGTATGCATTGGCGGCAGATTCCAGCGGAGCGCTGTATATTGCCGATGAACTGAATTCGACTGTCAGAAAAGTGACGGCCGATGGTACGATTTCGGCGCTGACGTCGACGAAATTTTCCTATCCGGAGGGGCTTGCTGTCGATTCCACTGGAAATGTTTATGTAGCGACGTATGGCGACAACAAGATTTATAAAGTGACGCCGGCCGGCGTGGTGAGTACCGTGGCAGGAACCGGCAGCTATGGCTTCGGGGGCGACGGGAATTTGGCGACTGCCGCTTTTCTGGCAGGGCCACAGGGGTTGGCGTTTGACGCGACAGGGAATTTGTGGATTTGCGACGCCTACAACAACCGGCTGCGGCGGCTTTCGACGGACGGGAAAATTCAGACGATTGCGGGTTCCGGCTCGATTGGCTTGAGTGGATTCTCTTCGGAACCCCTGAACGCCGCCATCTACACGCCGGTTGGGATCGCGCTGGATTCGAAGGGACTGGTTTACTGGACGGAAATCGGGAACAACCGGGTGCGGGTGTTCAATCCGGCGAGCAAGCAGATCACGGAGATTGGGGGCTTCACGCTGCCGCTGGTAGCGACGGGCGGGCCGACGGCGCAGACGCTGTTCAATCCCTTCTCGACGGCGGTGGATACGGCGGGGAATCTGTTCATTGCGGACACGACGAACAACCTGGTACGGAAGATTACGCCCGCCGGGGTGAGCAGCATTTTTGCGGGTACGGGGCAGGCGAACTTCAATGGCGAAGTGGGCGTGGCCACGGCGACGAATATCTCGGCGCCGCAGGGTGTGGCGGTGGATCCGCAAGGCGTTGTCTACATTGCCGAAAGTGGCAGTGGCCGGGTGCGGAAGGTGGATACGACAGGCCGTATTTCGACGGTGATGGGGAATGGCACCGGGTTGCCATTCTCCGGGACGTTCGCGGGGAATGCATTCCTGTTTACCCCGACCGGGGTTGCGGCGACGGGCAACGGGACGTTCGCGATGGTGGACCAGATCTTCGGGATTGCGGCGCGGGTGGATGCGCTGGGGACCATCACGCTGATTCCGACTTCCGCGGTGAACTTCATGACGTATCCGGCGGGGATTGCGGTCTCCGGGGCGAGTACTTATATTGCCGACACATTCGGGAACCGGATTCTGAAGAATACGGGGAGCACGACCACGGTGATTGCGGGGACAGGCGCGCCGGGCTATACGGGAGACGGTGCGGCGGCCAACAAGGCGACGCTGTTCCTGCCGAACGGGGTGGCGGTCGATTCGAAAGAGAACATCTACATTGCGGACACCGGCAATAACGTGATCCGGATGATCGACACGACGGGCAAGATCACGACGATTGCGGGCACGGGGAAGCCGGGCTTCAGTGGAGACAAGGGACCAGCGGCTCTGGCGACACTCTCGACGCCGACGGGTGTGACAGTGGATGCCTCGGGGAATCTACTGGTTACGGACCGGAATAACCAGAGGGTCCGGCAGTTGCAGTTTGTGCAGATTCCGCCGGACTTCACGGTGGGGTCGGATTTCACGTTTAAGGCAGCGAACCGGGGGACGAGTGTGGTTGTGCCTCTGACGCTGAGTTCGGTGGGTGGTTTTGCGGGGTCAGTGACGCTTACGGTGACGCCGCCCGCGGGAGTGACGGTCGATTTTTCTCCGGCGACAGCGCGGACGCTGGCGGCGGGACAGTCGGCACCGGTGAGCGCGACGGTCAAGTTGCCGGCGACGATGGCACCGGATACGGTGACGCTGACCTTTGTTGCGACTGCGGGGACAGTGACGCACAACACGGTGGTGACGATCAACGTGACGGATGCGCCGCTGGTGACTTCGAGCGGGATTGTGAATGCGGGTTCGTATTCAGGCGGCGGCGTGGCGCCGGGCGAGATTGTGGCGGTCTACGGACAGGATCTGGGGCCGGCCGATCTGGCGCTGGGGTCCTTTGATGCGAGCAACGTGCTGAGTTCGACGGTGGGCGGGACGCAGGTTCTGTTTGACGGGGTTCCGGCGCCGCTGGTGTACGTGACGGCGGGGCAGTTGAGCGCGATCGTTCCCTATTCGGTGGCTGGCAAGACCACAACGCAGGTGCAGATCAAGGCGGCAGGGAAAACGTCCACTGCCGTGGCAGTGCCGGTAACGGATGCGGTGCCTGGCATTTTCAATCTGCCGGGCGTGACGCAGGCCGCATCGCTAAATGCCGATTTGAGCCTGAATAATGCCAGTCAGCCGGCAGAGAAGGGTTCGATTGTGGTGCTGTTTGCGACAGGTGAGGGGCAGACGAGCCCCGGGGGCGTGGACGGCAAGATCGCGACCGAAGTGTTTCCGAAGCCGGTGCTGCCCGTCACGGTAACGATTGGCGGGGTGGACGCGGAAGTGGCGTATTACGGCGCGGCACCGTTCCAGGTGGCCGGCGTGATGCAGTTGAACGTAAAAGTGCCGACCTCCGTGACCTCCGGTGATGTTCCGGTGGTCCTGAAGGTCGGTACGAAGACTTCACAGGCTCAGTCAACGATTCGCGTGAAGTAGTGTGGAACCCTGTACCTGGCTTTAGTGTGATAATTCTCGCGTGATGCTGAAGCGCCTGTGGCAATTCGTTTGGATATTCGCCGGAATTGCTCCTGCAGGTACAATGGCGCAGACGAATACCTGGGTGATTGACACGGTTGCCGGGCGCGACCGTCCGGTAACAGAGGGCACCCCTGCTGCGAAGGCTTCTGTGAATCAGCCTGGCGGTGTGGTTGTTGACGGACGTGGCAATGTGATTTTTTCAGACTCCGGGAACCACCGGGTTCGGAGAATCAGTCCGGCGGGAACCATCACCACACTGGCGGGAACGGGCGAAGGTGGGTATTCCGGAGATGGCGGGGCCGCTTCCGCGGCAACGCTCATGCGGCCCGAAGGCCTGGCCCTGGATGCGAACGGCAACCTTTACATTGCCGACTATGCAGCCAACGTTGTGCGAAAAGTGCAGCCCGACGGAATGATCACGACGTGGGCGGGCACGGGAGTTTCCGGGAACAGTGGAAATGGCGGACGGGCCACCGCAGCTACACTGGCTGGCCCCTGGTCGCTGGCGATGGACCCCAAGGGCAATCTCTTTATTGGGGAGGATCTGAATTCCACGATACGGAAAGTGACGCCTGCGGGAACGATCTCGCTGTTGTCGGAGACGAAATTTTCCTATCCGGAAGGGCTGGCGGCTGATTCTTCCGGCAATGTGTATGTCGCGACTTATCCGGCCAGCAGGATCTTCAAAGTGACGCCCTCCGGTTTGGTGAGTACTTTTGCGGGAACCGGCAGGCTGGGGTTCTCCGGCGATGGAGCGCTTGCCACGGCGTCGGAACTGGCACGACCGACGGGGCTGGCCATTGACCCGAGCGGGAATCTCTGGTTAGCGGACACGATCAACAACCGTCTCCGGAAGATTTCGCCCGAGGGGAACATTGAGACGATAATCGGTTCGGGGAATATCGGTCTTACGCAGTTCGGCACCGATCCGCTGAAGGTTTCGCTTTACGTTCCGACGGCCGTTGCGACCGACGCCCGGGGGTACGTTTACTGGACGGAAACGGGCAACAACCGGATTTGCGTTTACAATCCCGGGAATCGCCAGATCACGACGCTGGCCGGTGTGCCGTTGCCCCCTGACACGGCCGGCGGGCCGCTGTCACAGGCCTTTTTCAACCCCTTCTCGAGTGCCTCCGACGAAGCCGGAAACCTGTATATCGCGGACACCAGCAACCACGTTGTTCGCAAGATCTCGCCGGAGGGTACGGTCAGTATTATTGCGGGAACGGGGCAGACTGGTTTCAACGGGGAAGCCGGGCCGGCCACGGAGATCACTCTTTCGTCACCCCAGGGCGTGGCGGTAGACCCGGACGGTATTGTTTTCATCGCTGACACCGGGAATGGCCGGGTGCGAAAGGTGATGCCCAGCGGATTCCTAGTGACCGTTATGGGGGGAGGAACTTTGGCGCCGGTATCGCATGCCGAGGGTACAAAGATCTTTCTGGTGGCGCCAACCGGGGTTGCAGCGATCCGGTACGGCTCTTTTGTTGTGGTGGATCAACGGATGGAGATAGCCCTCATCGGAGATGCTTCGGGGCATGTTGGAATCTACTCCACCACGGAAGTGTACGGCCTGACGTCGCCCGCCTGTATTGCGGTTGCGGGGTCATTCCTGACCCAAATCACGGTGTGGGCGGCCGACACCTTCCGTAACCGGATTGTCCGGTTTGGCTTCCCCGAAACCGTGATTGCGGGCACGGGGACGTTGGGATATACCGGAGACGGTGGACCCGCGAGCCGGGCGACATTTTCACAGCCAGGCGGGATAGCCGCGGACGCGAGCGGGAATGTGTACATTGCCGATACCGGAAACCATGTGATCCGCATGATCGACCCTGCGGGCACGATCAGTACGATCGCCGGTACAGGACGTGCCGGATTTTCTGGTGATAAGGGTCCGGCAGCGCTGGCGCAGTTGTCTTTCCCGACAGGAGTTGCTCTGGATTCTGCCGGAAACCTCCTTGTTACTGACAGCAACAATCAGCGGATACGAAAGCTTCGGTATATTCAGATTCCCGCGGATTTTGCGCTTGGTTCCGATGCCCCTTCGCCGGTCGCGAATCGAGGCAGCACAGTTGTTGTCCCTCTCACACTCACTTCGATTGCAGGGTTCACGGGGCCGGTCAGCCTTGCTGTGAATCCCCCTCCGGGTATTACGGTGCAGTTCTCTCCTGGGACGGCGTTTTCGATGAGGGCTGGGCAGAAGAGTGCCATCTCGGTGGCGATCCGGCTTCCGGCGACAACGGCGGCAGGTACGGTGACGCTGACCTTTGGGGCGACTTCGGGGACGGTGACGCACAACACGCAGGTAACGATCAACGTGACGGATTCGCCGCTGGTGACTTCGAGCGGGATCGTGAATGCCGGTTCCTACAGCGGTGGCGGTGTGGCTCCGGGTGAAATTGTGGCGGTTTATGGACAGGATCTGGGCCCGGCTAACCTGGCGCTGGGGTCCTTTGATGCGAGCAACGTGCTGAGTTCGACGGTGGGCGGGACTCAGGTGCTGTTTGACGGGGTTCCCGCACCGCTGGTGTATGTAACGGCGGGGCAGTTGAGCGCCATTGTGCCGTACTCGGTGGCGGGCAGGAGTGCGACGGAGGTGCTGGTCAAGGTGGCTGGCAAAACCTCTGCTGCTGTGGCAGTGCCGGTGACGGATGCGGTGCCGGGCCTTTTTAATCTGCCGGGCGTGACGCAGGCCGCCTCGCTGAATGCGGATTTGAGCCTGAATAATGCCCGCCAGCCGGCAGAGAAGGGTTCGATTGTGGTGCTGTTTGCGACCGGTGAGGGGCAGACGAATCCGGGGGGCGTGGACGGGAAGATCGCAACGGAAGTGTTTCCGAA
>CANIHR010000015.1 GCA_947467185.1 Bryobacterales bacterium
CCCCACCCATCGAACTCCGATGAGTGTTCGGCCGCCAGACGAACCATGGTCTCGGTGAACTCCGGCGAAAGAACCCGGGCAATCGGCACTTTCAACCCCGTCTGGATACTCCAGCGGACCGTCCCGTCCTCCTGATCGCTCGGAGCCAGCATCAAAATCAGGAATCCCGACTGGTACAGTGCCCGGGCCAGCAGTGCCGCGCCCATTTGGTCATCCGCCCAGAAGTGAAGTTCCACGGGGCGGGCTTCATCCAGCCAGATGCCGCGCTCGATCAACCTGTCGCGATATTCCAGATTTCGACGGTTGTGCACCTCGATGAAACGCTGAATATCCTCAGAATGAATCATCGATCAGAGCTTTTATTGGGGGGAGGGTTTACTGCAGGAAGGAGTTGCTTGGTTGCGGGGGAAGGATTTGAACCTTCGACCTTTGGGTTATGAGCCCAACGAGCTACCAGACTGCTCCACCCCGCAGAACAATACTAGCAATCCCCCCTCCCCGCCGTCAACAATTCGTTCGCACTTCCAGCACCCGATCTCGAAGAAACTCCAGAAGTTCGCCCGTCAGAAACGGTTTTTTCACCAATTCAAAATCGTGATCGTCGCACACTTCCAGCACCTCATTCGAGGGGTCCCCGTCGCACGTAAGCACGACCTGCGCGTCTGGCCACGCATCCCGCAGGTCCAGCGCCAGATCCACCCCGCCACCGTCATTTATGCCCAAATCGATGATCGCCGCATGTACTTCCCGCTTCGAAAATAATTTTCTTGCTTCTGTCACATTTCGCGCGCCGAGCGGGTCCCACCGGCATTCGGCCGTCTCATGCGTCATGAATTTCAGCAGTTCGGCGTTGTCATCCACCAACAACACCGAAGGCGCAGCCGGCATCGGCGGCTCTCCCAGCCCGATCGGCCGCAATTCCAGCGACTCTCCATCCGGCGACACCTCCACCACCACACGCCCACCCGCCATAATCTGCTGCCGCGACACCAGACTCGCCAGCGGCTGCGTCAGATGCCGGTGAATCGTCCGCTTCAGTTCCCGTGCCCCGTATTCCGTGCTCGTGCCCTTCGACATCAGCCACTGCCGCGTCTGCCACGGCGCATCAATCATGAACGCCCGGTGGCCCAGTCGCGACTCCACGTGCCCCTGCAGCCGGTCAATCTCGTGATCCGTAATCGCGGCAAACGAACTCGCCGTCAGCGGCTCATACGTCACCACATGGTCGATCCGGTTCACAAACTCCGGCGAGAACCGCCGCCGCACCGCCGCCAGACCAATGTTTTGGAGCTTCTGCTTCATTTCATCCCGCGAAGCGGATGCCCCGGCCGCCTGGAACCCAAAATCCGGCACCATCTCGCGCATCATGTCCCGCGCCCCCAGATTGCTGGTCATGAACACCACGGTCTTCTCGAAATTCACGGATGCGTTGTCGCCCAGCCGCAGAACCCCACGATCCAGCACACCCAGCAGCAGCCGGGCCATGGACGGCGCAGCCTTCTCAATCTCATCGAACAACACAATCGACAACCCGCACTTCGGGCTCGCCACCGACGTCAGCTTCTGCTGCGACAGCAGGGGCTGCGTCTCCCGATGCCCCAGGTATCCCGGAGGTGCCCCAATCAATTTCGCCACCTCATGCTCCATCTGAAACTCCCCGCAATCGATCTTGAGGACATTTTTGATGCTGCCGTGCAGCGCTTCGGCAAGTGCCTCCACGGTGCGCGTCTTCCCCGTGCCGGTCGGCCCCAGCAGCAGGAAGACGCCCGCTGGCCGGTTCTCCGGCGCGAGCCCGGCCTGAAACATCTCAATGCAAGGCACGATGGCGTTGATTCCGTTCTGCTGACCCACCACACGTGAGGCCAGTGTGGCGGCGAGGTCTTTCGTAGTTTTCTCCATGGCGATCTCCCTGTAGTAATCCGCTGTGCTGATCAAGGTAACTTTGCGCTCCGGCATATTCCTGACTCGGTTTTGACAAAGCCGCCATGTAAGATCGGCCTCGCCGCCCCGCCGGAGACCCTTCAAGAAACCACTTAACCTCCCTGCTCTCAATAGCTTCCAGCCAACGAAAATAAATCTCCTCCGGCGGTGACTGACTTTTTCGCCAGCCCACACTTTGCCCAAATCCGACCACCTCACACAAAAGTGCAAAATCGTACCACTCGTCCAGGACGGACCGACCGTCTGGTACGATTGAACCCAGATGGCACTTGCAGTTGGCACCGATCTCCTCCCCGGGCTGCGCGGAGATCTTGGACAGCGTCGAATCGGCGCAGGAATGGCCCGATTGGACGAGTTCTGGACCGGAGCGGGACGATTTGACCCACTCCACCCCGATGCCGCCGCCATCCTCTGCTATGTCGCGCAGTGGGTCGACGCCGGCTGGCGCGGGATCGACGTGGTGCAGGACGGCCTCGGCAGTTTCACTAAAGGTCACCGCCAGAATCTGACCCTTTCCGACTACGCGCACGTCCTGATGGCCGAAGGCGTGGTCTGGGTCCACGAAGAAAACATTGGCAAGGCGCTCCGTAACTTCAGCCTGGTCCTTTTTTTTGAAAGCGAGCTGCAGGACCTGCAACTTCTGGCCCTGGCACATTTCTGGTCTTCCCGCTGCCACCGCAAGAGCGGCGAATACGAAAGTTCGCTGGCGCACGCCGGTGAAGCCTTCCACCTCGCGTCCGAAGCCCACATGGAACCAATGGCCGCCGCGATGCGGGTCCACGAAAGCTGGCTGCTATTCCAAAAGGGCCGCACCAAGGACGCGCTCAAGCTGCTCTCGGAAGCCGACACAGTTCTTCGCGAAACGGACGACTTCATCACGCGCGGCAATATCCAGTCCAGCTACGGCCGCATGTACCGCCGCGAAGGCCGCTATGACCTCGCGCTGCGCCACTTTGCGCAGGCTCTCGACGAATACAGCCAGCGCGACCCCGCGCACCGCAATCTGGCCCGGTCGCTCGCAAACATGGGCTACGTGGAACGCCTCATCGCGCTCCAGATGCGCAAGCGCATCGATGCCGACGCCGCCCAGCGCCGCAAGTCCGAACCCGAACTTCGCCACCAGTACGAGGCAATGCGAGAGAAGGCTCTCGAACACCTCGACCACGCCACCCAGATTTATTCCATCCACTCCCACCACCGCGGCGCCGGTACCGTCTGCGTGAATCGCGGCCACCTCCATCTCGACAGCGGCGACCTGCAGAAGGCCGACGAGGAAGCGCGCATGGCCTATTCGCTCGGCGAGCAGAAGAAGGATTACATCCTGATGGCGCGCGCTCGGCTTCTGGAGTGCATGGTGGAAAACACCAAGCTCGAAGAAGAGATCGAGGACCCGGCCTGGGTGGCGCACCTGGCGACGGAAGCGGCGAAGGAAGCCGCCGAACTCGCGAAACACACCGAAAACCGCCGTCTGCAGGCCCGGACGCAGATCTGGCTCGGCCTCACCATCTGCAACACTTCCCCCGCCGGTGGCGATCAGGCGCGCGAAATCTACGACCACGCCGCCGCCCTACTCAAGAACGAAGTACAGGATCACATCTGGGAAGATCTGCAGGCTCTCAAAGCTAAGGTTGTCCGGGGCGGTAATGTGGATGCCACGCTCCAGGCTTGGTCCCAGGGAGTTGTCGGCGACAGGACATTTCAGCAACTCACGGAAGACTTCGCCGACCTTATCATCCCCAAAATCTGGGACCATGAAGGCCGCCGCGTGGCCCGCGTTGCCAAGCGCCTGTCGATTTCTCCCAAGAAAGTCCGCCGCGTTCTGGCGCGACTCGGCCTCCACGGCGCATGAGCGCGCCACACACTGGACCTCTGACCGGGATCAAGGTCCTCGACTTCTCCCACGCGCTCGCCGGGCCCTATGCCACCCTGCTGCTGGCCGACTACGGAGCGGACGTCTACAAACTGGAAGCCCCCGGCGGTTCCGACATGGGCCGCGGGTGGGGACCACCCTTCCAGAACGGCGAGGCTTCGTTTTTTCTCGGTCTGAATCGTGGCAAACAGGGGATTTCGATAGACCTGAAGAAGCCCGAAGGCATCGACCTTTGCCTGCAACTGGCTGAAAAGATGGACGTCCTGATCGAGAACTTCCGACCCGGCACCATGGACCGCCTCGGTCTCGGCTACCAGGCAGTGAAAGCACGGAACCCCAGGCTGATCTACTGTTCGATCTCGGGCTACGGCCAAACCGGCCCTTCGCGCCAGGAGACGGCCATGGATTTAATTGTCCAGTGCTCCAGCGGCCTCGTCAGCGTCACCGGCACGGAAGCGGGCGACCAGGTTCGCTGTGGCTATTCCGTCGCCGACGTTTCGGCAGGCATGTTCGCCGTCATCGGTATCCTGATGGCGCTCCAGGCACGGCACAAGACGGGCGAGGGACAGTATGTCGATGTCGCCATGCAGGACTGCATGATCTCGGCGATGACCTCGAACTACATGTACTACCTCGGCTCGGGCGTGAACCCGGTCCCGCTCGGGTCCGGCTTCGCCACCGTGGCCCCGTATCGCGTCTTTCAGGCAAAGGACAAAGGCTTCGCCCTTGCCGCCGGCAGCGAGAAGCTGTGGCATGAATTCTGCGCAGCCATCGGCTATCCGACTCTCGCCACGCACCCCGATTATTCCGACAATGCCCTGCGTTGCGGCAACCGCCCTGCCCTCGAAGCCCTGCTGAATCAGTATTTTGCCGCCCGGACCGCAGATGAATGGATCGCAGCCCTCCGTGCCGCAGGCATCCCCGCTACGCCCGTCAACACCTTCAGTGACGTGGCTGCGCACCCCCAGTCCGAAGCTCGCGGTATGTTCCCTACCGTGAACCACCCGGTCACCGGCCCCCATCGTGTGGTCGGCCCGCCCGTAAAACTCTCCGCAACCCCCGCCACCACCGGCGACGCTGCCCCCCTTCCGGGTCAGCATTCGCTGGCCGCGCTCGGCGACATTTTGAATCTGGATGGCGAAACCGCGCGAGGCCTCGTCGAGCGGGGCGTCGTGTTCAGCCATCCGCTATAGTGGCCTCAAGTGCAAGCAAACCGTCGGAATCTCATTAGCGTTATCGTCGTCGCCGTTCTATTCCTGGGCGTCACAATTGTTGGCCTGGTCGGCAACGCCCGCAGTGGCAACTATGTCGCCACGCCGGTCCTGCTCACGGCCATCGGTATTGCCGTTATGTTTTTTTGGCTCAGCCAGTTCCGCGTCCGCGGCATGCTGCAGGAAAAAACGCCCGACCGCCTGATCGAGCACTATCACAAGACCGTCCGGCGCGTTCCCGATGCCGACGCCGCCATCGCCTGGCTCTGCGCCCTCGCTGCGACGTTTTTCGGGGAATTTGACCGTGCCCGCAAGGAACTGGAACCCGTCAACTGGGATACCACCCGCCTGATGTACCGGGGCCATCGCCTCTACGTGCTGGCCTTGCTCGCCATTCTGGAAGACAACGACTATGCCAAGGCCAATCGCCTGACCGCGCAGGCTCGCGAACTGGAAGCCCGCGACTCGGCCGGAGGCTTTGAACTGCTCGATGGCTCGATTCGCCTGGTCGCCGGGGGCCTCGATGCGGACGAAATCGACCAGATGGTTCCGCGTCTCGAAAAATCCGCGAAGAAGGCAGCCGGACTCATCCCCGGTATCGCTGCCTGGGCCCTGGCGCTGCACTACCACCGCCTGAACATGCCCGACCGGGCCACGGACGCCAAGGAACTGCTGCGCTCCGCGGTCCCCCACTGCCTGCCGCTGAAGCCGCAGGGTCCGCCACCGCCGCCCCAGCCGGAAGCTTAGTCTTTCAGCGGCCCGGAAACCACACAGGCGTTAATACCGCCAATGCCCATCGACATCTTGCCGCCCAAACCGGCCGGCGCGTCGCACGAAGCATTAAACACCACGTTGTCGTGTACGCCGGAAATCGTGGGGTTAAACGACCCCTCATCCAGCGTCGTCGGATACAGCTTCTTGCGGGCATAACCCAGATACTGCGCCGTCAGTTCCCAGCCGCCACCGGCACTCATACCGTGGCCGAAAGTCCCCTTACGCGCGGTAATCAGCACAGATTCCGGGAACATCGTGCGGAACGTCGAAACCTCGCCGAAATCACCCGGCGTCGCCGTCGCGTGCAGATCCCACGTACCGACATCAGCGGGAGTCGCGCCCGCTTCGCCCAGAGCCTGGGTCATCGCCATCTTCGGACCTTCCGGAGACGGCGTAATGATGTGGTGTGCGTCCGAACTGACCCCTACTGCCAGCGGTTCCATGCCCAGCGGTGTAAAGCCCTTCGACTTGCAATATTCCATGTCACCGACGATCCAAACCACGGCACCGCCCGCCACATGCGTACCCTGCAGGCGTGTCAACGGCCGCGACAGAGTTTTGTCCGCCGAAAGGACGCGGGCACTGTAAAACGAACCCACCGTCAGGGGATGCGGAGCCGGATCTGTAGCGCCCACCACCACCAGTTTGGCCTCACCCGACTGAATCGCATTCATCGCCAACCGCAGCGACACACCGAACGTGGAGCACGCGGCCACCGGCGCGAACGCCATGCCGCGAATCTTCGCCAGAATCGAAATCTGCGCCGCGGGAGCGTTATTGATGTTCCAGATCAGGTTCGCAGAAACTTTCCACGGAGCTTCCGGGGCGCCCCAGCGCTCCTGCAGGCGAATGCGCTGCTTTTCCTTCTCGCGGATCGCGTTCAGCTTGCCTTGCGCCACGTCGCCTTCAATCGTCAGGCTTTCAATGGACGCCAGTTCCGCCAGATATTCCTGCAGGCTGGCCGAACGCGCTGCCCAGAAGCTGTTCCAGACCCGCTGCGCCACATCGCGGTCGTCGCCTTCCCGCGTCGCCGGGTCCACGGGAGCGTCCTCGACCGGTGAAACCAGATGTTCGCGCAAAGCCGGATTCCGCTCGGGCGCAGCCCAGAAACGGTCCCACTTCCGCTGATTCTCGTAAAGCACCACGCTGGCGTCGTGGATCGACGCGATGCTACCCAGGCCGGTCCCCACGTAGACGTGAGCCTTGTTGCCCAGTTCCTTCAGCTCGTTTTCGAGGCCGGGATTCTGCCCCAGCGCCTGAATAAACGCACCCATCGCGTAAAGCGCGGGCATGTCCATCTTTTCCTTCAGGTTGTGGAAGTGGCGGGGCGTGTGGCGCTGGTTTATCCACGGCGCGTAGCTCTCGAAGTCGAATTCCGGCTGACCCACCAGGAAATTGTCCGGTCCATAGCCGTTAAACGGCGCAAGCCAGCTCTCGGAAGACTCCAGATTCCGCTCAAAAGTGTCGATATTCGGCGATTTGGGCGCGACCACGCCCCAACCGAACACACCAGTCCTTATTTTTGACAAGGGAGGCTCCCGCATGGGCGAATCCCGAAGGAACTGGCGTTAATGGCGCAACGCATTACATGGCGCATTCTTCGAGGATACGCCACCGCACAATACGCCAGACAGAGCCCAGGTGCGCCCGGGCGTGTTACAACGGGTCTGAGCTTATGGCGACACCCGAAGTAATGGCCCGCGCAGCGAAAATCAAGCTGCTTCTGATGGATGTGGACGGCGTTCTGACCGATGGAAAGCTTTATTTCATCCCCGGTGAAGACGGCAAAATGGTCGAGTTCAAGGGCTTCGACTCGCAGGACGGCATCGCCCTCCAGTGGTGCAACGCCAAAGGTATCCGCACCGGCGTGATCAGCGGCCGAATCTCGCAGGCCACTGACGAGCGCGCGAAGCAGTCGAAGATGCACTACGTCTACCAGGGCTACACCGAAAAAATCCCCATCATTGAAGAGATCATGGCCGATGCCGGCGTCGAGCGCGACGAAGTCGCCTACATCGGCGACGATCTGACCGACGTTGTGGTCTTCCACCGTGTCGGTTTCGCCATCGCGGTCGCCAATGCCCGCCCCGAAGTGAAGGGCGAAGCCCACTGGATCACCGCCAACGTCGGCGGCACGGGAGCCGTCCGCGATGCAGTGGAACTGATCTTCCAGGCACGAGGTCTGTGGCCGGAAATCCTGAAAAAGTACGAAATCGGCCAGGGCGCAGCCTAACACCCGCTCTGATATGCTTCAGGCGAACTCTTATGTTGAGACTCGCCTGCACACTCGCCCTGTTCTGCTCGTTCGCCGCTTCGGCCGCTGAACAACATCTCTTGTACGTCGCCAACCCCGGCACCCGCAACTATGTGGAATACGGTGGGGTCGGCATTTCCGTCTTCGACATCGATAACGGCTACAAATTTGTGAAGCGCATCCCCACGTGGGAGGTTCCGGCGGGTAAAGAGCCCGAGAACGTCAAAGGCGTCGCCGCCAGCGCGAAGACCGGCATCATTTACGTGTCGTCGCTCAACCGCATCATCGCGATTAACATGATCAGCGGCAAGCGCCTGTGGGATAAGGCTTACGAAGGCGGCGTGGACCGCATCGCGCTCTCTCCCGATGGCAAAATCATCTACGCCCCGCAGCTGGAAGGCCCGAAGTGGCACGTAGTGAACGCCACGAATGGCAACGTCATCACGGAAATCGAGACGAAATCCGGGTCCCACAACACGATCTTCGCGGCGGACGGCTCCCGCGTCTACCTGGCAGGCCTGAAATCGACCTCGCTCTCAATCGCCGACGCGAAGACCCACAAAGTAACTGCCACCGTTGGCCCCTTCGATAACGTCATCCGGCCCTTCACGGTGAACGGCAACAATTCGCTCGTCTTCGTGAACATCAACGGCCTGCTCGGGTTCGAAGTGGGCGATGTGAAAACCGGCAAGAAGGTCGCGCACGTGGAAGTGGAAGGGTACAAGCAGGGGACAGTGAAGCGCCACGGCTGCCCCGCGCACGGCATCGCCCTGACGCCCGACGAAAAAGAACTCTGGCTGGCCGACTGCGCCAACGAAACCATCCACGTCTATGACGCCACCGTGATGCCCCCGAAGCTGACGAAGAGCCTGAAGGCCCGCGATTGTGTCGGCTGGGTCAGCTTCAGCATGGACGGCAAGACAGCCTACTCCTCCACCGGCGAGATTTTCGATTCCGCCAGCAAGAAAATCATCGCTACGCTGACCGACGAAGCTGGCCACGCCGTGCAGAGCGAAAAGATGCTCGATGTGACTGTCGTGAGCGGCAAGGTCACCAAAGCCGGGAATCAGTTCGGGGTCGGCGCGAAGAAGTGATCGCGGCAGTCGTCCTCACGCTGCTGGCAGCGCAGACACCACAGCAGTTCTTTGATCGGAAGGTGGCGCCGATTCTAACCCGTCGGTGCCTGCCGTGTCACAACAATGAACTCGACAACGCCGGCCTGTCGTTTCAAAAGCCTGCGACCGTGCAGCGCGTCCTCGTCCCCGGCGAACCCGACCAGAGCCGCCTCATCGAAACCCTGAAACATGAAGGCCAGGTGCAAATGCCGCCCGGCATCCCACTGCCGAAGAAGGAAATCGAAGTCCTGCGCCAATGGGTGAAACAGGGCGCGGTCTTCGGCACCCCGCTCCGTTGACTCACCGGTAGAACGGCTTCCAGGTGATCCAGCGGGGGCCATAGTGTGGTTCCGGAACGTTCAGTTCGATGGCACCCAGGTCCGGCGCTTTCCCCGTAAAGCTGTCATTGATCGTCGGGAGTAGAACTCCAGCATCAATTGCCTTGCCGCCCGCCTTCAGTTTGAAGTTCAGGTCCATCGAGTGGTACACGCGGTAACGCTGTGCCGGATCGGGCGGCGCGAGGTTCTCAAAAACGTCGTAGTCCACCTCCACGCCGTGGGCTTCCTGGCCGGTGGCTTTTTGGAAATCCGCCAGGGTATTGAAGTTGCGCCAGTCCCCTTCCTTCGCCCCGTGCGTAGTCTTGCCAGGTTCCGGTGCCAGCCAGTTGTATTGGCTCTTGCCATTGTGATTCGGCCGGAAACCGTTGTAGTCGCTGCTGTAACTCGGTGTCGCGTTGGCCCAGTTCATCACCGCGCGATCCGGGCTGTCTTTGCCCAGAATCAGGTTGTTGCGGAAGTGAGTATTGGAGTAAGGCTCCCGCGCCGTCTGCTCCCCAATCAACGTGTTCTGGTACACGAGGACGCCCGCGGGTGCAGCCCCGAATTTCAGAGGAGCACCGGCTGGGACCTGATAGGCGATATTGCGGTAGTAGTAGACGGGTCCGCCAAACATCGGCTGGGCGCTGAAGCCGTTGTGCGCGGCATTCACTCCGCGATTCTGAAACAGCCGGATATTGTGGGTTCCACCATCGGACTCAATGAAATCGTCGTTCGAGAGGTGAATGTCGTTGTTGTAGATGTCGATAGCGGAGGCGCGCTTCTCGGGATCGTCGTCAGGCGGACCGTAGGTGGAAATGCAGATCGCATCGTGGAAATACGCGATGGCATTGTGCGCGATGATGTGCCCCGGGCCATATACCTTGACGGCGAAAAAGCTCTTCAGCAGGTGCGACGGGTAGATACCGGCAGTGCGCTGACCAGCCTGATTCCACCCGATCAGCCGCATCTGGTCTTCGCGGCCCAGAAAGAGATTGTCGGCGATGTAGAAGTCGTGCGAGTCCGCGCTTTCTGTCCAGATCGCGACACCGATATCTTCAAAACGGCAGTTCCGAACGGTGAGAGCAACAGCGCCCATGACCTCCTTTTCTCCGGCGAAGATGGCAACTTCGGTATTGCGGAAAGTCAGGCCTTCAATGATGTGGTGGCTGGTGGCCATCATTTCGAACAGGCGGGCATTGCCGCCGCCATCGAAAATCGCTTCCCCGTCGCCCGCGCCCTTGATCGTGATCGGCTTCTCCGCAGTGCCCTTCAGCGAAAGCGACCACGAACCAGTAAACGGCGCGCTCAGCGGGTCCACGTAGTTGTAGCGTTCCGGGCGATAGAGACCCGCGTGGACCAGAATCGTGTCGCCAGGCTGGGCCTTCTTCATGCGAACAGCGGTCCAGTCGCCACGGCCTTCGCCATAATAAGCAGCCTTCAGGCCAATGAAGCTGGGTTCAATCTTTTCCCCAACATGATCAGCGGGGTAGACATGGAGCACCCTCCCGCCGGTGGCAGACTTCGGTTCGGTACGGGTGGCTACCGTGACTTTCTGCAGCGCCTGCCCCGTCACCCCATCGGGGTCTTTCATCGTGAATTCACACTCGTAGCTGGTACCCGGCTCCAGGTTCAGGATGCTGCCGGCAAACCCATGCGGCACCGTATAGGTCATGCTTTCACGGTCACGAAACACCCGTTCGCCCCCAATGCGGAGCAGCGGCAGAGCGGGACGCCAGGCCGCAGTCCCCGCCTTGCGGAACCGAACCTCGACAGTCGCGTTCCGGTTCGTATCGCCTTCAATATCCCATTCGAAACCGAGGTTCAGAAGAGTCGGGTGTTCCACCACGAACCGGCCGGGACGAGTGGAATTCTGAGCCTGGAGAGCACAGGAGGCAAGTAACAGCAGAGCAGCAAGACGCATCGTGAGGAACCCATGATATCGGATTCCCGCAAAATCAGACGGTTTCCGGCTTCAGCGGATCTTCCGGCCATTTATGACGCGGATATCGCCGCCCCAACTCCCGGCGCAACTGGGGATACAGCCGCTGCCAGAACCCCGCCAGATCGGTCGTCGTCTGCACCGGGCGCTGATTCGGTGCCAGCAGATGAATCACCAGCGGCACCTTGCCCCGCGCCACCTTCGGCGTCTCGGTGATGCCGAAAAAGTCCTGCAGACGTGAGGCGACCCAGGGGGCTTTGTCGGCTTCGTAGTTGACCTTCGTCATTCGCCCACTCGGGAGTCGCAACCGCGCCGGAGCTACCTGATCCAGCAAACCAGCTTCCAGCGACCGTTCCAGCGCCGGCAGCAGATTTTCGCTCACCTTTGCGAATTCCGAAAATGACCGAAGACCATAACAAAGCTCCGCCGCCACCTTGGTCATCGCCGCCGGATCCAGTTCCGCCATCGAACTGTGCTGCGCCGCGAAGTTCACCCGCGCCTGGAACGCTGCCAGCGCCGCCGGTTCCACAAACCGCTCCAGCCCGGCTTCCAGGACCTTCGCCGCCAGCAACGCCGCAGCGGCTTCGGGGTCAGGCATTGCGCCGCGCGTCTCGTCAATCACCAGCGAATCGTAGAGCATTGCGCTCACCGACTCCACCCGTTCCCCCTGCCGGTGCCACTCCACCTGCGTCCGGTCCACCACCCGGTCCGGGAACAGATCCAGCAACCAGTCCGGCTGAATCGCGTGCGCAAGGCGAATCAACGGCCCGGGCTTATCATTCCGCTCCTCCAGATCCACCGCCACCAGAAACTCACCCGGCGGCTTCAGCATCGTGGCCGAGGTCCCGTTCGATAGCAGCACCGTCCCGCCCGACTTCACGCGCCCCACCCGATCCGGAAACGCCGCCAGCAGCGCCTTCCCGATCACCTCGTCATCAGACGCCCGCCCCGGCTTCACGTACCGCCGCAGCTGGCCCATGATCGCCCGCGAACGGAAATCCGGCTCGTCGTCCAGCGACTGTAACCGCTGCCCGCTCGAAAGCAGCGCGGCCACACGTGCGCCATGCTGCCCCGCCCCGTAACTCTCGGCATCCAGCACCAGACGAGCGAGCCTGGGATGCAGTGGCAACCGGGCCACCCGTTCCGCTTCCCTGCCACGCGCCCGCAGCCGGTCCAGCAGCGTCTCCGCCGCCTCCACCGCGGCCGCAGTCGGCGCGTCCAGCCAGTTCACATCTCCCGCGTCATGGATCCCCGCCACTTCCAGTTGCAGGCACATCTGCGAAAGCTCCCGCCGTAGAATCTCCGGGATATCCCGCGACGGACGCCGGTGGAAGTCCTCCGCCGTAAACAACCGCACCACGGTCCCGGGACCCGTCCGACCCGCGCGACCTGCCCGCTGATCCGCCGAAGCCTTTGAAATCCGCCGGACTTCCAGTGACGGCAGCCCGGTCCAGGGCGAATCCGAGGCCACACGCGCCAGTCCCGAATCCACCACTGCCCGCACACCCTCAATCGTGATCGAACTTTCGGCAATATTCGTCGAGAGAATCACTTTCCGCCGAGAGGCCGGTGCCACCGCCCGGTCCTGCTCTTCCGGGGTCAGATCCCCAAACAGCGGCGCAATCAGCAGATTCTTCCGCTGCGCCAGAGGCTCCAGCGCCCGCGCTGCCCGACGGATCTCGGCCGACCCCGGCAGAAACACCAGAACATCGCCCTCCGCCTCGGTCACCAGTCGGTCCAGCGCCCCCGCAACCTGTTCTTCCAGCGGCGCCGGCGAATACGGCGTGTACCCCACCGTCAGCGGAAACAGCCGACCCTCCGAACTGATACACGGGCAATCGCCCAGATACTTCGATACCGGCGCGGGGTCCAGCGTGGCCGACATCACCACAATCCGTAAATCGGGCCTCGTGCTCAGCTGCAGTCGGCGCAGCAGTGCCAGCGCCACATCGGTATCCAGGTGCCGCTCATGGAACTCATCCAGCACCACGGTCGCCACGCCGCGCAAGTCGGGATCGGAAATCAGCCGCCGCGTCAGCACGCCTTCCGTCAGGAATCGCAGCCGCGTCTTCGGCCCGGAAACATCCTCAAACCGGACCTGATACCCAACCGTCCCCCCAATTTCCTCGCCCATCTCTTCCGCCACGCGCCGGGCCGCCATGCGGGCGGCAATCCGGCGCGGTTCCAGCACCAGGACATCGCCCGGCCCCAGTCCCAGCAGCGCCGGGGGCACACGCGTCGTCTTACCCGCGCCAGGCGCGGCCTCAATCACCAGCGACGGCGAACGGCGCAGATGGGCCAGTATCCCAGGCAGAATTGCGTCAACAGGAAGCACTCGCCACCAGAGTAGCGGGCGTGATACCGTTGGCCCTTAGAGGTCCTCATGAATCGTCGTCACTTCCTCGAAAGCACGCTCAGCGCCGCCGCGCTCGGCTCCGTTCTCTCCCTCAATGCCCAGGGCAAGAAACTACCCGTCGGCCTCGAGATGTTCTCCGTCCGCCAGGCGCAGGCAAAGGACCTGATGGCGACCATCCGTGAAGTCGCCAAAATCGGCTACGAGGACGTGGAATTCTTCGCTCCCTACTACCAGTGGTCCATCGACCAGGCGAAGGACGTCCGCAAGCTGCTGGACGATGTCGGCATGAAGTGCCTCTCCACGCACAACTCGATCAGCAACTACAAGCCCGAGAACGTGCAGAAGGCCATCGACCTCAACAACATCCTGGGTGCCCGCTACGTGGTCGTTTCCAGCGCCGGCACCCCCAAAACACTCGACGACTGGAAGGCCGTTGCCGAACAGTTCACGAAGGGTCACGAACTGCTCGCCGCCGGGAAACTGCGTGGAGGCTACCACAACCACCAACTGGAATTCACCCCCCTGGAAGGCAAACGCCCCATTGAAGTGATCGCGGCCAACACGCCGAAAAGCTTCGTCCTGCAGCTTGACCTCGGCACCTGCGTGGAAATGGGTTCCGACCCCGTCGCGTGGATCAATGCAAACCCCGGCCGCATCCAGTGCATGCACCTGAAGGAGTGGAGCAAGGAAAAGGGCTATCACGCGCTCTATGCGGAAGGCGCAGTGCCGTGGAAGGAAGTCCTCGCGGCCGGAATTAAGACCGGTGGGCTGGAATATGTCCTGATTGAGCAGGAAGGCAGTGAATTTTCCGAGTTCGAGACCGCGAAAAAGTGCCTCGAAACCTACCGGAAGATGCACGGCTAACCCGCCGAGTCCATGCAGCCACTTTACGTTCGAATTCATACGTCCGACAATGTCGGCGTAGTTGTTAATGCCGAAGGCGTTGCCGCAGGAGCAGAGTTTGCTTCCGGCCTGAAGGCTGCTGAGGCGATTCCGCAGTCTCACAAAATCGCGCTGGTGGACCTGGAACCAGGCGAGGCGGTCCTCCGCTATGGCACGCCTATCGGTTACGCCAACCGCCGCATCGGTCAGGGCGAGTGGGTCCGCGAAGACGCTATGCGGATGCCCGAAGCACCCGCGCTCGAAGACCTCCCGCTTTCCACCGCCGTCCCAGCCGACCTGCCGCCTCTGGAAGGCATTACCTTTGAGGGTTACCGCAATCCCGATGGCACCGTCGGTACCCGCAATATCCTGGGCATCACGACGACCGTACAGTGCGTTGCGCCCACCGTCGATTACGCCGTCGCCCGTATCCGTGCCGAACTGCTCCCGAAATTCCCGAATGTGGATGATGTCGTCGCCGTTACCCACACGTACGGCTGCGGTGTCGCCATCGACGCGCCCGGTGCCGCCGTCCCCATCCGGACCATACGCAACATCAGCCGGAATCCAAACATTGGAGGCTCGCCCCTGGTGGTCAGCCTGGGCTGTGAAAAGCTCCAGCCAGCGCGCCTGTTCTCGAACGACCTGCCTATTTTTGAGGACAACAGCGTGATCCGCCTCCAGGACGAACACGGCTTCGGAGAAACCGTCGCCGCCATCCTGAAAGCCGCCGAAAAGAAGTTGGCCGAACTCGACAAGCGCCGCCGCGTCACCTGCCCCGCTTCCGAACTCATGGTCGGCATGCAGTGCGGCGGCAGCGACGCATTCTCCGGCGTTACCTGCAACCCAGCCGTGGGTGAAGCAACCGACCTTCTCGTCCGCGCCGGGGCCACCGTCCTCTTCTCAGAAGTCACCGAAGTCCGCGACGCCGCGCACCTCATCACGGCCCGCGCCGCCACCCCCGAAATCGCAAAAGACTTCATCCGCGAGATGCGCTGGTACGACGAATACCTCGCCCAGGGACGCGCCGACCGCAGCGCCAACACCACCCCCGGCAACAAGCGCGGCGGTCTCGCCAACATCGTCGAAAAGGCGATGGGGTCTGTGGCGAAATCCGGCACCACCGCCCTGCGCGCCGTCGCGTCCCACGGAGAGAGGGTCACAGCCAAAGGCCTCGTCTTCGCCGCGACGCCCGCCAGCGACTTCATCTGCGGCACCCTGCAACTTGCCGCCGCGATGAACATGCACGTCTTCACCACCGGTGAAGGCAGCCCCTACGGCCTCGCGCTGGTTCCGGTCGTGAAAGTCAGTTCCCGCACCGCCCTTGCTGAAAAATGGCCTGATCTGATCGACCTGGACGCCGGACGTATCGCAACCGGAGAATCCACGATCCAACAGACCGGAGCCGAGCTCTTCCAGCTGATCCTTGACGTTGCCAGCGGACGCAAACAAACCTGGGCCGAAAAGTGGAAGCTCCACAACGCTCTCGCCATGTTCAACCCCGGCCCGGTGACTTAGCGCCCGTCGCGATTGTTGTAGTGCAGGAATAACGCGACTGCGCCGCCACCCAGAGCCGCCGCGACGGCGTACCAGCCCAGCCAGTCAGTGGTGGCAATTCCGATTACCAGCAAGCCGACAACGCGCAACCCGGTCGTGGCAACGGAGCCAAACCGGTCCTCAATCCAGTCCATCCACCCCATTGGATCGAGGTAGCTCCACCAACTGCGGTCGCTCACCTGGCACGGCTCGCGCACACCAGACATCCAGCCGCGCCAATCGCCAGAACTCCCCACACATACCAGGGGAACCGGTGGAAAGGGATCGGAACAAGCAGCAGCGCCCACCACCACGGAGACATGGCTTTCGGTGATTCGGGTTCGCTCGGCATTACACCTTCATACCGCAACCGGCTCGGCAAAGAAAAGGCCCAACCTCTCGGTTGGGCCTTTAGCTTCTGCTGAGTCACGCTTTAGAACTGAAAGCGCAGCTGGATTTCCACCTTACGGTTGCCGGAGGCAGCACCACCGCCTCCGCGACCGCCACCACCACCGAAGCCACCGCCGTCCGTGGCCAGCGACTTACCGAAGTTCGGCGAGTTCAGCGAGCCCGTGGGCGAAGCGTAGTTCACATTGTTCGTGGCATTGCGGGCCGAGAGCGTCAGGGTCAGGTTGTACTTCTTGCCCGTGCCGCCGCCGCCGAAGCCCATCGCTCCGCCGCCACGACCACCACCGCCGCCGAAGCCACCGCCACCGCGGGGACCACCGCCACCGCCGCCAGGACCACCACGGCCACCACCACCGGCAAAACCACCACCGGGGCCGCCATCACCGCCACCCGCATTCGCACCACCCGCACCAGCGCGTTCACCCCAGCCAAACGAACGGCTCAGGCGAAGGTTCGCAGTGAAGTGGCTGAAGCCGACTCCGTAATTGACCGGGATGATCGTTTCGCCAGGCACGGGAGCCGCGTTGAACGTACCCCAGGGGGTAACCTTCACGTTCTTGGCCAGAGCATTCGGACCCGCAAACGAGGGCCGATCGTTGTTGATACCGTCACCGTTGAAGTCCGTACCAGTCGTGATGTTGAAGGGCGGAGCCGAGCTGATGGTAACCAGCGGAGCCAGCGTCATCTTCAGGGGGAGGCCAACGTTGCCGCCAAAGTTGACGCGGTGACGAACGTCAAAGTTCGAACGGCCCCAGTCGAGCGAGGTGTTGTACTGATTGCTCGGGAAGCCATTCACGTTGCTGTTCACCTTGCTGAACGAGTAGTAACCCTGCATGCTGAAGTGCTTGTTGAAGCGGGTGTTCGCGTTCACAATGATCTGGCGCTGCTTGTAGTTGCCGGTCGATTCGTAGTTGTACAGGTCACCACCGGGGAAAGGCCGGACGCCGCCCGTCCGCAGTACCGAATCATAGGTGCCCGGCAGGTAGGCGTTGATGTTGCGGGTCCGCTGGTCATGCACGCCGCGGGTGTCCACAAAGTTCACCGAGACCGAGCTGCGGCCGGGCAACTGCCGGTCCACGCTCATGGCGAACTGCAGCATTCCCGGAGCCACGAAGTTCGGATCCACCTTGTAGATCGCCTGGTTCTGCAGGTTCAGCAGGCTGACCGACGGGACCGCCGGGTAAGCAGCCAGCGCCACCGCAGCCGTTGCCGGATTCTGCGTGCTGTTGATGTTGTAGTTCAGCTGCGAGCTGCCGTTGTAACGGAGAGTCTGCAGATAGTTGTTGTCGCTGAAACGGTCGTAGAAAATGCCGTAGCCGGTGCGGACAACCGTCTTGCCGGGCTTGCCGCCCTTGGAACCAGGAGCCCACGCGATGGCGACGCGGGGCGCGATGGCGCGCTTGTCACCAATGTTGGTCTGCCATTCGTAGCGGATACCACCGCTCAGCGTCAGGTTGGCGCGGAGGCGGAAGTCGTCCTGCACAAAGACACCCATATCGAACTGATTCACCGCAGCCAGCGGCGTGCCCGAGTTCAGCGTGAACTGCGTCGGACCACAACCCTGAGCCAGGATGGTCGACATCGGCAGGCCCTGTTTTAGCAGCAGCTGCGTCTGGCGGTACACATCCAGAGACGTGGGGTTTGCAATACCCGCGAGGCAGGCCGCCGAGGCGCCAACCAGAGAGTTGGGAGTCGTAAAGGTGTAGGTGCCGTTGTAGTTCGAAGTGGAGTTGCTCGACAGGTCGTTGTAGCGCATACGAACGCCACCCTTCACCGTGTGCCGGCCCTGCGTCGTGGTCAGGATGTTGTGGATTTCCAGATCCGACGTGTGCGTGAAGTTGGCAATCAGCGGCGAACCGCCATCGGTGAACGCACTCTGCACGTTGATCGTCGGTCCCAGAAGGCCGGAACCGTTCGTGTCATTGGCCCGACGGCTGATCTGCACGCGGGTTTCGTCAACAGCCTTGGTTCCGAGGATCGCCGTTTCCGTAATCTGCACGTTGTGGCTGTTGCCGCTGCCCTTGGAAACCTGCGACGGCAGGCTAAAGCCGGAAACGCCACCCGTGTTGCTGCTGTGGTTGAAGTTGTAGCGACCCACCAGGGTGTTGCTCGCGTTGATCTGGTAGTCGAGGCGGGGGCTGATGCCAAAGTTGTCGTTCGGAACCGCGTACGCCAGGTTGGTGGCAACCGGGTTAAAGCTGGAATCGAGCGTCGTGGCGTTCACCAGCGCCTGTTCCGAGTTGTTCCGGTTGTTGAAGTCCACAAAGAAGGACGTCTTCTTGTTGATCGGCCCGCCGAGGTTAAACGAGAACATCCGCGAACTGTAGTGCGGAGGTGTCGTCGTCAGGAATGGGTTGCGGCTGTCGAAAATTTTGTCGCCCATGTTGAAGAAGCCACCACCGTGGAACTTATCGGTGCCGGGCTTGGTCAGAATTTCGATACGGCCAAATCCGGGACGGTCAAATTCGGAGGAAAACGGGTTCGAGTTGATGCGGATTTCGCGGATCGAGCTCTTCGGGGGTAACTGGCCGCCGCTGAAACCGTCAACGAAGAACTGCGCGCCGTTCGGGCCAGCCGCCGGCCCAGCCAGAGCCTGCAGATCCGACTGGAGGTCGTCCGGGTCATCCGGCAGGAATTCCAGATCATCCGCCTTCAGCACCAGGGCACCAACGTTTTGAGAGGGATCCGTCGTCACGGCACCGACGGCTTCGTCCTGCACCTGCACCTGGACCGCTTCGGCGGCAACCTGCAACGCGATGTCGAGGGGAGTGACCTGACCGGCCGTAACCGTCAAACTCTGGGCTGAAAAGGTAGTGAAGCCCGCGGAGTCCGCGCGAACCGAGTAGGTACCCGGGGGAACCGTTAAAGTAAATTTGCCCTGCCCGTCGGACTTGGCGCTGCGAGTGGTACCACCACCGGTAAGTTGAATCGTTGCACCAGGAACCACCGAAGCGGAGGGGTCAGTCACCGACCCGCGTACCGTTCCCGCATTCTGTGCTTGAATCTGCGCGGCACCAAAAACCATCAGGAAGATGGGGGCCAGGCGCAAGGCGAACCTTTTGAAAGTGTTTTGCATAGTTTTTCCGAACTGCACTGCGGCCCAACGAACGGCCTACTTAGGGTGAGACGAGCCCCTGAATTGATTGTTACTGTTGCGAGACCGAAACAACGTGAATGTGTGTAAAGAAATACGGGCTTTACCCCGATAGGACATTTGTGATAGATTTGAAACTTGGGAGGTCTGCGCGCACCCTTGTGCACCAATTGACTCCCGCCCCCGCTCACGCGGCACAGTGGCGCTTTCGCCCCACCAAAAATTTAAAAAAATATTTTGCCGCGGCGGTCGTGGCTCGTCTGTTATTGCAGGGAGCTCGATTCTTTAGGATCACGGCTGCCGATCCGGGAGGTTTTCGTTCTGTATGGACCATGATGACGATCAGTTTTTAGAAGCACCGCTTGGGATTAACTTCGACGAAGAAGCGACTAAGTTTTTCGATCCCGAAGCCGAGGCGGATTTCCTCCACCCCAATCAGGCGGTCGAAGAATCCATCTACACGGACGACCCCGTTCGTGTGTACCTCCGTGAAATGGGTGCTGTACCGCTGCTCACGCGCGAAGGCGAAGTCGATCTCGCCCGCCGGATGGAGCGCGGGAAGGTCCGTATGCACCGCGCCATCAGCCGCTCCGCCCTGGTGCAGCTCGCCATCGTGGAACTGGCCGAAACCCTGAAGCGCAACCCCGACGACCTCGACAACCACGTGGATATCGGCGGCGACATGGAAGAAGGCGTCCCTGCCGACTCCAAAAAGCGCAACGAAGTGCTGAAGATGTTCACTGAGATCCAGGCTGCCCACAAGCGCGCCGTGGCTCAGCAGGAAAAGGTGCTCGACTCCGCAACCGTCCAGAAGAAGGCGAAGCGTAAGCTCGTCATGAAGCTGTACCGGTCTCTGGTGGAGACCTCGCTCGCCATCCGCGGCGTACCCTGGACACTGCTCCGTTGGCGCGATTTCACTCGCGAAATCGAACGGGCCGTGGAAGAACTCAACCACCTCGACCGCGAACTCAAGAAACTGGAAGCCCGGCCCACCACCGCCCAGCAGACCCGTATTCGCGAACTGAAGCGCGAAATCAAGAAGCGCGAAACCACCGCCGGAGCCTCGCTCGATGAACTGAAGCATACGCTGATGGTCATCCGCCACGGTGAGCAGGAAGCCGAGCGCGCCAAGAAGGACCTGGTGGAAGCCAACCTTCGCCTCGTCGTTTCCGTCGCCAAGAAGTATGTCAACCGCGGCCTTCACCTTCTGGATCTGATCCAGGAAGGCAACATCGGCCTGATGCGCGCCGCCGACAAGTTCGAATACCGCCGCGGCTATAAGTTCTCCACCTACGCCACCTGGTGGATTCGTCAGGCGATCACCCGCGCTATCGCCGATCAGTCGCGCACCATCCGTATCCCCGTTCACATGAACGAGAGCATGAACAAGTTCCTCCGTGCCTCTCGCGAACTGGAAAAAGAACTCGGTCGAACGCCCACCAACGAAGAAATCAGCCGCCGGATGGATATTCCGGTGGAAAAGGTCCAGAAGCTGAAGACCATCTCCCGCGACCCGGTTTCCCTCGAAACCCCGGTTGGCCGCGATGGCGAATCCGCCCTGGGCGATCTTATCGAAGATCGCTGGGTCGGCTCCCCTGTGGATGCCGTCATCGAAACCAACGTCCGCGACGAAACCGCCGGCATCCTGAAGACCCTCTCGCCGAAAGAAGAGAAGGTTATCCGGCTGCGCTTTGGTATCGGCTGCGAACGTGAACACACGCTCGAAGAGATCGGGCAGGAGTTCGATGTCACCCGCGAACGCATCCGTCAGATCGAAGCCAAGGCCCTCCGCCAGCTTCGCGCTCCGGAACGCGCCCGCCGCCTCCGCGCCCTGCTCGCAGCCCGCTAAACGAAAAAACGAACCCAAACAAAAAAAGGGCGGTCACCAACCGGTGACCGCCCTTTTTCCATCTAAACCGTTAAGCCCAGAGGCCTTCCAGCCGTTTATCCGTATCGCCGAACCGGTCCAGTTTCACGCCCATGTGATCCATGATCGACAAGTGCAGGCTGCAGGCCCTACGATTGTCGTTACCCTTATCCATGTAATCCAGAATCCGGCCCGTCTTGAGCGAACCGCCCGCTTTTCCGGCCAGCACGATCGGCAACTGATCCGCTCCGTGCGTATCGCCATCGAACAGGCTGGAGCTCGTCATCAGCAGACTGTTATCCAGCAGTGACGTGCCGCCTTCGTCAATCGCCTTCATTTTTTGCACCAGATACGTGAACTGCTGCACGTGGAACTGGTTAGTTTTCAGATACATCGCTTCCAGTTCCGCCGCATGGCCGTTGTGCGTCAGATCCAGGTGCAGCGCCCCCCGCACGCCTTCCAGGAACTTGAAGTTCATCTGCGAAAGGTCATTGTTGAGCATCAGCGTCAGAACCCGGGTCTTATCCATCTGGAACGCCAGCACCGTCAGATCCAGCATCAGCTTCATGTGATCCGGCACGTTCTGCGGCAATTCGTTCGCCGGACGCGGCATGTTCGGCTTCTGCAGCGTCGGACGCCAGCCCTCAATCCGTTCCTGCTTGCCCGCAGTCTCAATCCGCTTTTCAATATCTCGGATCGACTCCAGGTACTCGTCCATCTTCCGCTTATCGCCCTTGCTGATTTTCGGCTGCAGACCCTGCGCGTCGGAAAGCACCGCATCCAGGATGGTCTTGTCCATCCGCCGCCCGGTGCCATCGCCCACCAGTTGATCGAAAGTCCGGGAGGGGTAAATTTCCTTGGTCGTCGGCTTGGTCGGGGTCGTCCACGACACGCACGACCCGTAAATCATCGACAAACCGTCTTCCAGGCGGAGTTCGTTCGGCTCAATTCCCAGCGCCATGCTCGGAATCGCCGTCTTCGAACCAATCTCCTTCGCCAGAATCTGGTCCATCGTGGTCCCGACCCGAATCACATTCGGATCCAGACTCACCGTCTCACCCGAAAGGACGTTCATGCGCCCCAGGTGAGGACTCGTCGAAGCGAGCGCGTTCTGGTGATACAGACCCCGAACGAACACGATGTCGTCCGAAATCGGCTTCAGCGGCGCGGCTGCAGGCCCAAACTCCATCCCGGCGGCGCCACCACCCTTCGCCCACCACTGCGACGGCTCCACACCGTTCGAGAAGTAAACGTACGCGAACCGCTGCGGCGGCTTATTCGCAGCCGCCGGCGTCTCCGCACCCAGCAGGGGTAGCGATTCCATCCACGGAAGCGCCAGCGCAACGCCCGCACCTCTCAAAAAATGCCGACGCGATGAATAATTTGCTTTCTTTGCCATGGACCCTACTCTGCTCCTGCCTTACCTGAGTCTCTCACGTTTTTCGCGACCTGCCTGGTCGCCGCCGGGGTCAGTTCTTTCGCCGGACGATTGCGGAACTGCTTGCTGGTGGCAATCTGCGCCGCCAAATCCGCAAACGTCGTATTCCCGCCCGCCGCCACCATCTGATCAATCAGCGGGGTATCCGACGGCAATACCGTCCGTCCCAGCGCATAACCAATCAGCTTGAACGACAGCTGCCGGCGGACCTGATCTTCCTTCGTCCGCAGGTAGTCAATCAGACCCTGTGCGCCGGAAATCTCGGTCTTGTCCTGCAGTGTGCCGCCATCGTAGATATCCTTGCCGTCGACGTACTTTTCGCGCCAGCGTCCTGTGGAATCATAGTGTTCCAGCGGGAAGCCCAGCGGATCGATCCGCGTATGGCACCCGGCACAGGTCGCGTTCCGCTTGTGGGATTCCAGCTTTTCCCGCAGCGTCATCGCGCCAAACAGCTTGTCATCAGCCGGAATGGAGCCGGCATCCGCCGGGGGCGGAGGCACGGGCGTACCCAGAATCCGCCGCATCACCCAGTCGCCACGCTTCACCGGACTCGTCCGCAGCGGAGCCGAAGTCACGGTCAGCACCGCACCCAAACGCAGCAACCCGCCACGCTTAAACGCATTCGCGCCGTCCACCTTCTCCACAGCCGCCACCGACTTCACTTCTTTCGGCACGTTGTAGTATTTCGCGAGAGGCTGATTCAGGAAGGAATAATCGGCGAACAGAATGTCCTTGATCGGCCGATTCTGCCGCACCACATACTCGAAGAACGAAACCGCTTCGTCGTACATGGCCGACTTCACCTGCTCGGTGAATTCCGGGAAACGACCCGTATCCACACCCTTGAACTGGTCAAAGCGGTAGAAACCCAGCCACTGCCCGAAGAACTCGGTCGAGAGCCGACGCGCCTTCGGATCGGCCAGCATCCGCCGAACCTGCTTCTGGACATTGTCCGCGGACCGCAACTCCCCGGCCCCGGCAGCCCGGCGCAATTCGTCATCGGGGATCGATGACCACAGGAAATAGCTCAACCGCCCTGCCACTTCCCAGTCCGTCAACGGCTTCAGACTCGTCGTGTCCGACGCCAATTCCACGCGATACAGGAACCCGGGCGACACCAGAATCCGAGCCAGCACCGACCGAATCGCCTTCTTGTGGTCCTTTTCTTCCACCAGTGCCGAACGATAGAAAGCCCGCAGACTCTCCTTCTCCTGCACGGTCAGAGGCCGACGCCAGGCATTGGCCGCAAATTTGAGGCAATCCTCAAGATGCTGGGCCTTACCGGCACCTTCAGCCGCCATCGTTTCCAGATAGTCGTTTCGCAGCGGAGCCACCCACTGCCGGATCTCGGCCGGCATCGCATCCACCTGCGCCTTCGTCAGGGTCGCCATCTTCGCGCCCTTCAGGTCGTACTTGTACTTTTCCGCCAGCAGCCCCAGATACGCGTCGTAGTAGTCAAACGACGACTTCAGATCGAACCAGGCGTCGTTGAGCTTCTTCCGGGTCGCGTCGTCGATCATGTTCTCGACCACAAACTTGTCGTCCCGCAGATACTTCACGCGCGTATCGAAAGCATCGTGTTCCGGAGTATTGTACGTCGGGTCAAAGGGAGCGGGAGGGGGATCTTTATCCGCCGGCGTCGGTTCCGCATGAGAATTCGGCGGCATCAGCGTCGCCAGTTCCATTACGCCCGATTTGAACGCCTTGTAAGCCGCTGACTCCGGGTCGCCGAGAATCGCGTGCGGCGGGGTGCCACGAGCCGCGCCACCATCGGCACGGTCCGATATCGTCAGCCGCAGAACCTGATCCCGCTGCCCGCCAATCTCCGCATCCACCCAAACGTCGTACCCAATCGCACCAGCCGGAATCGCAACATCAAACGATACGGAGCCATCGGACGTGAAATCGTTCTCACTCAGCTTCGCGCCTTCCGGACCCTTCCCAAAACCAAGCCGGGTCGCCGTCGCCTCATCAACTGCAGATTTCAGTGGAATCCGGGGAACCGCCGGACCACGCCCGCGTCCATTCAGAACGGCCAGTTGAGCCGGAGTCAGAGAACCAGCCGCCCCGCCCGTCGCAGGAGCCGCAGCCGGACCAGTCGGAGCCTGCCGGAACGAAACCGTCGCGTTCCGCCAAATCACCGTCTGTTTCGCCGTCAGCCCCGGATTCACCGGAGCCACAATCAGATAAACCTTGCGCGGACCAGCCGTCATCGCCCGGCCCCGTCCCGCGCCACCAATCGAATTGAACACGAAGTGGTGCTGCTTTTCAGCCGCCAGACTCTTGTCATTAAACATGAGGGGGCTTTCGTCACCCGCTCCACCCGCAGCCACATCGCCACGCACAAACAGCCAACTGGGCCAGGTCGTCACGAACTTCTGAATATCTTCCGCACCGGCGCGAGCCAGGCCCGCGCTCACTTTGGCATCAGCCGTCGGAGCCGGCAGCTTCTTCCACCGAGCCGCCACTTCCGAAAGCGGATACCCCAGAGCCGGCTTATTCAGAACGGTCCAGATATGCTGCGCGAACTTCGGCTCCACCCCTTCTGCCTTCGCCAGACTCTCAATGGTCGCCGTCTTCAGCCCCAGTTCATTCCGGTTCCGATACTGCCAGGCCACAAAAAACGACCTCGTGTACTTGTCGAGGCCGAACATCACGCCACCCTCGCCCGAAACCGTCCGCAGGCCGTACTTGCCGTAAATGTCCTTGATACGCGAAATTGCCGAAAGCTCAAACCCGGTCTGTCCCGGGTCGCTGAAGAACTGCAGCGGTCCCGCGCCAATCACGGCATGGTCCGCAATCACTTTGGCCGCTTCCAGATACCGTTCCATCCCGGCATCCTGCATGAACTGGACATCGCCAAAGTTCATGAAGCCTTCCCCGCCCACCGAATCGTTGGCCAGGTCGCGCGTCAGGTCCAGGTCCAGACCGGTCAGGTCCTTTACTGTGTAGCCGTATTCCGCGCCCGTCAGGCGGCGGACCGTGACCTTACCCGGGTCACCCGCATTCTTGTTCGCATAGGCCGTCAGTTCCGACTTCACCCACGCCACTGCATGCTGCTTTTCCTGGTCGGTGGGTTGCGGCATACCCTTCGGGGGCATCCGATTCGCCTCCAGCGCCTGTACCACACGCTGCCACTTCGGGAACGCCGGGTCCGTCATCGGCCCGGACATCATGGCCTGCAGACTAACCCCGCCCATGCCGGGCTCTTTGCCGTGGCACTGCAAGCAATACTTCTGGAATGTTGGTATGGCAGAGGGCGGGGGCGCATCGGCGCCGCTCATCAGCCCGGCTATCACCAGTAAAATCGCCGTCACTGCCGCCCCTATCTGGAACAGTCTTCGGGCAAACAGGGACCTTCTCACAAGCTTGGAATTCATAAGGACTGTCGTTATTCTATGTCACGCCGGGCTACAAAAACGACGACCCTGAACGCGAGCCAGGTTACCATGAAGTGCAATGAATCCCTCCCAACCGAGGATCGTCCTCGAAAAATCAGCCGACTACCGGGAAGACTATGCCAACAGCGTCCAGATCCGGGTCAACCTGTGGGACTTCTTCATCATGTTTGGGAAGCTGAACCAGACAGCCGCCGATACGGTCAATATCGAAAATTTCCAGGGCGTCTACGTCAGCCCTCAGCAAGCCAAAGCGCTGCTCGGCCTCCTGCAGCAGAACGTCTCCCAGTATGAATCCGCATTCGGAGAAATCCGGCTCGAACCCAAAGCCGGTGCCGGCTTCATCCAGTAAGGACCCCGCTCCTCTACTGATTGGTCTGGATGCCGCTCCGGAGGCCTTCCAGCGGGAACTCGCGCGCCTCAGTCTGGGGCAGCAACCACCGAAGAAAGACCTTCCGCCCGCGCGCCTCGGCGTGCGCAAGCAGTCGTACGTCTTTGTGTGGCTGGTCTTCGCCGTCTTCCTGATTGCCGCGCACGGCCCCCTGTTTGAGACTCCTTATTACTGGGATGAAGCCGGGCAGTTCGTGCCAGCCTCGCTCGACATCCTGAACGGCGGGCACTGGATCCCCACCAGCACGCTCCCCAACGTCCACCCGCCCCTCGTGATGGGGTACCTCGCCGCAGTCTGGAAGGTCGTCGGCCAGTCGTATCTCTCGACCCGACTCGCCATGCTCGCCATCGCCGCCTTCGGCGTTCTGTTCGCCTTCCTGCTGTCGATCGACCTTTCGCGCGGCAGCCCCGGAGCCCCGGCCATTGTCACGCCGGTCCTTCTTTGCATCTCACCCCTGTTTTTCGCCCAGTCCATGCTGGCCCAACTGGACATGCCTGCTATGGCCGCCATGTGCCTCGCGCTCCTGCTTTTTCTGCAGAACCGTTTCCGCGACTCCGCCCTGGTCTGTATCGCGCTTGTCCTCATCAAAGAGACGGGCCTGATCGCCCCGATGGTCTTCGCCGCCTGGCTGATCGCCGAAAAGCGCGCCCGCGAAGCCGCCTGGTTCGTCCTGCCCGCCGTTGCCCTCGCAGGCTGGCTCGTATTCCTGAAAACCGGCACCGGTCACTGGCTCGGCAGCGCCAGCTTCACCGATTACAACGTCTTCTACCCTCTCCACCCGATTCGCCTGAGCTTTGCGATTCTCCGCCGCCTCTACTACCTCTTCATCGGCTCGGGGCACATCTTTGGGACTTTCGCGCTGATCGTCGCCTGGAAGAAGATGCCGCTCCTCCGCAGCCGCTCCTGGCAGATCGCGGCCTCGCTGGTGGCCGCTCAGGTCATCATGGTCAGTGCGCTCGGAGGTGCAGTGCTGGAACGCTATCTCCTGCCCGTCCTGCCCATCGTTTACGCCGCGTTCGCCGTTTCGCTGCGGGCACTACTCGGCAACCCGCGCAAACTGGTCTTCAGCGCCCTCATCGCCTCCCTGATCGCAGCCAACTTCATCAACCCGATCTACCCGTTCCCGTTTGAGAACAACCTGGCCTTTGTCAGCTTCACGCAGCTCGAATCCGAGGCAACCAACGCCGCCTTCTTCGTCCCCGGCGTGATCGCGACCACCTTCCCGCTGAGTGATGCCCTGCGGAAACCCGAACTCGGCTACGTCGAAAAGGCCCGCGAAGTCGTCGAACTGAAAGACTTCCGCGCCGCCTCCATCGCACAACTCGCCGCCCACCGCCCCGACGCTCTCATCGTTTACAACACCGAGTGGGACCCGTTCCACATCCTCGAAAGCGGCCCCGCGCAATGGTTCATGGGCAAGACTTACGGCTATGAACCGCAGCTCAGCCCCGAACGCATTGGCGAAATCCTCTCCATGCGCATAGCCCGCACCTGGGAGAGGCAGGGCCTGAAAATGTCATTGCTGGTTCGCGGCCGCAAACGGGATTCGTTATCGCGGAACGAACAACGACTTCCGCAGCATCCCATGGACGCCCTTCTTGCCGTCCACTAGTTGCGTAATTGAGAAATCTGCCGCCACCGAACTCAGCATGTAGGCATCCTCGCGGGTCAGGTGCTTTTCCGTCACCAGGAAGTCGATCATCTCTCGAACCGCCTGCTTCGTCGCATCCACCAGCTCTTCATTCATGCCCATCACGATGTAGTGCGTCGGCGTCTCCGCCCGGGGCCACTTCAGGTGCAGATCCTTACGCACAATCAGCCGGAAGCTGCCGTTCAGCGCGGTCTCCATCGCGGTGATATCCACCTCGCCGTCGCCCTGCCCCGCGTGCCCATCGCCCACCTGAAACAGCGCGCCCTTCACGTGGACCGGAATATAAAGGACCGTCCCCTGTACTAGTTCCTTGTTGTCCAGATTGCCCGCGTGCATCCATGGCGGAGCGGAGTTGAACCGGCCCGCATCCGGGGGCGGCGCCACGCCCATGCTGCCAAAGAACGGCCGCAGCGGGATCTCAATTCCGGGCGCGAACTTCGCCACCTTCCGCGTCAGATCCAGCGGAATCAGCTTCGAAGCCGACGTCGGAAAATCCTCCGGCAGAAAGCCGCTGGTGGATCGAAAGCTGTTGTACGCCCACGGCACCGGCAGCGTCACCCGCTCAATCCGAACTTCCAGTGTGTCGCCCACCTCCGCGCCTTCCACAAAGATCGGTCCGGTCAGAATATGACCACCCGGCCCGCGATCTTTCACGTCACGCGTAATCGCCACCAAAGCCGGCGGGACATCCTTCTCCGCCAGCCCCATCCGCATCAGGCTGGCCGGACTCCCCGAAACCGTTTCCAGATCCACCACATCGCCCGATTTCACCGTCAGAATCGGCGGCGTTGTCGCTGAATAATGTCCCACCACCACAGTCTGCGGCGTCGCTTTCACAAACCAGCTGGCAGCCACCAGCGCAGACGGAACAGCCAGCGAAACGGCAACAAAACGAGTCAGCTTCAGCATCTTAAGATTCTAGCGGCATAAAATTGAAGCCGATGAGAAAACTGGCCTTAATCTTCGCCCTCGCCCTGACCCTCTCCGCACAGGAGACCCGCCGCGAACAAACCAACCGCGCCGCCACCCCGGCCGACGACCTGAAACCGAACAGTGACAAGATCCCCGACGTCTACGCAATCGACGGCCAGTTCGAACGCGTCATAACTCTCCGCTTCAAGTTCGGCTCCGACATGCTCGCTGGCCTCGAAAAGATGGTCGCCCAGCAGAAAATCAAAAACGCCGTCATCCTTGCAGGAGCCGGTTCCGTCCGCGGCTACCACCTCCACCAGGTCAGCAACCGCGACCTCCCCTCAAAGAACATGTTCGAAAAGAACACCTCCGCCCCGGCCGATCTGATCTCCATGAACGGCTACATCATCGACGGCAAAATCCACGCCCACATGACCCTCGCTACACCCGACAAAGCCTTCGGCGGCCACCTGGAACCCGGCACCGAAGTTTTCACCTTTGGCATCGTCACCATCGGCATCATGAAGGACGGCGTGGACTTCACCCACCTCGACGACAAAAACTACCGATAAACACACCCCGTCTGCAAAACTGAAGGTAGTAGCGAAATGCCCGAAAAGACTTACGACCACAACCAGATCGAGCTGAAATGGCACGACCAGTGGGGTAGCGACCCCGACCTGTACAAAGCCGAGGAGAACTCCTCGCGCCCCAAGTACTACGTTCTCGAAATGCTGCCGTACCCCTCGGGCGCGCTCCACATCGGGCACATTCGCAACTACTCCATCGGTGACGCCCTGGCGCGTTACATGTGGATGCGCGGCTACAACGTTCTTCACCCCATGGGCTGGGACGCCTTCGGCCTGCCCGCCGAAAACGCTGCCATCAAGAACAACCGCCCCCCGCGCGACTGGACCCTCTCCAACGTGGAGAAGATGAAGAAGACGCACTCCCGCTTCGCCTTCTCCTACGACTGGGACCGCGAAGTCACCACCTGCGAACCCGACTACTACCGCTGGAACCAGTGGTTCTTCAATCGCATGCTGGAAAAGGGCCTCGCGTACCGCAAACAGGCCCTCGTCAACTGGTGCAACATCTGCGCCACCGTGCTTGCCAATGAGCAGGTTGTGGACGGCTGCTGCTGGCGTCATGAAGGCACGCCTGTAGAACAGCGCGCTCTCGAACAGTGGTTCCTGCGGACTACCGCCTACGCCGAAGAACTCCTCAACGACATCGACAAGCTGGAAGGCTCGTGGCCCGACCGCGTCCTCACCATGCAGCGCAACTGGATCGGCCGCAGCGAAGGCGCGGAAGTCGATTTCGAAGTTGTCGGCCATGGCCCGGTCCGCGTGTTCACTACCCGCGTCGATACCATCTACGGCGCAACCTGCATGATCATTGCGCCCGAGCATGAACTGGTCGCGAAACTCGGCGCGGACGAAAAAGCGCAGGCCCGCAAAATGATCGACGCCCGAGCCAATCAGGGCCCCGGCGATGTTCTCAAAGAAGGCTTCAACACCGGCCTCCGCGCCATCAATCCCTTCAATGGCGAATCCGTCCCGGTCTGGGTTGGCAACTTCGTCCTGATGGGTTACGGCACCGGTGCCATCATGGCCGTCCCCGCCCACGACGAACGCGATTTTGAATTCTGCACGCAGTACGGCATCGATATCCGCCCGGTGATTCGCCCGGTCGACGGTACGCTGCCCGAACTCCCGCTGAAGGTCGCGTGCGGCGACTACGGCATCGTGGAAAACTCCGGCCCGTGGAGCGGCAAGCCCAGCGCCGACGCCCGCCGCGAAATGGCCGCGTTCGCCGAGGAAAAAGGGTTCGGTAAAGCCGCCATTACCTACCGCCTGAAGGACTGGGGCGTTTCCCGCCAGCGTTACTGGGGCACCCCAATTCCCGTCATCCACTGCACCACCTGCGGTGTGGTTCCGGTGCCGGACGACCAGCTGCCCGTGCTGCTGCCCCGTCAGGTCGCCATCACCGGCAAGGGCCGTTCCCCTCTGGCCGACGTCCCCGAATTCGTCAACGCCCCCTGCCCGAAGTGCGGTGCGCCGTCTCTGCGCGAAACCGACACCATGGACACCTTTGTCGATTCCAGTTGGTACTTCTACCGCTACTGCGATTCGAAGAACTCCACGGCGCCTTACGACGCGAAGAAGATCGACTACTGGTTCCCCATCGACCAGTACATTGGCGGCGTGGAACATGCCATCCTCCACCTCATCTACTCGCGCTTCTGGACCAAGATGATGCGCGACGTCGGCCTCACCACCATCGATGAGCCCGTCAAGAAGCTCTTCACCCAGGGCATGGTCATCCGCAACGGCGCGAAGATGTCAAAGTCCGTTGGCAACGTGGTTCCCGCCGACGACGTCGCTGACAAATACGGTGCCGATACCGCCCGCCTGTTCGCCCTGTTCGCCGCGCCGCCCGAAAAGGACGTGGACTGGATCGACGCCGGTGTGGAAGGCGTGTACCGCTTCCTCGGCCGCGTTTATCGCTACGCCACGCGCAACATCGGCACTCCCGGTGGTGACGGTTCGTCGGACGCGAAGGTTCTCCGCAAAGCCCACCAGGTTCTGCAGAAGGTCACCGAGGACTTCGATTCCCGCTGGCACTTCAACACTTCCATCGCAGCCATGATGGAACTGACGAACGATCTCTACGCCGAAGAAGCGAAGATCTCCGCCACCGCCATGGAACAGGTCATCACGATCTTCGTGTTCCTGCTGGCACCGTTCGCCCCGTATCTCGCCCAGGAAATCTGGGCTGAACTCGGCAATGAAGGTCCGGTCTTCCGCCAGAAGTGGCCCGCTTTCAACCCCGACCTCGCCCGAGAGACGGACGTCGAAATCCCGGTGCAGGTGAACGGCAAGATCCGCGCCCGCTTCACGGTACCGACCGGTCTGGACAAAGCAGCCCTCGAAGCCGCCGCCCGCGCCGATGAAAAGGTCATCGCCGCGCTCGAAGGCAAGACGATCGTGAAAGTGATCGCCGTGCCCGACAAGCTCGTCAATATTGTGGTGAAATAACCTTCCGCTGCTGGTGATACAGCAGCCGAAACATTGCCAGAATCGGAATGCTGAGGAAGATGCCGGCCACGCCGCCAATCTCCCCTCCAGCCAGCACGCCGAAGATCACCACCAGCGGATGCAACTCCACACCTTTCTTCATGAGGTGTGGAGAAAGCACGTAATCCTGAAACAGCCGGTAGACGCCGAGAAACGCCGCCAGCATCCATACATTCGGATACCCGGCAAAGTAGCTCACGGTCAGAATAATCGCAGCCGCACTGATCGGCCCCACCATCGGGATAAACTCCAGCACAAACGCGATTGACGCCAGCAGGATCGCGTAAGGCACCGACATCAGGTGCAACACCACCGAGAAGATCACCAGCACCGCAAGACACAGCAACAGCAACGCCCGCATGTACGACAGCATCATCGTATGCGCGTCGTCCAGCAGAGACTCCATCGCCCGCCGCCGGTCGTCGAAAATATCCAGCACCACATTCCGAAGCTCCAGCCCGTCCTTCAGGAAAAAAAAGCTCAGGATCGGAATCAGAATCAGGTCAATCAGATTCGACGACGCCTCAATCACCCGCAGCGCCAGGGCCGGAATTGCCGCCACAATTTCGCTGTAGTGCTCGGTGATTCGCGCGCCCACCGGGATCTCCAGGATTTTCCACTCCGCAATCTGTTGTTCCAGCCCCGGCCTCCGCAGTTGCACCGCCAGGAGCTTCGCCTCCGCTCCAACATGCGAGCCGAGGAAAACCCCGAATGCCGTCAGCAGCCCCAGCACCAGAAAGAACGTCAGGACCAGCGCCGGAGTCCGCGCCCCGAAACGCGTCTGCAACATGTCAAACAGCGGGTACAGCAGGTACGCGAACATCAGAGAGATGACGAACACAAGCAACGTCTCCCGAATCAGGTAGACAGCGCCCAGGAACAGCACAAGGAACAGTGCCGACCATGTCGCCCGAGCCGCTTTCGAATCAATTCCCAGCATCAGCCACCTGTTTTTCCACGCGAACCTGGGCGATCCGGTTGCGTTCCATCGTCAGAATCGTAAACACTCGATCCTCAAACGCCACCGACTCGCCTATCTGCGGAATATGCCCGAGGCGGTACAAAATGTACCCGGCCAGGGTCTCAAACCCAGCGTTGGTGGGAAGCTCCACCCCATAGGCAGCTTCCAGGTCCACAATCGTCATGGCCCCGTCCACATCCACCACCGCGAGCGTCTCATCCGGAACCATCAGCTTCTCGTCAAACTCATCCTGAATTTCCCCGACGATCTGCTCCAGAATGTCTTCCACCGTCAGCACGCCGGTGACAGTCCCGAACTCATCCACCACCATCGCCATGTGCGTATGGCCCTGACGGAACTCATCCAGCATCTGCGTCGCGGGCTTCGTTTCCGGCACAATCAGCGGTTTCCGCATCACACGCTGCAGATGAAACATCGACTGTGGCCGACCCTGCCGCCGCGCCGTCCGACGCTCCTGCCAGATCCGCAGCATGTCCTTAAAGAACACGATGCCAACGATGTGCTCGCGCTGCCCTTCCCACACCGGGAGGCGGGAATGCTGGCTCGAAACCATCGTCTCCAGAATCTGATCAAGCGTCGCGTTGTGCGCCACCGACACAATGTCCCGCCGGGGCTTCATCAGTTCACGAACCGACAGATCTTTCAGATCCAGAACCCGGTGGATCATGTCTTCCTGCGACTCCGGAAGGTCCGCCGAATACCGGCTCGAACTCACGATCAGCTTCAGTTCTTCCGCGGAATGCCCGCCGCCGCGGTGGTCCGCCGTCACCCCCAGCATCCGGGTAATGCCGGACGCCGAACCTTCGATGAAGCTGACAAACGGCGACATGACCCGCGAGATCACGGTCAACACCGGAGCCACAATCACCGCCAGCGCACTGGCTTTTTCGATAGCCAGGTTCTTCGGGACCACCTCACCGATCACGACATGGCACCAGGTCATCAGCAGGAACGCCAGCAAAAAGCAGACCGCGTGCAATGCCGAGGCAGTCGCCGGGGTCAGCAGCGGCTGAAACATCGCGAGGAAAATCTGGTACAACGTTTCCTCACCTGCCCAGCCGAGCCCGAGGCTCGCCAGCGTCACACCAACCTGAGTAACGGAAAGCAACTTCTCCGGCTTCGCAAGCAAAGCCAG
Source organism: Bryobacterales bacterium (assembly GCA_947467185.1). Lineage (GTDB taxonomy): Bacteria > Acidobacteriota > Terriglobia > Bryobacterales > Bryobacteraceae > BOG-234. Next base: position 34,552 of record CANIHR010000015.1, read on the forward strand.
CGCCATCCGGGCGGCCGCGTGCCCCTCATCCGCCAGATGCCGAAGCTTCGACTCCCGAACGGAAAGCAAAGCCACTTCCGCCGCGGCAAAGAAAGCATTGGCCAAAAGAATCAGGCCAAGCAAAGCAAGTCGCGCAATATGGCTGGGTTCAGGCACTATGAAACTAAAGTGTAGCGGTCCCGACGCAAAAGATCATGGATAAACGCCCGGGCCGCCCCCGAACTGCTTCCAGTACGCTTTCTTGTACGGAGCTACCGGCGGTCCCACGGCATCCTCATTCTCCAGCGCCGGCAGCACCTCGTTCCACCACGCGGAATACGCTGCATCCATCCGAGCCACGAATTCCGGCTTGGTCGCCGCGATGTCCTTCGTCTCCCCCGGATCCTCCTGCAGGTCATACAACTCCCACGGTTTTGCAGCAGTCAACCGCACCATATTGAACACCCCGCTGCGAACGCTGCAGTTCGCATACTTCGACTCTGCAGCCTTCCCCTTCGCCCAGCGCCCGACATGCGTGAACAGCAACCGGTGCTCCCACGGCGCCTTCGCATCCAGCAACGCCGGCACCAGACTCCGCCCGTCCAGTTTCATACTCTCCGGAAGCGACACCCCGGCCAACTCCGCGAACGTCGGAAACAGATCGATGTGCGCAGCCAGTTGCCCCGCATCCCCCGGCGCAATTTTCCCCGGCCAGCGGAAGAACGCCGGCACCCGCGTCCCGCCATTCCAGGGCGTCACCTTCGCGCCCCGCATTCCGGCATTGAACACCTTCACACCGCCCGTCCCGCCGTTGTCGGTCATGAAGATAAACAGCGTGTTGCGCTCCAGGCCCCAGTCGGTTAAGCGACTCACCAGGCGCCCCACGTTGTCGTCGATATTCGTCACCATGCCGAAATACGTCTGTGTCGCCTCGGGCAGGCCCAGCCCTTCATACATCCGCCTGTACTCAGCCGGACACGACAGCGGCTCATGCGGAGCATTCGGCGTAATGTACGCGAAGAACGGTTTCTCCGAGTGCCGCTGCGCTTCAATCCACTGCTGCGCCTGACCGAAAAACACATCCGTACAGAACCCGTGCGTCCGCTCAAACACTCCGTTATGTCGGATCACCGGATCAAAATACGTATTCCCCGGCGCATCCGAACACGTCCCCGGATAATCCTGCCCAATCCCGCCGCAGCCGTGGACAAATACCTCGCCAAACCCGCGTTTCCCGGGCTGCCGGTCATCGTCGTCACCCAGATGCCACTTGCCGAAGATCCCGGTCGAATACCCCGCCCCCTGCAACACCTGCGCGATCGTCGTCGCCTGCAGACTCATCCGCTCCCGCTCCAGAATCGTGTGTGTGATCCCGCTACGGAACTCATGCTTCCCCGTCAGCAGCGCACACCGCGTCGGAGCGCACGTCGGACTCACATGGAAATCGGTAAACCGCCGGCTCTCCCCATGCAGACGATCCAGGTTCGGCGTCTTCACTACCGGGTTCCCCAGACATGCCAGATCCCCATACCCCTGGTCGTCCGTCATCACCAGCACAATGTTCGGAGGCCGAGTCGTCTGCGCATGCGCCGTACCCGCTGCAGCCGCCATTGGGCCCAAAAACCCACGTCGCGATATTGAATTTGGCATTTTCATTGGACCGAAGACGTCAGCTTATCGCCGGAACCGCCACAACAGCAAGGCCCACGCATGTTAACCTTGTATATTCCGCCCAGTATCTTCTTATGCCCGCTCGTGTGAGCGAAGCCTTCGTTCTGCAAACCTGGCCCTTCCGTGAG
>CANIHR010000016.1 GCA_947467185.1 Bryobacterales bacterium
TCCCCCGACTATTTCGACGCCCTCGGCCTCGTCCGCACCATGGAGCTTCTCTCCGCCGGACGCTACTACGGTGTCGACCAGTATTGGACCCGCGTCATCGACTACGGCTTCTCCAAAACCAAAGCCGAATCCATCTCCCGCTGGACCCACGACCGCGTTCTCTATGACGTCGTCAAGGTTGTCCGCCAGGTTCGCCCTCTCGTCATCACCTCCGTCTTCGTCGGTGGCACCAGTGACGGCCATGGCAACCACCAGACCGCGGGTGCCATGGCGCAGGAAGTCTTCCGCGCCGCCGGTGATCCCAATGTTTTCCCTGACCAGATCAAGGCCGGTCTCAAGCCCTGGAATCCCATCAAGGATTACGCCCGAGCCCCCAACTCCCGTCGCGGCGGCACCAGCCCGCTCTCCGTGAATGTCGAAGTCCCCGAAGGTGACTACGATCCCATCCTCGGTGCTTCCTATCAGCAGATTTCCCGTGAAGGCCTCGGTTACCAGAAATCCCAGAACGGCGGCAGCTCCATCCCGAACGCCGGCCAGATGATGGCGGGCTATCACCGCTACGCCTCCGAAGTTGCCGTCCCCGAAAAGGAAAAGACCTTCTTCGATGGCATCGACACCTCGCTCTCCGGCATCTCTTCTCTCGCCGGTCCGAATCCGCCCGCGTTCCTGACGGACGGTCTCCGCCAGATCAACGCCTCTGTCGAAGAAGCCATCAGCAAGTTCTCCGCTGTGAAGCCCGATGCCACCGCGCCCGCTCTCGCCACCGGCCTCAAGGCCACCGCGGCGTTACTCGACGCCGTAGGGAAGAGCAATCTCCCCGAACTCGCAAAGTTCAACGTCACCCACGAACTTCAGGTGAAGCGCGTGCAGTTCAACGACGCCCTCGCCGAAGCTCTCGGCCTCTCCATCGCCGCCAACGTCGCGCCCGCCACCGAGAACACCTCACCCTTCGCTGCCATGATGGGCGACCCCGAGACCTTCCGCCTCGCCATCCCCGGCCAGAAGTTCGCCGTGAAGGTTCACGTCGTCAATCAGGCCGCCACCCCGGTCACCCTGAAGGCCGCCACCGTCGAGGCATACCAGCAGAAGGAACCCTGGACCATCGCTGCCGCCGCACCGGTCACACCCGGTCCGCTCGCCGATGCGAAGGCCCTCGACGTTCGCTTCAACGTGACCGTCCCCGACAACGCAACCTTCACGCGACCCTACTTCTCTCGCCCTGACCTCGAGCAGTCCTACTACGACATCGCTGACGAGCGTTTCCTCAACAACCCCCTCTCGCCGTACCCTCTCGCCGCCTGGGCCGACTTCGAATATGAAGGCGCACCCATCCGCATCGGCCAGTACGTCCAGACCATCAAGCGCGTCACCGGCTCCGGCACCGTCAAGGAACCCCTGGCCGTCGCCCCTGCCGTCAGCATCGCCATCGCCCCCCGTGCCGGCATCGTGCCCATCGGCTCCAAAGCCTTCGAAGTCAACGCGGTCATTCGCAGCAACGTCAAAGGCCCCGCCAAAGGCACCGTTCGTCTGAACCTGCCCGCTGGCTGGACCTCCAAACCCGCCGCAGCCGACTTCTCTACGGCTGACGATGGTCAGGAACAGGCCATGAGCTTCACGGTCACGCCTGCCAACCTCGCCGAAAAGCCATACCAGATTCAGGCCGTCGCCGAATACGCCGGACGCAAATACACCGAAGGCTACGAGATGACCGGCTACTCCGGCGCTCGCCCCTACTTCCTCTACAAGCCGTCCACCTATAACCTCGCCGGCGTCGACGTCAAAGTCGCCCCCGGTCTCAAGGTCGGCTACATCATGGGCACCGGCGACGATGTCCCCGCTTCCCTCGAACACCTCGGTATCAAGGCCACTCTCCTCGGCCCCACCGAAGTGGCTTCGGGCGATCTCTCCCGCTTCGACATCATCCTCCTCGGCGTCCGCGCCTACGCTGCGCGTGAAGACCTGAAGGTCCACAACGCCCGCCTTCTCGACTACGTCAAGAACGGCGGCGTGGTCGTGGTTCAGTACAACACCCCCGAGTACGATCACAACTTCGGACCTTACCCGTACGTCATGGGCAGCAACCCCGAAGAAGTCACCGACGAAGTCTCGAAGGTGAACATCCTCATCCCCACCCACCCCGTCTTCAACTGGCCCAACAAAGTCACCGAAAAGGACTTCACCGGCTGGGTCGAAGAGCGCGGTTCCAAGTGGCTCAAGTCCTGGGATCCCCAATACCAGGCTCTCCTCGAAACGCATGACTCGGATCAGCCGCCGCAGTCCGGTGGCCTCCTCTACGCAAAGTACGGCAAGGGCATCTACGTCTACAACGCATACGCCTTCTACCGCCAGCTGCCCGACGGCGTCCCCGGTGCCTACCGCATCTTCGCCAACATGCTGAGCCTGCCGAAGAACCCGCAGCGGTAATGCTTCGCAACGTACTACTTCTGGGCGGAGTCAGCGTTTTGCTGATCTCCGCCCAGACTATTTCTAACCCCTGCAAGACCTGCCACCCCAGCGAGACCGCGCGCTTCCTCGCCTCCCCCATGGGCCGGTCCCTCGGCCCCGCTGACGCCATCGCCTCCGGCCGCACAACCCACGCCCCCTCCGCCACCACCCTCACCGCCGACTTCCGCAAAGGCCAGCTCTTCCACACCATCTCCGCGCGCGGCATCACCGCCGAATATCCCGTCGCCTTCCAGATCGGTCGGGGCGACAAAGCCCGTACCTACGCGGTCCGCGTCGGCGACTATCTCCTCGAATCCCCCCTCACCTGGTACAAATCCGGAGGCTGGGACGTCTCCCCCGGCTACGAAGCCATGCAACTCCTCGACTTCGACCGCCCCGTCACCGAAAACTGCCTCTTCTGCCACGCCGGACGCGCCAAAGCGAGCGACGCCGACGGCCGCAAAATCCCCGCCGTCTCTGTCACCGCCATCACCTGCGATCGCTGCCACGGCGCCACCGCCGCCCACCTCGCCAGCCCGTCGGCCACCAACATCGTGAACCCCGCGAAGCTCACCGGCCCCGCCCGCGACAGCGTCTGCGAACAGTGCCACCTCGAAGGCGAAACCCGAGTCAATAATCCTGGGAAGACCCAGTGGGACTACCGCCCCGGCGACACCTTCGAAGCCACCATGGCCACCTACCTCCTCCACGACCCCGCCGAGAACGGACGCAAAGCCGTCACCCAGGTAGAGGAATTAGCAGAAAGCAAATGCGCCAAATCCGGCCAGCTCTGGTGCGGTACCTGCCACAACCCCCATGCCGACACGGCCAATCGAGCCGCCAAAATGGCCCAAATCTGCACCGGCTGCCACAGACAGCCTACCCTCTCCAAAACCGCCCACACCGCCAAAGCCACCGATTGCGCCGGCTGTCACATGCCCGCCCGACCCACCAGCAACGTCGCCCACCTCGCCGTCACTGACCACCAGCTCCGCCGCCCCGGCACCCCACCCGCCGCGCCCGTCCCCGGACCTCCCGGCATCAAACCCTGGCGTCAGCCCCCTGCCGAATTCCGTCAGCGCAACATGGCCCTCGCCGCTCTCCAGCTCGCCGCCGAACGCGACCTCCCGGCCCTCGCCGCTCAGGCCACCCGTATCGTCGAATCCCTTCCCGCCCAACAGCAAACCAACGACCCCGAAGTTCTCGCCGCCCTCGAAGTCCTCTACCTCGGCACCAGCTCGCCCGAAAAGGCCGTTGAACTCAGCAAGTGGGCCGTCGATTCCGCCCCCAACTCCGCCACCTTCGCCATGAACCACGGCCTCGCCCTGATGCGGGCCAACAATCTCTCCGAAGCCGAACGCGAACTTCTCCGGGCGCTCAACCTCGACCCCTCCCTCATGCAGGCTGCCGCCCAACTCGCCATCCTCTATGACCGCCAGGGCCGCAAAGCCGATTCCCAGGCTGCCATCGCCCGCTTTTTAAAATGGAATCCGCAGAGCCTTCAGTTCCGCCTCGCGAACCGCCAATGATCCACCGCCGCCACGCCCTGTCACTCCTGGCCGCACCCCTCCTGGGGCAGGGAATTGCCACCCGAGGCGTCCGCCCCACCCCACGCGGCAAACCCTCCGGTCTCCCCTTCCACTCCCGCCTCACCGACATCGCCAAACAGGCCGGCCTCACCGAACCCATCGTCTCCGGCGGCGTCGATACCAAGAAATTCATCCTCGAAACCATCGGCTGCGGAGTCGCCTTCCTCGACTACGACAACGACGGCTGGCTCGATATCTTCCTCCTCTCCGGCACCCGCCTCGAAGGCTCCACCGCCACCAACCGCCTCTACAAAAACAACCGCGACGGCACCTTCACCGACGTCACCGCCAAAGCTGGCCTCACCCACACCGGCTGGGCCTCCGCCGTCGCCGTCGCCGACTACAACAACGACGGTTTCGACGACATCTTCATCACCTGCTGGGGCGAAAACCTTCTCTACCGCAACAATGGCGATGGCACCTTCACCAACGTCACCGCCCAGGCCGGCCTCGCCACCAAAGCCCCCCACTGGGGCTCCGGCTGCACCTGGCTCGACTACAACCGCGACGGCCACCTCGACCTCGTCGTCGGCAACTACACCCCCTTCGACCCCAAAACCGCTCCCCTCCCCGGCACCGCCGATAACTGCATTTGGCGCGGAGTCCCCGTCAACTGCGGCCCCCGAGGCCTCGTCCATGGCGGCATCGCCCTCTACCGCAACAATGGCGACGGCACCTTTACCGATGTCTCCGTCCCCTCCGGTCTCGCCAAAGCCAAATCCAGCTACGTCATGACCACCGTCGCCGCCGACTTTAACAACGACGGCTGGCCCGACATCTACGCCGCCTGCGACTCCTCCCCCAGCCTCCTCTTCCGCAATAACCACGACGGCACCTTCGCCGAAATCGCCCTCGAATCCGGCGTCGCGCTCAACGAAGACGGCCGCGAACAGGCCGGCATGGGTGTCGGGCTCGGCGACTACAACCTCGACGGCAACCTCGACATCTTCAAGACCCACTTCACTGACGACACCAGCATCCTCTATCGCAACGCCGGCAACGGAACTTTCTTTGACCAGACCGTCCCCGCCGGCCTCAGCGTCGAAACGCGTTTCGTTGGCTGGGGAGCGGGTATCGTGGACCTCGATAACGATGGCAACCCCGACATCTTCCTCGTCACCGGCCACGTCTATCCTGAAGTCGAAAAGCCCCTCCCCGCCTACCCCTGGAAAACGCCCCGCATCGTCTTCCGCAACCTCGGCAATGGCCGTTTTGAAGAACTCATCTCCGAGACCCCCTCCCACGCCAGCCGCGGCTGCGCCTTCGGAGATTTCGATAACGACGGAGACCTCGACATCCTCGTCATGAACATGAACGAGCCCCCCAGCCTTCTCCGCAACGATGTCTCCGGTGACAACCACTGGCTCAAACTCAGGCTCACCGGCACCAAATCGAACCGGTCCGCCATCGGAGCTCGCGTCACTCTCACTTACGGTGGCAAACGCCAGACCCAGGAAGTTCTCAGCCAGTCCAGCTTCTACTCAACCAGCGACCGCCGCCTCCATTTTGGCCTCGGCCCCGCCGCAATCGCCGACCTCGAAATCCGCTGGCCCTCCGGTCTCACCGAACGCTACCTCCGCCTCGAGGCCAACCGCCTCATTGAGATCCGCGAAGGTGACGCGCCCTCGCCTTAATCGCAAAAGTCGATGCGCGAAACTAGAGGTAATGCACGTTCAGCCTCTTCAATCACTTGACCAATGGGATGACGCCGTTCGGGATCGCTATGATCCGAACAAAAAGAAAGAAGAGTTCCGCCAGTACGACGACAAAACACCACCCGTCGTCCGCGAATTCTACCGCCAGAACCACCAGTTCCAGACCCTGGCTTCCGTCCTCGAACGCGAAGCGAATTTCGGCGCCCTGAACCGCGGCGAAATGGGCATCTGGGAAGCGATGGAAAAGCTCAACACGCTCGTCGACGACAGCGATCCCGACACCTCGCTCTCGCAGATCGAACACAACCTCCAGACCGCCGAAGCCATCCGCCGCGATGGCCACCCCCGCTGGATGATCCTGACCGGCTTCATCCATGACCTCGGCAAGATGCTCTGCTTCTACGACGAACCCCAGTGGGCCGTCGTCGGCGACACTTTCCCCGTCGGCTGCGCCTGGTCAAACAAGATCGTTTACCCCGAATTCTTCGCCGCCAACCCCGACGCCCTGAACCCCGCTCTCCAGACCGCCAACGGCATCTACGAACCCGGCTGTGGCCTGCGCAACGTTCACCTTTCCTGGGGCCACGACGAATATCTGTACCGCGTCACGAAGGACTACCTGCCCGAACCCGCGCAGTACATGATTCGCTACCACTCCTGCTACCCAGTCCACCGCGAAGGTGCCTACCAGCACCTCCTCGACGATCATGATCGCGAAATGCTGGAATGGGTCCGCAAGTTCAACCCCTACGATCTCTATTCGAAGAGCGATACCCGCCCCCGCATGGAAGATCACCAGGCCTTCTACAACGATCTGATCGCCGAGTTCTTCCCGAAGCCCATTCGCTGGTAATCAGGGGCTTTCGATAAACTCACGGAGTTGATTCTGCGTGCGGTCGAATTCCGCCGTCAGTTGGCTGAAGCACCTCTGGATTTCTGCCTCGTTCCCCTCGCCCGCTGCCCGCTCGATTTCGCGGGCGACGCGGCTGAGGTGTGTCACGCTCACATTCGCCGCCGCTCCCTTGATGGCGTGCGCCAGATCCCGCACCTGTCCTGCTTCGAGTGCCGGACCCGACTCCAGTGCCTGTGCCAGAGCTGCAATCTGCGCCGGTACATCGTCCAGGAACCGGCTGGCCACGCGCTTCGCCAGGTCTTCATTTCCCATGAGTCGCTCGACGAAATCGTCCCGATCAAACCCGTCGGTCCGGGGCGACAGGCTTTCCTCCTCTGCTGCAACCGGATCCGGAACCTTTCCTGAGACGCCCGTATATTGATCCAGCAGCGCCTCCAGCACTTTTGCCTGGACCGGTTTCGAAATGTAGTCGTCCATCCCGGCCTGGAGGCATTTCTCCCGGTCACCGGCCAGCGCATGCGCCGTCATGGCTATTACCGGAACATCGTGATCCGCCACCTGCGTCTCCCGAGACCGAATCAGCCGGGCCAGTTCGTAGCCATCCAGTTCCGGAAGATTACAGTCCGTAAGCACTGCGGCGTAACAGTTGGTGTGCAGCAACTGAAGCGCGGCTTTGCCATCAAAGGCGACATCCGCCTCGTACCCCAGGTCCTCAAGAATGCCCAGCGCTACCTCCCGGTTCACCGCATTGTCTTCCACCAGCAGTAGTTTTCGCCCCCGTCGCAGTGCTTTCTGCACCGGCGCCGGGGAGGTTGCCGCCCACTCTGCGTTTTGTTGCCGCCCAAAGCCCATGGCGAAGGCCAGCGCTGCCCCCAGATCGCCTTGTCTCAGCGGCTTCGTCACTCGTCGGGTGAATCCTCGCTGTTGCCACCAGGCCGTGTCGCGGGCGTCCTTCAACGCTGTCATCGCGATCAGCGGCATGGGGAAATGATGTGGGAATCCTTCGCCGCTCATCTCCCGATTTCCCACGTCCACCAGCACGGCATCGTATCCCGAATCCATTTCGCTCAACCGCTTCAGCGCACCTGCGCGGTCCGGTGCTTCATCTCCTCGGCAATCCCAATAGCGGAGGTATCTCAGGATGTGCGCCCGACTTGCCGCTGAACTGTCGACAATCAGAACCCGTTTCCCCTGTAATGACAGTGCTTTGGGTCTGCGGACTTCGGGCTGGGCCGGCAAGGCGGCAGTGAACCAGAACATCGTCCCCTTGCCTTCGTCACTCTCGAACCCAACCTGCCCACCCAGCATCTTCACCAGTCCGGCGACAATCGACAGCCCGAGACCCGTGCCTCCGTGTCGGCGCGCGGTGGACGCGTCTGTCTGGGAAAACGGCTGGAACAGCAGGTTGTGCTTGTTGGCTGGTATCCCTGGACCTGTATCCTGAACTTCGAACCGCAACAAGTCACCGCTGCCTTCTGAGCGGCTTACTTCCAGCGCGACACTGCCTGCCGCTGTGAACTTCACCGCATTGCCCATCAGGTTGATCAGAATCTGACGCAACCGGTTGGGGTCGCCCTGCAGCCGCGTCGGCACTCCCGGCTCGATGAAATAGAGTACCTCCAGACCCTTTTCCTGTGCGCGGACTGCCAGGAGTTCGCAAACATCTTCCACAATCCGGCGCAGGTCGAAATCGGCCACTTCCAGTTCCAGCTTGCTGGCCTCGATCTTGGAAAAGTCCAGGATATCGTTCAGCACTCCCAGCAGCGCTTCCGCGCTGTCTCGCAGTGTCTCCATCCTGCCCCGCTGCCGCGTCGTCAGATCGCTGTTCATCAGCAGCCCCGCCATTCCCAGAATCCCGTTCATCGGGGTCCGGATCTCGTGGCTCATGGCCGCCAGAAATTCGCTTTTTGCTCGGCTGGCTGCTTCCGCCGCCCGCAGGGCTTTTTCCAGTCGCCGGGCTTGTTCCACCCGCTGGCTGACGTCTTCAATTATTCCGACATAGCCCAAAATGCAGCCCTGTTCGTCCATCGTCGGACTCACGCTCAGGCTTCCGGCGAAATGGGTCCCATCGCGCCGGACCATCGTCCACTCGGTCGCCTCCGGCAGACCCCGCTCATCGGTGCGGATCGCCAGGTCCCCAAACTCCACTGGCCTTTTCAGCAGTTGGCGCATTTGTCGCTTTCGCGCCTGCACCTCCTCAGCCATATGGAGCCTTTCTGCCAGCATCCGCCCGGTGACATCCTGCGCTCTGTATCCCAGCAGGATCTCCGCCCCACGATTAAATAACGTGATGAGGCCCCGTCGGTCCGTCCCGATCACCGCCACGGACGTGATCGCCTGCAGGATCCGTGCCAGGTCTCCATCCTGACTGTTAGAGTTCTCAGCCATTGGTTTTCAGTTCGTAGTACACCGACCGCAGATGCCTCCTCGACTCGAACTGCGGACACAAACCGTTCAGGGACTCCATCGATCCGATGACCAGCTGACCATCCCGCTCCATCCTCTGACCAATTCGGGTAAACATCGATATCCGGTCCTTCTCATTGAAGTAAATTGCCACGTTCCGGCAAAACACGATGTCGAACGTCCCCACGCCGGAGAAATCCTCCACCAGATTCAGGCGGCGAAAACATACCATGCCGCGGAGTTCGTCCCGAATTTTCCAGCCGCGTGGAACCCGCGTGAAGTACCTCGCCACCGACGCCTCACTCAGGCCACGGGAGATCTCCACCTCGCTGAAAATACCCTCGCTCGCCGTCGCAACCGCCGCATCGGAAATGTCCGTTCCCAGAAGTCGAATCTTGTACTTGCTAACATCGCCGAGTGTCTCCTTCAGGGCGATGGCAATGCTGTAGAGTTCCTGTCCGCTGGAACATGCCGCGCTCCAGATGCGAATTGGGATCGGCGCCACGGAACTGCGCCGTCTGTCGATCAGCTCAGGAATCAGCTTGAATCGCAGCAGGTCAAACGGCGATGAATCCCGGAAAAAAAGTGTCTCCCTGGTCGTGATGTCATTGATGATTCGCCGCTGCACGCCGCCACTCAAATCGGACTTCGCCTTCTGAAGAAGTTCCAGATAGCTCCCGCAGTGCAGTTCTTCTGCGATGCCGCTCAGTCGGTTCTCAATCAGATATGTCTTTGATGGATCCAGCGAGATCGAACAAAGCGCATGAATATATGCGCCAACAACGGGAAACTCCTGTGCCTGCAATCTGATCATTTCGCATCCCGAACCTGGCGCATAATTTCCGCCGCCACAAGGCCCAGCGGAACGACGTGGTCCGCAATACCCGCCCGAATTACCTCACGAGGCATGCCGAAGACTATTGAAGTCGCCTCATCCTGCGCAATCGAAACACACCCTGACTTTTTTAACTCCCGAACACCTTCCGTGCCGTCGGTACCCATCCCCGTCAGGACTACCGCGATCGATCTTTGCGGGAATGCACTTGCCACGGACCGGAACAATACGTCCACTGCGGGCCGACAGCCATGTTCCGGCGGACCGTCTGTCAGTCGGATCACCGGCCGGTTCATTCCCGCGGGGACAAGCGTCATGTGTCTGCCGCCCGGCGCCAGATAGGCGCAGCCCGGAGTGGCCACTTCGCCATCTTCGGCCTCTTTGATACGTATCCGGCTCTTTGCCTGCAGACTCTGTGCCAGCGCAGCAGTGAACAGCGGCGGCATGTGTTGCACGATAAAGATGGGGGCTGGTAGCTCCGCCGGCAGGGATGGCAAAACTTCCGCCAGCGCGCGGGGGCCCCCCGTCGAGACCCCGATCAGGATGAGCGCCGGCTTCACGATCCTGTTGTCGGTCGCGCCCGACGGACCAGTTGACCGTCCCTGGACGGGAGCGGTGGCGGGGGGCGGTGGCGGTGTCGTGTGGGATGCCATGGAAGTCGCCGGCTTCCGGTATGAATGATTCAGCAACTGCCGGATTTCCCGCTGGCGGGCAAAAGCAGCCAGCTTCGGCGCCAGCACGCCTCGCAGCTTCAGGATCGTACTTTCTGCGTTGCCACCGTCCGGCTTGGCAATGAAGTCGAAGGCCCCCAGTTCCAGTGCCCTCATGGTAGTCTGTGTGCCACGGACCGTTCCGGAACTGATCATCAGCGCTCCCGGCGCTCCGTCAATTCGAGCCAGAGCTTCCAGCGTCTCAATGCCGTTCATCTCCGGCATTTCCAGATCCAGTGTTAACAAATCCGGGCGCGCTGTCTCCAGTCGAGCCAGTGCCAGCTTCCCGTTCGAGGCCGTCCCGCAGACTTCCACGTCCGGGATACCAGCCAAAGCATCAGACACGACCTTCCGGAAGACGGCCGTATCATCCACCACCAGCACGCGCAGGCTCATTGGCTATTCCTCTCTGCCCCCGGCCGACTACCTCCGGGGCAAGCAAGGCCTCGGTATCGAGCAGCGCGATGACCCTTTCATTGACTCGGTAGACTTCCCGGCAAATACCCGCTCGTTCCGGTGCCAGATTCGCAGGCACCGGTGCCGACGCTCCGGATTCCGTCTCCAGAACTTCGGCGACTCTTTCCACCATCAGGCCCACAAACTCCGCCCGGCTATGAACGATGATGACCCGGCTTCCCCGGTCAGCGTCCGACGCTCCCACCCCCAGCAGCATTCCTGCGTCGAAGATCGTGACAATCCTGCCCCGCAGGTTGATGACGCCGAGCACCCCTCCGCCGGCATGGGGTACTCTCGTCATTGCCCGGGGGCGAATCACCTCCTGTACGCGCGAAGCCTCGATCGCGTACATCACATCCTTCACGGCAAACGTTGCCAGAAGGGTTGTGGAATCGGCAACAGCATTAAGCGTGGACATGGGCGGCCTGTACCCGGAACCGGTCTACCGTCAGCTGCAACTGATTCGAAATCCGTGAGACCTCGTCGGCGCTGGCCCGCACATGTCCGCTCCCATCAGACATCTCTGACGCCGCATGGTCCACAGTGCCAATGTCCTTCGCAATTTCGCGCGAGACCTGAGACGACTGTGCCACGCGCTCGTTGGCGTCATTCACCCCTGTCGAAGCCTCCGCGATATTCCGTGCGATATCCTTCGTCGCTGTCGCCTGCTCTTCAATCGCCGCAGCAATCGACCCAACAATGTCGCTGACCTCATGAATGACCTGCGAGACCTTTTCAATCTCCGAAATCCCGCTGGCCGTTGATCTCTGCACTCCGGCCACGCGGTTCTTGATATCTTCCGTGGCCGCCGCTGTCTCCTGCGCTAACGCCTTGATTTCGTTGGCCACCACTGCGAAGCCCTTACCTGCTGCGCCAGCTCGCGCGGCTTCAATCGCTGCATTCAGCGCCAGCAGATTCGTCTGCGACGAGATCTCGTTGATCGTTTCCGTCACCTTGCCAATCTCCCTCGCTGATTCGCTCAACTGGTTGATCTGCTCGGTGATCTTCTGCGCCTGCATGGTGGCATCATGTGTAATCCGCCGCGCCCGTTCGGAATTACCGGCGATTTCGCCAATTGTTGCCGTCATCTGGTCAGTCGCTGCCGCCACGTTCGCGAGGTTGGTCGTCGTCTCTTCCATCCCGATCGCGACCGAAGTCACGTTCGAACTCATCTCTTCGGCCGCCGCCGCTACTGAGTGCGCCTTATCAGAAGCGTTTCTTGATTCTGCGGTCATCTGCGTTGAACTGCTTTGCAGCAGGCCCGCCGCCGACGAGAGTACCCCGACACCACTCGAAATCTCACCCACCATCTTCCGCAGCTTCGTCGACATCTCCTGCATGGCCCGCGCCAGTGTTCCAATCTCATCACCGCGTTCCAAAAAGCTCTCGGGCAGATCTCTCGAAAGATCACCATCCGCTACAAAGCCTGCGTGCGCGACCGCTGTCGATAGTGGCCTGGTTACCCCGCGGATCGTCAGCACCAGCACAGCCAGCGCCAGCGCCAGTCCCGTCCCCGTGATCAGCGTCGTCCGGTAGCTGCCGAAGTCCGCAATTCGCTCCTCAAGAAGTCGCTGTAGCTCCGCCAGCGACTTCTCCCCCAGTTCTACACTGGCCTGGCTCGCCCGCGAAGCCACTTGTTCGAACTCCTCGGCCGAGATCTGCTTTCCCTGTCCCATGCCGTTCAATGTGTCAATCAGATGCCCAAGTTCGGTCCTGTACCGTCCCAATGTCGTTTCCAGCGAGGCCCGCAGCGCAGCGCTCGGATTCGGACCTTTCGAATTGGCCTCAAGAACCGTTACCAGATCTTCGTTGATATGGTCAAATTCCGCGTCCTTCAACATGGTGCCCGCGATCGCCATATCCTGTTTCTCGTTACTGCTCTGGCTGTGAACTTTTGCCGCACTTGCAATCTGTATTCGCACGGAACCGAGTCGGGCGACATGCTTCGCGAGAATCTCCGACGAGGCGTCCCCCAGATGATACGTGTCTAACTCTGGATCGAGGGTAATGTTCGAGGTGTCGACCGCATGGGCCACCCAATCTGTCATCGACATAACCATCTGGTCGTACTGCTCCGACGCTGCTTTTGACAAGGGATTCTGCGACTCACGCTGCAGCGCCTGCCACTTCTGTGCAATTGCCTCCAGCCGGAGATTGTCGTGGCCCGATTCTTTTAGTTGCTTGTCGGTGAACTGCATCGATTCCCCGTGCTCCTGCATTTCTTTGCTGAGTTGCTTTAACTGGTTTTCCACCTCCTGACGAGCCGCTTCGCTGTCGCGGCTTCCCCGGATCGTGGCGACGCGATAATCTGCCAGTGATTTGAGCATGCGGATCGCCGGAGCCTCGAACTTCGCACCATCCACTTCAAGTCTCGCGAAGGAAAGCTTCTCCGATAATTGCTCTATGTTGAAGTAGAACAGCACTCCCAGCGGCAGGGAAAAGAAGCACACGCTTGCCAGAAAGCGCTGCGCAATATTAAAGCGGTTCAGAAATTTCACTGTTTTCGACATCGGTTCACCTGTTTCTGTTTTCTGCAATCTCTTCGGAGAGCGACTTGCGGATACTGTTGATCAACATGTCGCCGTCCAGTTTCACCTGATACTCGCTGACGCCGGCCGCAAAGCCCCGCGCGATTTCCGCTTCTCCCGCAAGTGACGACAAAGCAATCACGGGCAGTTTGGCAAATCTGGAATCCGCCCGAATGTGCCTTGTAAGCTCCAGCCCGTCCATTCTCGGCATCTCCACATCGGTTGCCACAAGAGAAACGCGTTCGGCGTTCTCCATCAGCAGTTCCCATGCGGCCTGCCCGTCCGGAGCGGCGATCGTTCGGTATCCAACCGCCTCTACCAATCGCTGGATCTGGTTTCGGAAAAAGTCGGAATCCTCGGCGATCAACACTGTCCCGCTCTCTCCCGCCGCTTTGCGTTCTACCTGAACCTCGGCGGGCCGTACGTCCGGCTGGCCGGCCACGCTGCTTCCCAGTTCAAAAACGTCCAGCATCAGGGTTGTCTTTCCGTTCAGCACGGCGGATCCACCAACACCCGGTTGCCGAAGCGTAACGGCGTCCAGCGCCACTTCTGCTTCCAGCATCTCCAGTGGTTCCGCGGCCACCAATCCAAAGGTCCGGCCGACCCGCTCCACCAGAATCACCACCCATTGCTGTGTTGGCTCCAGTTCTCCCACGTCCGCCATATCCCGCAGCATCACCAGCGGCAGACTCGCTCCTTCGTACTGCATGGTCCGCCGTCCGCCCAGATACTCCACCTGTGAAGGGTCCACGCTGTCGACCCTCTTCACCTGCTCAATCGGAATCGCACACGCCTCTCCCGGCGCATTGTGGAACATAAGCAGTGAATGGCTGCTGCTCTGTTTCTCCGCCGTTTCCTCCTGCCCGGTTCTCAGGCCCTCGCTGGCCTTCATGGCCGCGCGTTCCGCCAGCCCGGCGGCATCCAGAATCAGGGCAACTTCACCGTTGCCCAGAATCGTCGCCCCGGCATAGTCCCGCAAGTCCTGCAGATGCCGCCCCAGCGGCTTCACCACAATTTCCACCGTGTCGTGAAGCTTCTCGACGATCAGGCCAAATTCGAAGCTCCCCGTGTCCAGCAGGACAACGTTGAGCGCCACCGACGGGTCATCCAGACGTTCCAGCCCGACCGCGTCAGCCAGATGCAGCAGCGGCACCAGTCGGTCCCGCAGCAACAGAACCTCCGCCCCGCCGGCCCGGTCAATGCGCTCCGCAATCTTGCCCGCTGGAATCCGGATGAGTTCGCCGACGCTCACCTGCGGAATCGCGAAGCGTTCGTCACCCTGCGATACCAGCAGAGAAGGAATGATCGCCAGCGTCAGCGGCAACTTAATGCGGAACCGGGCACCCTTGCCCGGCATCGACTCGATCTCCACCTTGCCGCCCAGTTTGTCCAGGTTCGTGCGCACCACATCCATCCCCACACCGCGCCCCGAAACATCGCTCACCACTTCCGCCGTTGACATTCCCGGCAGGAAAATCAGTGCGATTTTCTCCCGGTCGCTCATGCCTTCCAGTTGCGCCTGGGAGACAAGGCCACGAGCCAGGCTGGACGCTGCTATTTTGTCGGCGCGCAGCCCCTTTCCGTCGTCCCCGATTTCAATCACGACCTGGCCCGCCTGATGACTCGCCCGCAGCGTCACAGTTCCTGCGGCTGCCTTTCCTGCGGCACTCCGCACTTCCGGCGCTTCAATCCCGTGGTCGACCGAGTTCCGCACCATGTGGGTCAGCGGATCGCTCAGGCCTTCCAGGATCGTCTTGTCGAGTTCAACTTCGCCGCCCTCCATGCGAAGGTGAACGTCCTTTCCCAGGCTTCGCGCGAGATCCCTCACCAGCCTGGGGAACTTAGCGAACAGGGAGCTGACCGGCTGCATGCGGGTCAGCGTCACTGCTTCCTGCAATTCCGAAGTTGCCGCGCTGATGCGGTTCGCGCTCGCTGCAATCGCACGTTCATCACGACTGGCGAGCGCCTCGTTCATCTGGTTGCGTCCCAGTACCAGCTCGCCGGCCAGCGTCATCAGCGAATCCAGCAACGAGACATTCAGCCGCACCGTGGCTTCCGGTGCCGGCGTTGCAACACTCTCCGCCCGACCGGCTATTTCTTCGCGAACAGTTTCTTCTCGTACAGCGACTGGCCCCGGACCTTCCGTCCACTCCACCGCAACCGCAGACTCCGCCTGTCGAATCGGTTCCGCCAATTCCTGAACACAACGAATCTGCTCGGGCCGGATCCGCAATAATTGGCTTAGCGCCACTTCATCCAGGGTGCTGGCATAGAGCACGTCCAGGTGTATCTCACCGCGCGGCTCATCGTCCAGTGTTCCCACCGACTGCAGGTCCAGTGCGGAATCCAGAACCTGGCCGGAGTCCATCAGGGTTCGGAAAATGTCGAGTGGTGTCGCGTTGCGCCGCTGGATATCGGTGAGTAAATCGAAGGCCACCTGGAAAATGCGTTTCCCGGCTCGTCGCGCATGCTCCAGATCGAACTCGGAGACCTCCGCGAACGGCCCTTCGCCGCTCACATCAATGGCTCCGCACAGCGCGGACGGTTGTGACCCTTCAAGTCCCGGGACGACGCTCGAAAGGCTGGTCAGTGCCGTTACAAAATCTGAGATGTCCTCGCTGTTACTGCTGCCGAAGTTGTCCAGCAGGTCTCGCAGCTTGTCAAAAGCCAGCAGCAGAACATTGACGATTTCCGGCGTCGGTACCATCTCCCGCGACCGGACCATGTCCAGTACATTTTCCGTTTTGTGCGCCAGCTCCCGGATCTTTGTCAGGTCAAAGAAACCGGCCCCACCCTTGATCGAGTGTGCTGCCCGGAAAACCCGATTTACCAGCTGTTCGTCAATTGCCGAGCCGGCCTGCTCAATCTGCAGCAGATCGGTTTCAATCGTCGCCAGGTGTTCACGGCTTTCTGCCAGATAGCACTGTACCAGGTCGTCATCGTGGGCGAAATCGCTCATCGCTGTCTACTCCACTCCGCTGATTCTGAAATGCTGGTGCATTCGCATGCTGCGGAACAAGTCGCCGATCTCCGGTGCCACGCCTGTTAGTTCCAGCTTGCCTCCGGTTTTTTTGAGGGAATTGTGCGTTGAAATGATTAGCCCGATCCCCGCCGAGTCCACCATTCGGACCTCCTCCAGATCCAGTTGCAGTACCTGAACGCCTCCGGCCAGCAATTCCTTTAGCTGGGCTCTCAATTCCGGCACCCGTGCCGCAACCACATCGGTCGTAAGCCGGAACAGTTTCTGATCCTGAAAATCCAATACACATGTGTCGTTCATACTTGTTTTCCCCGTATCCCCAGACGCCTGACGAGCATCACCTGATTTCCGCTTCGGTTGAAGCGAATCCGGTCCGCATATCCCTGGTAGATCGCCATCCCCCGACCGCAAACGTCACAGTCGCCTGGTGCATGTATCTTCACGCTCCGCCAGTCAAAACCAGGGCCTTCATCGGTCACCGCCATAGTGAGTCGATTCGACCGGACCCGCGCCGCAAAATTCACTGTTCGCGTCCCATCCATTTCCGAACCATGCCGGATCGCATTGGCCAGCGCCTCGCGGCACAGCAGTTCCCCCGCGAAGACATCCGTCCGGGAGTAGCGACCTTCCATCAGCCTGCGGAGCTGCATGGACACTGGGTCCACAGCCTCCAGCGAAGCAGGTAACCTCTTTCGGATGTCAAACTCCACCGATGCCGAATTCGCCATTTCAGACTTTCACTCCCAGCAGCAACAGATCGTCCGCAGTCACTCCCGCGGAGCTTCGAACTGCGTGCGCGATCGCCGGTACACCAGCCTCCAGCGGCAGGTCACGGTAGTCCATGCAGGCTTCTACCAGTTGTTCCAGCCCGCGTCGCCTGCCCGCCCCAGGCGTACCTTCAATCAGGCCATCGCTAAACATGTAAAAGCGGTCGCCCCTGGTCACCGTGCACCTTCCGGCTTTGGAGCGTCAGCGCCCCGAAACTTCCCAGCGGATCGCTGTCCAGTTCCACCAGTTGCGCCTTACCACTGGCTGTCACCACAATGACCGGGGGATGCCCCGCGCTCACCACGGTCAGTCCACCCGTAGCCCGGTTCAAACGCGCATAACTCGCCGTCAGATACTGTTCCTCGCCCAGCAATTGCCGCATCACCGCGTCCACCCCGCGCATCGCGTCTTCCGGTGAAAATACCGGGCTCGAGTACTGGCGCAGCAGTGCTTTCACTGCAGCTGTCAGGAATGCTGCGCTCGCCCCATGGCCACTCACATCCGCGACGAAGTAGCCAAACAGGTCCTCAGCGAGTGCGACGACATCATAGAAATCACCACTGGCTTCCTCAAGTGGTCGAAAATAGACCGCAAACTCCGCGTCCGGAAGCTCGTCGGGCTGCACCAGGATCGCCCGCTGCGCATCCCGCAACTGCTCCAGTCGCGATTGCTGCTCACGCATCAGCGCCCGGTTGGTTTCCCGAATCCGCAAATGCACGCGAACCCGGGCCAGAACTTCTTCCCCATGCACCGGCTTCGACACAAAATCCACGCCACCCGCCTTCAGGCCGCGAACCTTGCTCTTCACGTCGTCCAGAGCCGACAGGAATATGATCGGAATATCTGCGGTTCGCGGGTCCGACTTCAGTTCGGCGCAGGTGTCAAATCCCGATTCTCCCGGCATCACCACGTCCAGCAGCACCAGGTCAGGACTCTCCTCCCGACACAGCCGCCGCGCGGCCCCTCCGTCCGCCGCCCGCAGCGTCCGAAAGCCCTCGGCATTCAGTACGTACTGCAGCAGATCGACGTTTACCGGCGTGTCATCCACAATCAGAATCCGGGGTGTTCCCGTGCTGGATTCTGAGCCCTGCCACGATCGTTGTGTCTGTATGTCCTGCACCTGAGTCATTTATCGGCTCAGGTTAAGAAAAACTATAGGAGATATAACTACAGAAAGTTAACTATCTTGTCGACGGCTCGTCACTGCCTGTAAACGCCACTGCTACGGTGCCCAAAGATCCAAAATCTGCTTCGATTTCGTCCCCTGCCTCAGCCATGTACACCGCCGACACAACTCCCGTCGTCATGTACTGACCCGCCCGTACCGTCTCACCACGGCTGTTCACTTTGTTGACCAGCCATTGCAGGGCATTCAGAGGATGTCCCAGCACTGCCGCGCCGGACCCCTCCCTTGCCACCGCCCCATTCACCCGGACCTGTACCTGCTGCGCCGCCAGATCTGCGCCCCGCCAGTCGCGTATCAGTTCGCCTCGAACCCACCCGCCATTGCACGCGTTGTCCGAGACCAGCGAGACCGCACCCACATGTTCCCAGTCGTCAAAACGGCTGTCCACAATCTCAATCGCAGGCAGTAAACCTTCCACGGCCACCGCAATCTCTTCCCGCGACCGTCCGCCCGCTACCGGCGCTAAGTCCGCACCCATTCGGAAGCCGAACTCTGCCTCAATCACGCGCATGAAGAACCCGTCCGCCGCCAGTCGAACCCCGCTGTGCCAGCAAAACGGCGACAGCAACCGCCCATAAAACGGCCCGTCCACACCCAGTTGCTGCTGCGCAATCACGTTTGTACAGGCCACTTTGTAGCCCGCCACCGCTCCCCCGTAATGCGCCAGCCACCCGGCAACCACGCCATCCTGGCAGACATAGGCTTCATCGACAGACCCCGGTCGCACCGCTGGCGGTAATTCCGCCAAACGCCGCTTCCCAATCCTCGCCTGAACCAGCAACTCCGACGCCGACATTGAATCTCACCCTACAGGAACGTCTTGAACTCCATAATGTCGCCGTCCTGCACCACGTATTCCTTGCCTTCCGTCCGCGTCTTGCCCAGTTCGCGGCACCGCGCAAAGCTGCCGCACTCCATCAGATCGTCGTACGCCGTGGTTTCCGCCGAAATGAAGCTCTTCTCGAAGTCCGAGTGAATCACGCCCGCCGCCACCGGAGCCTTGTCGCCCGCATGAATCGTCCACGCGCGCGTTTCTTTCTCGCCCGTCGTCAGGTACGACCGTAGCCCCAGCAGCTTATACGCTTCCTGAATCAGCGTCCCGGCCCCCGTCTTCGACCCGTCTTCCACGCCCAGCCCTGCCAGATACTCCGCCCGCTCGTCGGCCGGCAGCGTAATCAGTTCCGACTCAATCTCCGCCGAAACCACCACCACGCCGCACCCCAGGTGCGTCGCCGCATACTCCTTCACCTTCGTCACCCACGGGTTATTCTCCGGATGCGCCAGGTCTTCTTCGCCAACATTGCAGGCAAACAGCGTCGGCTTCGCCGTCAGGAGAAACAGCCCCTTCCGCACGGCAACTTCTTCCGGAGTAACTTCCATCGAGAACGCGTGCTTGCCTTCATTCAGATGCGCTTCCAGACGGTCAATCAGCGCCAGTTCCGCAATCGCCTTCTTATCCCCGCCCTTGGCGATCTTCTGTTGCTTCAGGCGCCGCTTCTGAATGCTGTCCATATCGGCCAGCACCAGCTCCGTGTTGATGATCTCGATGTCCCGAATCGGGTCCACTGTGTCCATCACGTGCTCAATGTTCGAATTTTCAAAACACCGCACCACCTGCACAATCGCATCCACTTCCCGAATATGCCCCAGGAACTGATTTCCCAGCCCTTCGCCCTGGCTCGCGCCCTTCACCAGCCCCGCAATATCCACGAATTCAAATACCGAGGGGATGATCTTCTGCGTCTTGCTGATCTTCGCCAGCACTTCCAGCCGTTCGTCCGGCACCGTCACCACGCCCTGATTCGGCTCAATCGTGCAGAACCGGTAATTCGCCGCCATCGCCTTCCGGCTTTGCGTCAAAGCATTAAACAATGTACTTTTGCCAACATTGGGCAGACCTACGATTCCGGCACAGAGCATGATTATTAAGGGAGTGAAAAATCTTTCAGGACTTGTAGGTCAGCCGCCGACAGCCGCTAATCCACTACTTCTATTCTAAAACGCCGCCCGCACTCCCACTGGCATAATGAGGACACAACCGCCTGGTACTACCACTGGGCACCTCGGAGACCAATGCCGCTGAACCCCTTCGCCCGCCTCATCCCCGTCACAACCGGGGGGATCTCAGACACGACGCCCGACTTCTCCGCAGCCGCCCGCGCCGTCCTCGATTACCTCCACAAAAAGATGGGTTTCGACCTCTGGATGGTCACCCGCACCGAGGGCAATGACTGGATCGTCCTCCAGGCCAACGACCACGGCTACGGTGTCGAACCCAACAAGGTCCTCAAGTGGACCGACAGCTTCTGCTCCCACATGGTCGAAGGCCGCGGCCCCCGCATCGCTCCCGACTCCGACTCCATCCCGGTCTACGCCAATACCCCCATCCGCCAGCAGTTGCAAATCGGAGCCTACGTGGGCGTTCCCCTTACTTACTCCGATGGCTCCCTCTTCGGCACCCTTTGTGCCATCCACCCCACGCCCAGGGCCGATGCCACCGAAGACAACCTGCCCCTCATTGAGCTCTTCGCCGCGATGCTCAGCAGTCTCCTGAACGCCGAAATCACCGCGACCGAAGTCGCGCGACTCGCTGAACGCGCCCGAGAGGACGCCGAAATCGATGCGCTCACCAATCTCTACAACCGCCGCGGCTGGGACCGCCTCCTGGCTGCCGAAGAAGCCCGCTGTGCCCGCTACGCCACCCCCGCCTCCGTCCTCGCCATCGATCTCGACGGCCTGAAGCAGGTCAACGACACCCGGGGCCACGCCGCTGGCGACGATCTGCTCGTCAGCGCCGCCCGCGCCATCAGTGTCGCCGTCCGCGAAATCGACGTCGTGGCACGCACCGGAGGCGATGAATTTCTGATCCTGGCCACCGAATGCGACGCCGCCAGCGCCCGAGCCCTCACGGCGCGTGTGCAGGACCACCTCGCCGAAGCCGGCATCGCCGCCTCCATCGGCTACGCAACCCGCATCCCTGGCCAGGGCCTCACCAAAGCCACCGAAGCCGCCGACCAGGCCATGTACGAAGTCAAATCCGCCCGCAAAGCCCGATCCTGAGTAATCTACCCACGACCATCCGGTTCCCATGTCGATAATGGTCATTTGACTCTCCCCCCCATCTACCCCATCCTCGACGCCACCACCCTCACCCAGCGAGGCATCCCCCCCGAACTCGCCGCCGAGGCCTTCCTCGAAGGCGGAGCCCAAATCCTCCAGCTCCGCCACAAAGATCCCTGGACCCGCCACACTTACGCTCTCGCCCAGCGCCTCGCCACCCTCTGCGCCCAGGCCAACGCCATTTTTATCGTCAACGACCGCGCCGACTACGCCGCCCTCCTGAACCTCTCCACTCCCACCGGCCTCCACGTCGGCCAGGACGACCTCGCCCCCTCCGACGCCCGCCGCGTCATCGGCCCCACCGCCCTCCTCGGCTTCTCCACGCACAATCCCGCCCAGCTCACCCTCGCGGAGAACGAACCAGCCGACTACCTTGCCTTCGGCCCTATCTTCCCCACCACCTCCAAGGAACGCCCTGACCCCACCACCGGTCCCGACCTCCTCCGCACCGTCCGAGCCCTCACCACCCGCCCTCTTGTTGCCATCGGCGGCATCACGCGCGACAATGCTAAGACTTGCTGGAATGCAGGTGCCGACTCCGTTGCCGTCATCGCTGACATGCTTCCGCTATCCTGCACAAAGCAGACTCTTCGAGATCGGATGACCGAATGGCAACAACTGACCCGGGCGTAACGCAGCCCGCCGCAGCAAGAAGACAGGGCTTTGTCAAAGGCCTCGGCCTGACTGACGCCACCACGCTCGTCATGGGCTCCATGATCGGCTCCGGTATCTTCATCGTCAGCGCCGACGTCGGCCGCCAGGTCAAATCGCCCGGACTGCTCCTCGCCTGCTGGCTCCTCGGCGCCATTCTCACCATCGTCGCCGCCCTCAGTTACGGCGAACTCGCCGCGGCTATCCCCGACGCCGGTGGCCAGTACGTTTATCTCCGCGAAGCCTTCGGCCGCCTTTGGGGCTTCCTTTATGGCTGGACCCTCTTCGTCGTCATCCAGACCGGCACCATCGCCGCAGTCGCCGTCGCTTTCGCCAAATACACCGGCGTCTTCTTTCCCTCGATATCCGCCGCCAACTACATCTTCGGTTCCGGCAAACTCGGCCTCACCACCCAGCAACTCCTCGCCATCGCCGTCATTCTCATCCTGACCGCTATCAACACCCGGGGCATTCGCACAGGCGCCCTCGTCCAGAACGTCTTCACCTTCGCGAAAGTCGCCTCACTCCTGTTCCTCGCCGGCCTCGGCTACTTCCTCGGACGCAACCCGCAGGTCATCGCCGCCAACTTCGGCCACCTCTGGGAATACACCTCCGGTGCCCCCGTTAACTTCGGCTGGACCGCCATCGCTCTCGTCGGCACCGCCATGGTCGGCCCCCTCTTCTCCTCCGACTCCTGGAACAACGTCACTTTCGCTGCCGCCGAAGTCCGCAATCCCCAGAAGAATCTGCCTCTCGCCCTCGGCCTCGGCGTCGGCATCGTCTGCTTCCTCTACCTCGCCTGCAATCTCGTGTACATGTCGGTGCTGACCTTCCCGCAGATCACCACCGCCCCCGAAGATCGCGTCGCCACCGCTGTCGTCTCCGTCATGTTCGGCCCCATGGCCACCAAAATCATGGCCGCCGCCATCATGGTGTCCACTTTCGGCTGCCTCAACGGCATCATCCTCTCCGGGGCGCGCGTCTATTTCACCATGGCGCAGGACAAGCTCTTCTTCGCCAAAGCCGGGGAACTCGACGAGAAGACCCACGCCCCCATCCCCGCGCTCGCCATGCAGTGCGGTTGGGCCGTCCTGCTCACCCTCAGCGGTCAGTACAACGATCTGCTGGATTATGTTATCTTTGCTGTTCTGCTCTTCTATATCCTGACCATCGCAGGATTGTTCCGGCTCCGCCGGACCCGCCCGAGTCTGGCGAGACCCTACAAAGCGGTCGGATACCCCGTCGTACCCGCTCTGTATATCCTGATGGCAACAGTCATTGAAGTACTCTTACTTATAAACAAGCCCGAATTCACGGTGCGAGGCCTCATTCTGGTCCTTCTCGGCGTCCCCGTGTTTTACCTGTGGCAACGGAAAGGTGCTCAAGCATGAGCCTGTTTGCAGTCAAACCGCTGAGTCGCATTATTCGCGAAAGCGAAGGTGGCACTCACTCACTAAAACGGACGCTCGGTCCGCTGAACCTCATTCTTCTGGGGATCGGCGCGGTCATCGGCGCCGGCCTCTTCGCCATCACCCCGACAGCGGCCCACAATAACGCCGGCCCCGCCGTCGTCTTCTCCTTTATCGTTGGCGGCCTCGGCTGCGCTTTCGCTGGTATGTGCTACAGCGAATTCGCCACCATGATTCCCGTAGCGGGCAGCGCCTACACCTATGCCTACGCCACCATGGGCGAACTCCTCGCCTGGATCATCGGCTGGGATCTCATCCTCGAATACGCGGTCGGAGCTGCCACGCTATCCGTCAGTTGGTCGAACTATCTGGTCAAGCTCTTGCACCATTTCGGCCTAGCCCTGCCGCACAACCTGACAGCCGGACCCTTCGAAGGCGGCATCGTCAATCTCCCCGCCATCTTCGTCGTCTGTCTCACGTCCATGGTTCTCATTCGAGGCATCTCCGAATCCGCCAAATTCAACGCGGCCATCGTGATGCTCAAAGTGTCCATTGTGCTCATAGTGATCGCCGTTGGCTGGTCGCACGTCATTCCGGCCAACCACACTCCGTTCATCCCGGAAAACACCGGCACATTTGGCGAATTCGGCATCAGCGGCATCATGCGGGCCGCCGGCATTGTCTTCTTCGCCTACATCGGCTTTGACGCCGTCTCCACTGCCGCGCAGGAAACGAAGAACCCGAATCGCGACATGCCCATCGGCATCATCGGATCTCTCGGCATCTGCACCCTGCTCTATGTCGGTTTCTCGTACGTCCTCACCGGCATCATGAACTACAAGGACATGGGCCCCACCGCCATCGACGACGCCATGCGCAGCATCGGTTACGGCTGGCTCTCCACCGCCATCATCGTCGGCATCCTCTGCGGTTACGCCTCCGTCATCCTCGTCATGCTCCTCGGCCAGAGCCGCGTCTTCTTCTCCATGTCGAAGGACGGCCTCATCCCCGCGGTCTTCTCTGACGTCCACCCGAAATTCCTCACCCCCTGGCGCTCGAACCTGCTCCTCATGTTCTTCGTCTGCCTCTTCGGTGGCTTCATCCCGCTCGCCAGCCTCGGCAACATGACCAGCATCGGTACCCTGCTCGCTTTCGTCATCGTTTGTGTGGGAGTCATCGTCATGCGCCGCACCAATCCGAATGCGCCGCGTCCCTATCGCACACCGTGGGTTCCCGTGGTACCCATCCTCGGTGTCCTCGTTTGCTTCGCGATGATGGCTTCCCTCGACAAAGAAACATGGATTCGTCTCGTCGTGTGGCTCGCCATTGGCCTTGCCGTCTACTTCGCGTATAGCCGCCACCACAGCCGTCTGGTAACCGACCCCGAAAAACCGTGAACGTTATAACCACCACCAACCTTCCTGGCGTCGATCTCGTCGCCAGCGGCAAGGTGCGTGATGTCTACTCGGTGGGCAGCGACCTGCTCATCGTCGCCACTGACCGCATCTCTGCCTTCGATTGCATCCTGCCCCAGGGCATCCCTGGCAAAGGCCGCGTCCTGACAGCCATGTCGCTGTTCTGGTTCGATCTGCTCCGCGACGTTGTGCCGAATCACCTGATCTCGGCCAGCGTCGATGAGTACCCGGCACATCTCCACCAGTTCCGCGACCAGCTCGAAGGCCGCTCCATGTACGTCAAACGCTGCCGCATGGAGCCGGTTGAGTGTGTGGCCCGCGGCTACGTCTCCGGCTCCGGCTGGAAGGACTACAAGCGTACCGGCGCCATCTGCGGCATACCCCTGCCTGCCGGTCTCGTCGAAAGCGACCGCCTCCCGGAACCCATCTTCACCCCCGCCAGCAAAGCGCAAAGCGGGCACGATGAGAACATCTCGTTCGAGGAAGCCGCCGCCGTCATCGGTGTCGAAACAGCCTCCCTCCTGCGCGACCTCACCCTGAAGATCTACTCCCGTGCCTGCGAGCACGCCGAGTCCCGTGGCATCATCCTCGCCGACACCAAGTTCGAGTTCGGCTGGCACAACGGCGAACTCCTCCTGGGCGACGAAGTCCTCACCCCCGATTCCTCCCGCTACTGGCCCCGCGACACGTACCACCCCGGTGGCCCCCAGCCCTCTTTTGATAAACAGTTCGTGCGCGATTACCTCGAAACGCTCACCTGGAACAAACAACCGCCCGCCCCTGATCTGCCGGCCGATGTGATCACCCGTACGGCGGAAAAGTACCACGAAGCCTACCGCCGCATTACGGGTCTCACTCTGTGACAGTAACCACTCTCAACTGGCTCGACATCATTTTCGCGATCATTCTGCTCATCTCTATGGCGATGAGCCTCCGTCGCGGCTTCACACGCGAAGTCGTCGGCCTCGTGACTTCGGCCCTGGCCCTCATCCTCGGCATGTGGTTTTATGCCGATGCCGGGGCGTTCGTGGAATCCTGGGTTGGCTCCCGGAGCGCCGCGAACCTCGTCGGTTTCTTTCTCGTCGCAGGTTCTGTAGTCCTGCTCGGAGCCATCATCGGACGCATGGTCTCCAGGTTCCTCAGTACCGTCGGATTATCCCTCGCGGATCGCCTCCTCGGCGGCGCTTTTGGCCTCATTCGAGGTCTTCTCCTTTCTATCGCCCTGCTGACCGCCGTCACCTCTTTTGGCCCTTTCCTCTCAGGCGGCTCGGCGCCGGATGTGGTGGTACACTCGCAACTTGCGCCCTGGTTACTCGAAGCATCCCGATTGGGAGTAGCGATTGCGCCACCGGAGCTCAGGCAGAGGTTCCGCA
The DNA here is from genome assembly GCA_947467185.1 of Bryobacterales bacterium. Lineage (GTDB taxonomy): Bacteria > Acidobacteriota > Terriglobia > Bryobacterales > Bryobacteraceae > BOG-234. Next base: position 26,380 of record CANIHR010000016.1, read on the forward strand.
GGTACTACGGGCAGACTACCCAACTCTGGCGCCAAAGGGCTGTCAGGAAAGCTGACTAAGATTCATGAACGCGGGTTTTGAAACATTAATCGACCATCTCGTGGAGGCTGGCTTCTTCCTGGAAGAAGCAGTCGAGATTCTCGAAAAAGGCATGATCGACCGGGCGCTTCGTCGCACCCAGGGTAACCAGTCCGAGGCCGCGAAGGCCCTCGGCATCCACCGCAACACTCTCCTCCGCAAGATGCTCGAATTCGGCATCGACGGCAAACGCCCCCGTCCCCGTCCCGCTGGTAAAGCCGGCAACGACGCCACCGCCACCCGTTCTCGTCGGCGCGCGTCCTAACCCGTGTCCCTGCTGATTTTCGATCTCGACGGTACCCTGATCGATTCGCGCCTCGACCTCGCCAACGCAGTCAACGCCACGCGCCTGCAAACCGGCCGTGACGCTGTCGACCATGACCTGATCTACTCCTGGGTCGGCAACGGCGCTCCCGTGCTCATACGGCGCGCTCTGGGCGAAGCAGCGCCCCAGCAGGAAGTGGATGCGGCGCTCGAATTCTTCCTCAACTGGTACCGCGCCCACTGCGTAGAGCACACCGTACTCTACCCCGGCGTCACCGAGTCGCTCGTCAGCCTCCACGAAGCTGGCCACACCCTCGCCGTCCTCACCAACAAGCCCGTCCGCATCAGCAACTTCATCATGGAGCACTTCGGCCTCGCCGAGATGATGCTGAAGGTCTACGGAGGCAACAGCTTCGCCCAAAAGAAGCCCCACCCGGTAGGTATCGAAACCCTGCGAGCCGAAGCCAGCGCCTCCCCCGAAGACACCTGGATGATAGGCGACAGCTCCGTCGACATCAAGACCGCCCGAGCCGCCGGAGTCCTGGCGTGCGGAGTCACCTACGGCTTCCAGCCCGAAACCCTCTCCGACCCCACCCCCGACCTCCTCTGCCACCAAATCGAAGAGTTCGCCGACCACATCCTCCGTCTCCGGTAAACTGGGGACAGGATGTCACCGCACATGTTGATCGACTGGTCGCGTTGTCCCGTGCTCGAAAGCAAACCCGATACACAGGGTGGTGCCTGGGTGTTTCGTGGAACAAGGGTTCCCGTTACAGCCATCCTCCGCAATCTGAGCGAACTCAGCGTCCCCGAACTCGCGCAGGAATTTCCCTCGGTTCGCCCCGAACAAATCACGGATCTCCTTGAGTTCATCGCGCGCAGCGCAGAACCTCTCCCCCTCAGTGCCTAAAAAAGTCCTGCTCGACGAAAATCTGCCCGTAGAAGCTCCGGCTCCTGCTCGATGCTCATGACGTTGCAACCACTGCCTGGCAAGGCTGGGCAGGGAAGTCAAACGGCGAGTTAGTCGCGGCTGCGGAAGCTGCTGAATTTGACGTCCTCGTCACGGCCGACCAGGGGCTTAATTATCAGCAAAACATGCTGGGTCGCAAGCTTGCACTCGTTGTCCTGAGCACAAACAGAAACAGCCGCGTGATCGCTGCCTCCGAGAATATTTCTGCGGCCATCACCGCCGCAGAACCCGGTGGCTTCCTCTCAGTCGACATCGGTCTCTAACCTCCACCTACCCCCGCCACAAAATCCCCGCCGCCACAAAACTCAAAGCATCCCCACGCTCCCGAGCCAAATCCCGCATCTTTCCAAACTTCCCAGCCTGATAACAAAGCTGCAGCGCCGTCGGCACCGGAGTCCCCCACGGAGCATCCTCAAACACATGCTCCAGCACCGCCGCTAACGCCTCCTCCGTCCGCCCCAGACTCACCAGCAATCGCACCAGCGTCCTCCCTGGCGCATCGCCATCCACATCCGGGTCCGAAGCGGCCACCTTATCCCGGAAGTACGCCACATGTGCGTCCACGTCGATTCCCCGCAGCGCCTGAATGTAGTGCCCATAAGCCTCGCACTGGCTCTCAAACGGAGCCACCCCCGCCGACTGAAACTGCGCCGCCAGCCGCTTCCCGTACTCGCACAACTCCCAAACGCACTCCAGTGCCGCCGCATCCTTCAGCTCCAGCCCATACGGAATCACTGACAGCAAATGCGACGTATCCACGTAGTAATCCCACTCACCAAACAGCCACTCCCGACCCGCCATTAGCTCCACCAGTCGCTCACTCTCCGGAGCAGCCCCCTCCTGCGCCGCAATCGCCTCTTTCATCCGCGGCACAATCTCCCCATACAGATGCCGCGCCAGCATCGCGATGCACTTCTCCCGATCCTTCTGCACCGCCGTCATCCCAAACGCCGTAATCGCCCGGCACATCCCCTGATTCGCCAGAATCAGCTCCAGACCCTTCAGCGGATGCACGCCCTCCTGAAACGCAATCGCGATCACCTGCTCCACGTCGCCCTCATTCGGCAGCGCCGCAATCGCATCCTCAATCGGCTGCACATCCCCAATCGCCCGATAGTAAGGCCACGCGCGCGCAATATTCCCCGCTGCCAGAAACAACCCGCCCGTCTCCCGCGCAATCGCCATCACGGCCTGCTGATACTCATCCCCCGTGATCTGGTCGCTCTGGATCAGCGGCAGCCCCAACTCCCACCGCTTCCGCATTAGCCGAGCCTCAAACATCAGCCCAAACTCCCCCGTCTCCCGCAACCGCGCAATCAAATGCTCCAGCGCTACTCCGGGCTCCGCGGATGCCACCAGGCGATCCAGTTCTTCGAACAGTTCGGTTGTCATTGCTCTTGCATCATAAACGGTCGCCCTACACCCCCCAAAAAGCCCGAAACTATAACAAAAGTGCTATCCTGCACGCTTAACAGCTATGTCACCCCGAATATCTGCATTACTCATCACCGCGGCGGTAGCCGTACCGGCCCTCATCGTTGCCCAGCAGATGCCGCAGGAACGTGTCGACCTCAACGTTCTCCACCGCATCAAAGTCGCCGAATTTGGCTCCGGAGGCGGCGGACGTGGCCGCGGCCCCCAGGGTGGCAAAGTCATGGACCTCGCCTGGCAGCTGACCGATCACTACGGTCCGCGCCTCACCAACTCCCCCCAGTTCCGCGCCGCCGGTGACTGGGCCGTCGGCCAGCTCAAGGAATGGGGCCTTGCCAACGTCAAGCTCGAAGCCTGGCCCACCAAAGACGTCCCCTCCGGCGCCATCCCCGGCTGGCAGGTCAAGGCTTACTCGGGCGCCATGATCGAACCCTCTTACATGCCCATCATCGGCGTGCCCATCGCCTGGACCAAAGGCACCGACGGCCCCGTCACCGGTGAAGTCGCTATGGCCACCATCGATACCCCGGCCGACCTCGACAAGTATCACGGCAAGCTCAAGGGCAAAATCGTCTTCACTGCCCCCATCGCTGATCTCCCGTTCCCCAACACCCCGCTCGCCACTCGCTACACCAACGAGCAACTCGCCGACCTCGCCACGGAAATGATCCCCGTACCCGCCCGCGGCGGTCGTGGTGGCGCTGCTGGTGCCGGACGCGGTGGCTTCGCAGCCCTCGCTGCCATGACCCCGGAAGAACGCACCGCGTTCCAGGAAAAGCAGCGAAACTTCTGGAAGGATGAAGGCGTCCTCCTCACCGTCACCGCCTCCGCCCGCGGCGAAAGCGGCACCCTCTTTGGTGGCGGCGCGGCCCGCCGTGGTGACCCCACGCAGAACACCCCCTCCATCTCCGTCACCGCAGAGCAGTACAATCGCGTCGCCCGCCTCGTCGAGCGCAACATCCCGGTGAAGCTCCAGTTCGATATCAAAACCGAATTCGACAACAACACCGAGTCCTTCAACGTCGTCGCGGAAATCCCCGGTACCACCAAGCCCAACGAAGTCGTCATCGTCGGAGCCCACTTTGACTCCTGGCACTACGGCACCGGCGCCACCGATAACGCTGCCGGCTCCGCCGTCGCCATGGAAGTCATGCGCATCCTCAAGTCCCTCAACCTCAAGATGGACCGCACCGTCCGTCTCGGCCTGTGGGGCGGGGAAGAGCAAGGCCTCCTCGGTTCCGCCGCCTACGTGAAGAAGCACTTCGCCGACCCCGAAACCATGAAGACCACCTCCGAACACGACAACTTCGCGGGCTACTTCAACATCGATAACGGCACCGGCCGTATCAAGGGCATCTACCTCCAGGGCAATGAAATGATGCGTCCCATCTTCGAAGCCTGGTTCGCGCCCCTGAAGGACATGACCCCCGGCACCATCACCATTCGGGACACCGGCGGCACCGACCACCAGTCCTTCGACCGCGTCGGCCTCCCCGGCTTCCAGTTCGTGCAGGATCCCATGGATTACAACACCCGCACGCACCACTCCAACATGGACACCTTCGATCGCCTCCAGCCTCAGGACCTGGCGCAGATGGCCGTCATCGAAGCCATGTTCGTCTACAACGCCGCAACCCGTCCCGAAAAGCTGCCCCGCAAGGACCTCCCCGCCGCAACCCCGCCCGCCGGTGGCCGTGGTGGTCGCGGCGGCAACTAAGCGTTTCTCGCACCAAAGAAAAAGGGCCGGACTCACCAGAGTCCGGCCCTTTTCTCATTTCATTTACTGTTCGAAACTATGCGGTTCCGTAAGCCACCGGATCGCCGCCCGCGACACCAGCGACGCCGCAATCACCGCCGGCACCAGGTCCGTCGCGAAGAACATCCAGCGGCCTGCTCCGGCCCACAACAACACCGCTTTGACGGGCACCGAAATCACGTAGATCTTCACCGCCAGCGCTCGAAACCCGAACAGATACAGGAAAGCGCAGCCGACCAAATCGCCCAGTACCACCGACGCCAGCCACGGACTCACGTTCCACCGCAGCAGCAGAAACTCAACCCCCGTAGGAATCCCGTAAATCGCCGCCGCTACTGTCAGAAACGTCGAGATGACCAGAAGCGGCTTCATTGGTATAAAGAAAGTATAAACCACCAGGGTCTACACCTCCTATCCAAATAAAGACGCCAGCAAGGTACGCTTCGTTACATCGCTTTCGGCCTTATCCCCGGCCCACAAACGGCATGTTATTCGCCATGACTGTCAGGAATAAGACGTTTGAATCCAACGACAAAGAGGCAATGTACAGCACTGCTTTCGCCACGTTGTTCACGTCCATTGTGGGTTCGGCAGCCAAACTTCCATTCGCCTGTAAGACCCCACCCGACATCCGCGCCGTCATCTCCGTCGCCGCATTTCCAATGTCGATTTGGCTGCAACAGATGTCATACTGCCGGCAATCCAGAGAAATCGACTTCGTTAATCCCGTAATGGCGTGTTTCGTCGCCGTGTAGGGCGCCGAATGGGGCCGCGGCGTGTGTGCCGAGATCGAACCATTGTTGATGATCCGGCCACCCCGCGGATTCTGCTCCTTCATCAGCCGGATCGCCTCCTGTGCACACAGGAACGACCCCGTCAGATTCACATCCACCACGGACTTCCACGTCTCAAACGGCAGATCTTCCATCGGCACCGGAGGCGCACCCCGACCCGCATTGTTGAACAGCAAATCCAGCCGCCCAAACGCATCCCGAGTCTTCTTGAACAGAGCCTTCACGGACTCCGCTCGGCCCACATCCGTCGTCACTGGCAGCATCGTCGTGCCCGGCGCGGCCAGGTCGGCTGTCTTCTCCAGTTCTTCCAGTCGACGCCCCGCCAGCACGACGTTATACCCACTCGCATTCAACGCCAGGCTCACCGCCCGGCCCACTCCGGAACCCGCTCCGGTGACAAGTGCAACTTTTGCTTGTTGAGACATGTATGTCTCCGAGTTTACCGGGCGAGTCTCGTTACTGTGGCGGTCTCGCAACACTCCCATGCGGAGCGGCCCGCAGATATTGCTTCGGCCACGACATCGTCTTCCCCAGCTTCTCCGCCGCATGCACCGGCCAGTACGGATCCCGCAGTAATTCCCGCGCCAGCAGCACCAGGTCTGCCTGCTCCGTTCGAATAATCTGATCCGCCTGCATCGGGTCCGTAATGAACCCGACCGCCGCCGTCGGAATCCCCGCTTCCCGCCGGATTCGCGCGGCAAACGGCACCTGGAAACCAGCACCCGCCGGAATCTTCGCGTCCGGCACCAACCCGCCCGATGACGTATCAATCAGATCCACGCCATGCGCCTTCAGCACCTTCGCCAGTTCCACCGATTGATCCGCGTCCCAACCGCCTTCTTTCCAGTCGGTCGCAGAAATCCGCACAAACAGCGTCTTCTTCCAGACCTCGCGAACCGCGTCCACCGTCTCCACCAGCAGCCGGATCCGATTCTCAAAAGAACCGCCATACTCATCCGTCCGCAAATTCGATAAAGGAGACAGGAACTCGTGCGATAGATACCCGTGCGCCGAATGCAGTTCCACCACATCGAACCCCGCCGCAGCCGCGCGCCGCGTCGCCGTCACAAACGCCTCCCGAACCGCCGCAATCCCCGCCGTATCCAAAGCCACCGGAGTCGGGTAATTGCCCGCAAACGCCACCGCGCTCGGAGCCATCACATTCGTCCAGCCGCCTTCCTCCACGCTGCGCACCCGGTCCGCCGGATTCCACGGCAAATCCATGCTCGCCTTCCGACCCGCGTGTGCCAGCTGAATCCCGATATGCGACCCCTGCGAATGCACGAAATCGACGATCCGCCGCAGCATCGGCACATGCTCGTCTTTCCAGATTCCCAGGTCCTCCGGTGTGATCCGACCCTCCGGCACCACCGCCGCCGCCTCCGTCAGCACCAGCCCCGCTCCACCCTGAGCTCGCGCTCCCAGATGCACCAGGTGCCAGTCGTTCGCGAAACCGTCTTCCGACGAGTACTCACACATCGGGGAAACACCAATGCGGTTATGCAGGGTAATCCCGCCAATTTCAAAAGGAGCGAATAAGTCAGCCATTATTTCCCTGATGCTACCGTCCACCCTGTCGCCGCGCCCTTGTTCTGTTCCTTCAGCCATTCCAGCAGCGGCGCAAAGTACTCCACCATCGCCCCCGCATCGGCCTTATCCTCGCCCGTCATCTGCTTCAGCGCCTCCGGCCACGGTTTCGACAGGCCGAGCTCCAGCATCGCCTGGAACTTCTTACCTGCCTGCTTCGAATCAAAGAACGAACACCGGTTTAGCGGCCCGTTGTACCCCGCCTCCCGGCACATCGCCCGGTAGAACTGGAACTGATAAATCGCCGCCAGGAAGTACCGCGCATACGGCGTATTCGCCGGAATGTGATACTTCGCCCCCGGATCAAACGCCTCCGCCGGACGCTCGCCCGGTGCCGCCACACCCTGATACTTCTGTCTCAACGCCCACCACGCCTTGTTGTAATCCGCCGGCTTCACTTCACCCGAAAACACCTGCCAGCGCCACTTGTCAATCAGCAGCCCGAACGGCAAAAACGCTACCTTATCCAGCGCCCGCCGCAGCAGAATCGGAATATCCGCCGCCGGAGGAGGCACCTGCTGAATCAGCCCGATCGTCTTCAGATACTCCGGTGTAATCGACAGCGCAATCGTGTCCCCAATCGCCTCATGGAACCCGTCATTCGCCGCGCCCCGGAACAGGAACGGCTGCTTCTTGTACGAGAGGTCGTAGAACAGATGCCCCAGCTCGTGGTGTACCACTGTAAAGTCCTCGCCCGTTCCCTGAATGCACATCTTCAGCCGAACATCGCTCTCCGCGTCGATATCCCACGCGCTCGCATGGCAAACCACATCCCGGTCCGCCGGGCGCGTCAGCATCGACCGCGTCCAGAACGCCGGCGGCAGCGGCTCAAATCCCAGGCTCTTGAAGAAGTTCTCCCCGTAAGCCGTAATCTGCTTCGCGTCCGTCTTCCTCGACGCCAGAATCTTGCTCAGGTCATACGTGGCCGGTGCGGACGCTGGAGCCACCAGATCGAAAATGTTCCCCCATTCCTGCGCCCAGA
>CANIHR010000017.1 GCA_947467185.1 Bryobacterales bacterium
CGGCCATTCGTGCGGACTGGAATACGTATCACATTCTGGCGCGGGGCAATGTGCTGACCCATGTCCTGAATGGCAAAACGATGTGCGTGGTGGTGGATGACGGCGCGCCGGGATCGGCCGAAAAGGCGGGGCGGATGGCCGAAGGGTTGATCGGCGTGCAGGTCCACGTGGGCGGGCCAATGAAGGTGGAGTATCGGAATTTTCGGCTGAAGGAGTTCTAGTGGCGGAGCGGAAATTGTGGTAATTTGATGTTGAGGAGGCCAGCGCTGCGAACGCCGACCTCCTTCGGTTAGGGATTAGAATCGAAAGTCGATCTTAATCTTTAGCCGCCGCAGCCTGAGGAAAACCAGGCAAACGATCAACATCGAGAAGATCATAAGGCTATCCCCTCCTTTCCACTCCGTGGATTATGCAGACCCCGCTCTTGCCAGCGGGGTTTTGCATTTGGAGTCCGGATTCTCCTGCAAGCTTCGCCTCTGCAAAACCCGGAGTAGAAACCAGCAGGGTAGCGCGATTTCTTCGCGCTGACTATTCCCCTCGCAAAGAAAAAAGTGGTATTACCGAATCTCGGAAAGGGTACAGGTGTTATTCGTGATCGCGTTCGCGGATGCCTGCACGCCCGGGCCAATTCCGATGCAGTGCGCCGTCATCCCGAAGCCAGTTACCGTATTGCCTCGGATCACATTTCCCCATGTCTCAGTTGGCCGGCCACCGTTATTCGCGAGGTAAATTCCGCTCCGCAGAAGGTCCGGTTGTTCCGCGACCGCGTAGTTGCAGCGCGCGGTGATCGGCACCGCTCCACAGTGCGCCCGGTTGATATCGAGGAACCGGTTGTTCTCCACCGTATTGCTGTTGCCCACCAGAAACACGGCACCGTAACCGAACCCTTCCACGGTGTTGCCACGAACCACAATGTTCTGTGCCGTCATCCCCGGGTCGTTATTGCCGAAGACGATTCCGTAATGCGATGCCGGGTACGCCTCCAGGGGACGCCTGTTGACGCAGGAATTCCCGGTCACCTCGCCGTCGTGAAAGCCATCCAGATCAATGCACTGGCCGTTCACGTCGGTGAAGGTATTGTCGGCGTAAACCGCCTTGTCCACATTGCCGGCGGTATCGAGAGCCACACCGACACCGTGGTTCTCCACATCCACCCACTCCGCGGGGAACCCGACTTCGGAACCCTTGTTACCCGTGACCCGAACCTCGGTCGCATGGCCCATCTGAATCGCGTCCCGGCCCACGGTTGTGATCGTGTTGCCCCGGATAACGCCGTTCGTCTGCCGCGGCGACCTCGCCCAGGAGTGTGTCCAGATCGCGTTCCCGGCGATCTTCGACAGCGTCGATTTTCGGACTTCAAACCCGGCAACGCCTTCTTCGAAGAGAATTCCACCCGTTGTGTTGTTGCGTCCGGCCTGATTCAGGGTGCCGGACTCCTCAATCTGCACGGCATCCACCAGGACCTTCGACGAAGCGTTCACCAAAATCGGAAAGGTCCGAATCTTGCGGAACCGCACGCCCCGAACCGTCACATTGCTGCTCTTGCGGATCAGAATCCCGTTCGCCGGGTAGAAATCGGCGAACGCGGCCTCTCCGGTCGGCAGATACCAGTCGGACTTCATCTCCACCCGGTCGCCCACGATCTCAAAGCCGCTGAGCGCGACGTTCGCCGCGCCTTCCACCACAATGGCTGCAGCGCCTGAAAAACCTGGCTTCAAAATCAAACGGCTGCCCCGGGGATTTCCCAGGACAGCCGTATTGGACTTAATTTTCAGAGGCGCGTCGAGCAACGTATCGCCCGCACGCAGGCTCAGTGTGGCCGCCGAGAGTAAACCCGGCAGCGTCAGCAGTACGACGAAAGCAGAGCCGAAGCTCACCCCTGTGTCGGGGCAGGGCCAGCGGCAGGCGGGGCTGGCGGTTTGGGTGCCGGAGCGCCCGCCGGAGCGGGTGCCTTCACAGCAGCCTTCACCGGGCTGATCAGCACGTGGAAGCTGCGGCCTTCCAGTCGCGGCATGCCATCAATGGCACCGACGCCCGTCAGATCCTCAGCGAAACGCATGAGCAGCTTGCGGCCCAGGTCCGTGTGCGCGATTTCGCGGCCACGGAACTGCACCAGAGCCTTTACACGATTCCCTTCCTGGAGGAAGCGAATCGCATGCGCCTTCTTGAAGTCGTAGTCATGTTCGTCGGTGTTGGGCCGGAACTTCAGCTCTTTCACCTGAACGACGTGCTGCTTCTTCTTGGCGTCGTGCTGTTTCTTTTTCAGTTCGTACTGGTATTGGCCATAGTCGATCGCCTTAGCAACCGGGGGCACGGCGGTCGGTGAAACAACCACCAGATCCAGTCCCAGTTCCTGCGCCCGGCGGAGTGCTGCCGCTGTCGGCATAACTTCCGCTGTGCCGTCCGGGAAAACTGCCCGGACTTCACGCGCGCGAATCGATTCGTTTACGTTTTCTCTGCGGCTCGGCTTGCGAGGTGGGAAATTGCGGCCTGGAATCATGCGTTAAAGGAGGTGTGGTGCATATGTACTAACTTAACCATACTCTATTTGTCGAGTCTATGGGATGGCGCTATACGCCGGAATACTTCCGGGTGGCGCGAATCAGCTCCGGAGCCAGCTTCGGCACGCCGACTTCGGGATCCTTCTCCTCATATTCGAGGGAAACGAAGCCGCGGTAGCCGCCGTTGGAGAACATGCTGCAAAGGCGGTCAAGGTCTGCGGGTTGGCGCTTGCCGTCTGCGTCAGTCACATAGGGCTTAATGTGGGTGCTGACCGCGTACGGGATCGACATGGCCGTCTGTTCGTAACCGTTCTTCGGGAAATTCCCCGTATCGACGTTCATGCCCGCCCAGGGCGAGTCGGTCTTCTTAATAATCTCGATTGTGGGGGCGGCATTGGTGCTCAGGCCGCCATCGTCTTCAATGCCGAGCGTGATGCCCTTGGTGCCGGCGTAGGCGCAGGCGGGCTTCATTACTTCTACGGCCCAGGCGATGGCCTGCGCTTCGCTCACGTCTTTCGGAACGTTGCCGCCAAAGACGCGGACGTGGCCCGCACCCAGCTTCTGCGCGACATCCACCCATTTCTTCGCGGTCTCCACTTCCGCCGCCTGAAGTTCCTTCGTTGGCTGGCAGAGGCGAACCCGCACGGCCACACTGTAAAGCGAAATCGCATTGCGGTGCGCGGTGCGGCGCAGGCCCGCGAGGTAGGAGTCGGAGGTGTCGGGGAACCAGTAGACCGTGGTGTCCAGACCTTCAAAGCCCATGTCCGCAGCCATCCGGATCAGATCTTCATAAGAAATTTTCTTCGATTCCAGCAGGCCGCGATAGGAATAGGCCACCAGACCGGGGCGGAGCCGGCCTTTGTTGGCGCGTGTGACGGCAGCCGTCTGCGCGCTTACCTGTGATGCGGCGGCCAGGGCCGGGATAGCTTTCAGAAGATCTCGTCGGTTCATTGTTTTTCCGTTTGTGCCTGCGTTGCTGTCGTGACGGAGTAGACCGGAGGCAGGTGGCTTGCCAGCTTGTCCCAGGATTTCCCCGCGTTGCGAGTGTAATACACGGTACCGCCCTGAGTCCCAAAGTAGACGCCGGCAGGGGCTCGATCATCGGCTGTCATCGCCTCACGGACGATCAGGTCAAAGCAGTCTTTCTGCGGCAGACCTTTGCTGAGAAGTTCCCAGGTCTTCCCGGCATCACGGCTGCGCGCGACCTGAAGTTTTCCATCCGCCACCCAGCGGTTTTGCGGTGAACCAATGGGTATGGTGAACATCGTCTTGTCTTCCGCTGCCGGCACTGCCGCCGCGAACCCAAAGCGGGAGGGGAGTCCTTCTGAAATATCGGTCCACTGCTTGCCGTTGAAGGTGGCGCGGTAGACGCCGCAGTGGTTCTGCTGGTAAAGATCGTTCTTCAGCCTGGGATGGGCCAGGAGTTTGTGGACACACTGTCCCACTTCGGGGAACCTCTCGGGCGCGAAATCGGCCAGGACGTTTTTGTTGAAAGGTGCCCACGTCTTCCCGTTGTCGGATGTCCGGAAGGCTCCCGCGGCCGAGATGCCGACGATGACTCGACCCTTGCCCAGCGGTTCAATCGAGTGGACCATCATCCCGCCCGCGCCAGCGTTCCATTTGCCCCGGCTGGCGTGCATCGACAGGCCTTTCACCATCTTCCAGTTCGCGCCGTTGTCTTCACTGCGGAACAGGACACCAGGGTCGGCACCCAGCCACATTCCGCCTGGATCATCCGCCGCGCCGGGTGCAATATGCCAGATGCGCGTGAGCGAGGCACCCTCAATGCCCTTCACCTCGAGGCCGTTTTCGGACTGCGCCCAGGTCTTGCCGCCATCGGTGCTGGCGTGCAGATGCGGGCCGAACCAGGGCGAGTTCACCGCCGCATACATTCGGTTGGGTTCTCTGGGATCCTGCACGACGTGGTGAACTTCCAGGCCGCCGAAATGCGGCCCCTCCTGTTCCCAGGTCTTGCGGTCTTTCGAGCGAAAACAAAAGGCACCCTTGCGGGTGCCGACCCAGACTTCCAGTGTGGGTTTGGCCATGTAGGCCAGTGTATCGGAGAAATCGCGCCCGTGCACTCCGCAGCTAGCGGAGCGACGGACGGTCTTTCTTGCGCAGGCGGCCGCGGATCTTGATCTCGATCGGCGTGCCCTGGAACCCGAAGCGTTTCCGCAGCTGGTTGATAATGTAACGCTCGTCGGAGAAGTGCAGCGGACCGGACTTATCCGTAAACAGGATGAAGGATGGCGGCTTCACACTGGCTTGGGTGATGTAGAGAATCTTGCGCTCTTCGAAGCGCAGGGTTTCCACGAAGCGGTTCAGTTCGCCCGTCGTCACACGTTTCCGCGCGTTGTCGTAGCATTCCTTCACCATCGGGAACAGGTGCTTCACGCTGGCGCCGGTCTTGGCGGAGAGGTAGACCGAAGGCGCGTATTCGAGGAACTTCACGTTGTAACGGAGGTCCTCTTCAAACACGGTCTTCTTCGCGGAATCCACCAGATCCCACTTGTTGACGCACAGAATGACGGAACGTCCGCCCTCGTGCGCATAACCGGCGATGGTGGCGTCCAGGCCGAGCACACCTTCGCTCGCGTCCATCACCACAATCACGACATCGGCCATGCGGATGTTGCGGCGTGCCATCACGACGCTCATCTTTTCGGCCATCAGCTTGGTCTTACCCTTGCGTCGGATACCGGCGGTGTCGATGAAGACGTAACGAACGCCGTGGTTTTCGATTTCCTCGTCAACCGAGTCCCGGGTGGTACCGGCGACGGGCGAGACGATTGAACGTTCTTCGCCAATGAGGGCGTTCAGCAGCGTGGACTTCCCGGCGTTCGGACGGCCAATGATGGCGACACGAATCACGGGCATTTCCGGCAGCGCATCTTCCGCCGTCGGCTTCTCGTCTTCGTCCGGTTCTTCAGGGATCCCGGCGGTCAGGTGCTCCATCAACTGATCGACGCCGAGGCCATGTTCGCCGGAAACCGGGAAAATATCCTTGAAGCCGAGGGTGTAGAAATCGTGCACCAGAGACTGGCGCGGGCCGGTATCGGCCTTGTTGACGGCCAGGGTTACGGGCTTTCCGGTCTTCCGGAGCAGGTGTGCGAGTTCGCGGTCGGCGACGGTCAGTTCCGACCGACCATCCACCACAAAAACGACTTGAATCGCCTTCTCCAGGGCCACGCGGGCCTGTTTCAGGATCTGGCTCGGAATAAAATCCGCATCATCGACGACAATTCCACCCGTATCGATTAACTCAAACCGGCGGCCTTCGTACTTGGCTTCGCCGTGGAGGCGGTCGCGGGTGATACCCGGCTCATCGCCGACAATCGCGCGCCGCTGTCCGGTGATCCGGTTAAAGAGGGTGGACTTGCCGACATTTGGTCGCCCAACGATCACAATCGCTGGCAGTTCGTTCGGCATGTACCTTCAGGATAGCAACTTTGGGTGCCCCATCGCGGTGGAAATACCCGGCGCAAGCTCGGAGTTGTCCGCATGCTGACTGGTTTCAGTGCCCTCGGACGGTTCCCGTTCGTCCATTTCAGCACTGGCCTGGGCGTTCTCAATCTCCCGCGTCCGGGTTTCGGCCGTGGCTGATTCGACGCGTCCTGTCATGATAAAGACTTGAGCACCAGCTCCCCACCTGGAAGCCAGAATTCCGTCAGCCAAAGTCGGATCGTCAAGCGTTTCTTCCAGCCCGGGGGCGCGCTGGCCGCCGCGCACCCCTCCTTCGAATCCCGTCCGGGGCAGGTGGAAATGGCGCTGGCCGTGGACCTCGCTCTCGCGGATGGCCGCAAGCTGATCGTTGAGGCCGGCACCGGGACAGGCAAGACGCTGGCCTATCTGGTCCCCGCGCTGCTCTCCGGCAGACGGGTCGTTGTCTCCACCGGCACCAAGGCGCTGCAGGAACAGCTCTTCTTCCGCGACATCCCGTTCCTCGAAAAGGTCATCGGGCGCGAACTCAACGTCTGTTACATGAAGGGCCGCAGCAACTACGCGTGCCGCCAGAAGATCTACGACGCCGAAAATACGCCGATCCTGACCGGCCTCGAAGAAGTTGGCGATTTCCAGATCATCAAAGAATGGGAGCAGACCTCTGAGCTTGGCGACCGCGCCGAGATTCGTACCCTGGCCGAAGATTCCACCGCCTGGGGCAAGATTGACGCCCGCTCAGAACTCTGCGCCGGTGCGAAGTGCAAGCAATACGAACGCTGCTTCATCACCCTGATGCACCAGCGGGCGACCGAAGCCGACATCATCATCGTCAACCACCACCTCTTCTTCGCCGACCTCGCCGTCCGCCGCGAAGACATGGCGAAGATTCTGCCCGACTACACCGCCGTCATCTTCGACGAAGCGCACGATATTGAAGACATCGCCGGTCAGTACTTCGGCTTCCAGATTTCCACCTATCGGATTCTGGAACTACGCCGCGACATTGCCGCGCTGTCTCGCACGCGCAAGTTCGGGTCGGAAGAACTCGACCGCATCCTGATCCGCCTCGAAGAGATCTCGCTCAGCTTCTTCTCGCTGCTGCCAGGTGGTGACGGTCGCGCCAGCTTTGGGGGCCGCCAGGAGTTCCTTGGGGGGAACGCCGAACTCTACATCGACATGATGTCGGCGTTTGAACTCCTGATGAGCCATCTCCAGACCATTCAGGATGCGCCCACCGAGGTGATACCGCTCTTCCGCCGAGCCAATGAACTTCGCGAGGCGCTGCGTTTCCTGATGGAGGGCGACGACCCGTCCTTCGTCCACTGGATCGACCGCCGGGGTCGCAACGGCGTCTTCCTGCAGGCGACACCGATCGACGTGGCCCATCTGCTGCGCGAACAGCTCTGGGAAAAGGTGGACGCGGCGGTGCTGACCTCCGCCACGCTCGCCGTCGCCAGTGGCTTCGATTATGTCCAGGCGCGCCTCGGCCTCCCCGACGCCCGGACCCTCGTCGTCCCCAGCCACTTCGATTACCAGCAACAGGCGTTGCTCTACGTCCCGCGCCATCTGCCGCACCCGTCAAACCCGTCATATATCCAGCAGGCCAGCGACGAAATCGTCAAAATCCTTACCGCCAGCAAGGGCCGGGCGTTCTGCCTGTTTACCAGTTACAGCCAGATGCGGCAGATCTACGAGCGGGTCTCGTTCGAGATTGAATACCCCACGCTGATGCAGGGCACCATGCCCCGGATGGCACTTCTGGACGAGTTTCTGGCCCAGCCAAACTCCGTTCTTTTCGCCACCGCCGCCTTCTGGCAGGGCGTTGACGTGCCGGGGGAGCAGCTTAGCTGCGTTATTATTGATAAGTTGCCGTTTGCGGTGCCGAACGATCCTGTGGTCGAGGCGCGCATCCGAAATGTTCGCGAAGCTGGCGGGAAGCCTTTCTACGATTACCAGATTCCCCAGGCTGCCATCGCGCTCAAGCAAGGCTTTGGCCGTTTGATTCGAACGGCTTCCGATCGCGGGGTGCTGGTCCTGCTCGATAACCGGATAACCGACCAGCGTTACGGCCAGGTATTTTTCGACAGCCTGCCCGACTATTCATTTACCATGCAAATCGCAGACGTGGAGAAGTTTTTCGATGTTTGAAGTCTCTGTGGAACATACTTTCGCCGCCGGGCACGCCCTTCGCAACTATCGCGGAAAGTGCGAAAACGTGCACGGGCACAACTACAAAGTGCAGGTCACACTGTGCGGCGAGACGCTGGACCATGCTGGCATGCTGGTCGATTTCGTGGAACTGAAGCGGTTGCTTCGCGCGATTTCTGAGCCGCTCGACCACGTGTTCATCAATGAGATTGAACCATTTATCGAACTGAATCCCACAGCCGAAAACATGGCGTGGTACTTCTGCGAGAAGCTGCAGGAAGGCCTGAAGGTTGGCGTTCCCGTGGCGGTGAAAGAAGTGAAGGTCTGGGAAACCGACATTCAGTGCGCCACCTACCGGCCAGCGTAGGTCTTTTTTCGGATAAACTGGCGAATATGCGTTCGCCGAAAGTGTGTTTCCTCGCTGCATGTCTCCTGACGGCGCCGAGTGCTTTCCCGCAGTTCATGGTTACGCTCTCCGGACCGGGAACGAGTCCCTCCGTCACCGTCACCCCACCACGGGCGAACACGTTTCGCGCCATGACCGGTTCGCCCTATTCCGGCACGGAAGTACGGGAATCGGTGCAGACCCTGGCCGATGGCACCCACCTGAAGCGCCCCGGTATGGAGACAAAAACCTGGAGGGATTCGCAGGGCCGCACCCGGACCGAGCGCCCGGTATTTATCGGACCCGTGAAGCCGGTCGACTTCAAACCGGTCGATATCCAGGATCCCGTTGCCGGTTTCGAGTACTTGCTGGATCCCCTCAACCTGGTCGCCCATCGAGTGCCGATGACATCGACTTCCTTTCCCGCCCCAACCGCTTCTGTACCGCCGCCGATCCGTCGTGAGCCCATCACCGGCCCTGATGGCACTGTCTCGGAAGTGGAAGCGCTGGGGTCGAAGATCATTTCCGGCGTAGAGGCCTTTGGGACCCGCCGTACCACCACCTTCCCGACCGGTTCCTCGTTCGGGAACGACCGCCCGGTCAAGTCGGTGAACGAAATGTGGGTTGCCATGCGCCTTGGCCTGGTCGTACAGTCCGTCATGGCCGCTCCGACCGGTGGCGAATCGACTTCGTCCTGGCGGGACCTTTCGCTGGCGGAACCCAATCCCGAACTCTTTCGCATCCCGGTCGGGTACAAAGTTGTGGACGAGACAGGTAGCTTCACCATCTCCGTCCCGATGAAATGAACGGGGACGGATGGTAATCCGCCCCCACCCACCGCGCTATTCGGTCCAGTAGCTGACGAGAAGTCCCTCGCTGGCCACATCCGCGTCGATCACGTAGTCCATCAGACGGAGGGAGTCGCGTCCATCCTGCGCTTCGACGGTGAAGGTTTCCGAAAAGCCCCCGGCCGAGTTTGGCCAGAGGATGCGCACCACGCCAGCCAGCGTGGCTTTGTTCATGCCGGGGACTCCGACATAGGTCTTGCCAGTCAGCCCCGGAATCACCTGGAAAAACAGCTTTGTGGCTGTCACGCTCGAATCGGTTGACAGAGCGACGGGTGTGCCCGGAGTAGTTACGTTGACGCGGCCTTTTGCAGTGACGTTCATGTGTGTTGTCCTCGGTTGCATTCTGGCTTTGAGGCAATGCAGGATCTCGTCGCGAAACCCTCAACCCGCTGAAAACAAGCAGACTAAACTTGGAAAAAAGTTGGGAACGGATTTTCGGATTGCTAGAATCGGAGCATCTCTACTACACCGAAAGTCTCCTCTGTTACCGTTATCCCCGTGGCCGGGCATGACGGCATGCTGCTCAATCTGAGCGGGGCCCACGGGCCATTTTTCACGCGTAACCTCGTCATCCTGAAGGACACGGCTGGTAATACGGGTGTCGGCGAAGTCCCGGGCGGCGAGCGCATCCGGCAGACGCTGGAAGATGCCAAACCCCTGGTGATCGGGCAGTCTATTGGCGCCTGGCAGAATATTCTCACCTCTGTCCGCCGCCAGTTTGCCGACCGTGACGCGGGCGGCCGTGGCAACCAGACCTTCGACCTGCGGACCACGATCCATGCGGTGACCGCGCTCGAAGCTGCGCTGCTCGATCTCCTCGGCCAGCATCTGGACGTGCCTGTCGCGGCGTTACTGGGGGAAGGGCAGCAGCGAAAGCAGGTGGAGGTGCTCGGGTACCTCTTCTACGTGGGTGACCGCACGAAAACGGACCTCGCTTACCGGAGTGAGCCTGATGCGGCGGATGACTGGTTCCGGCTCCGCCACGAAGAAGCACTCACCCCCGAAGCCGTGGTGCGCCTCGCGGAAGCGACGCATGCCCGCTATGGCTTCAACGACTTCAAGCTGAAGGGCGGAGTGCTGAGTGGCGAGGCCGAAATCGAGGCTGTCACGGCCCTCGCGGAACGTTTCCCGGAAGCGCGAATCACCCTCGATCCCAACGGAGCGTGGAGTCTCCGCGAAGCGATCGCGTTATGCCGCGACCAGCACGACGTTCTCGCTTACGCCGAGGACCCCTGTGGCGCGGAGAACGGCTACTCGGGCAGGGAAGTGATGGCTGAATTCCGCCGCGGCACCGGTCTGCCCACCGCGACCAACATGATCGCGACCGACTGGCGCGAAATGGGCCACGCGATCCAGTTGCAGTCCGTCGATATTCCGCTGGCCGACCCGCACTTCTGGACCATGCAGGGTTCGGTTCGTGTGGCGCAGATGTGCAACGAGTGGGGCCTGACCTGGGGTTCGCACTCGAACAACCACTTCGACGTCTCGCTTGCAATGTTCACCCACGTGGCCGCCTCGGCCCCCGGGAAAATCACCGCAATCGATACCCACTGGATCTGGCAGGACGGTCAGCGCCTGACGCGCGAACCGTTCAAAATCGAAGGCGGCCTGCTGACCGTACCCGATAAACCCGGCCTCGGTGTCGAAATCGACATGGAACAAGTGGAAGCCGCCCACAAACTCTACCTGGGCATGGGCCTCGGAGCACGCAACGATGCGGTCGCCATGCAGTACCTGATCCCCGGTTGGAAGTTCGACCCGAAGAAGCCCTGCCTGGTTCGGTAATGGTTTCGGCCCTGTTCAGGCTCCGAAGCTTCGCAAGTACTGAATGGCCGCTCCGTAGTACTCACGGGCGGTGTCTGTGTCCTGCACGCAGAGCCGACTGAACGCACGAGCGCAATTTCGGTGTGGGAATCCGGGTAAGTCTATTTGGGCAAGGGTTTGTAGTGAATCGTCACGCACAAGTGGATCTCTGCTCTTTCTGTTCCGGTGGGCGACGTAAATTGCCTTCAGCAAGAAGGCTCTCTCCCGCAGCAACTCTTCCCTGGTGTCCAAGGCGAAAAAATCAATGATGACCCTCGCCCGCCGAGCCTTGCGTCCTCTCCTCTTTACTGCAACTGGGACGAACCCCTCGAACGAAAGTAAATCCTCGGGGTCGTCATCCACCTCTGCAATTGGATATATCAACAGTGGCAGTTCTCCCGCCAGCACCTCAGGCGTGTCCGCATCCACGGCACGGGCAGCGGCCTCGATCGGAAAGTAATTCGCTTTAAACGACGAGTTGCACTTCTTACATGCTGCGGCGTAGTTTAGTAGATTGTACGGAAGCAAGAAATAACCCACATCAGATGCTGGTCCGGTGGGAAAAGAATATTGAAAGGTAGCGCCTGCTGGCGGCCAGACTTTAACAGAACTTTTTGGCCGGAAGTGCTCGATGTCGTGCTCAATACGGCTCTGGGGATCTGAGCCGAACTGGCGCTCACAGTAGGCGCATTTGCCATGCTGTAGTTGCATGTATACGGGTTTAACTTTACTCCACGAACCAGCCTTTTCCGTGTATTTCCCCGCCGCTCTGAAGGCTGCCGTCCTCTCCGCCGCATCGGCGAGCCATCGGGCACCAATCTTGTCGGTTAATTCTGCCACGGTTGTGTTGTAGCGGATCATTTTTTCTTTAGTCCGGCTTTCTTTAGACCGGAGCTTTTTGGGCCGCGAGTTGCCTTCGCCAGGGTGGGCTTGCTTTCTACCGGATCGTCAACCCCCGCCAGTTTTCGCATGATACTCAGGGCTATATCGGATCGTCCCGGTGAAAGTTGCCTCGACAAATGACTCAATTCGTCCATGAATTGCGGTGCCCTCGTCGTTTTCAGGCCGAAGTACGGGCTTAGCAGCACCTGTTGTGCGTCGAGACCGTAAATTCGCTCACTGTACTGGTCTACCGTTGAAGCTCCGGCGGGTGCTGGTTCCATTACAAAGATATTCCTGCTCTCCAGCGAACCTGCGACAATCGGGCTGTGCGTAGAGAAAATGAACTGTAGGTTGGGCAACGCTTCCGCCAGAGACGCTACAACGGTACGCTGCCACTCCGGGTGAAGGTGCAGGTCAATCTCGTCAACCAGGACCACACCGCGATTTTCAACCAGTTTTGCTCCGGCCGGTGAACCGAAGCAGACGTGATACAGCAGGTCTGCAACCCAGCCAATATAAGCTCTGTATCCGTCGGATAACGCACTGAAGGGTGAGGCAACCCCATTGATGTTGAAGAGGTATTCTCCAAGTCCACCGCTCTCCCTCTCTCCAGTGAAGCTGGACCCCTCAGGCAGAAGACGGTCAAGCAAATGGACGACTTGCGTGTAGCGTCCCTTGTTGGTTGATTCGTAATCCGGAAGCCAGGTATCAAGGGGAGTTAGTGCAATGTGGCTTTCGAACAACCCCGCCACCCTCTGATACTTCAAGGTTCGGCTACGTCGCTGATCGTTGGGGCGGTAGTTGGAGGAATCCTCCACCCGTCGCGTTGCTCCGTAACCAACCACCAAGAATGCGGGAGAGCGGTCATCGTACATCTTCTTGTGCGACGGCCCCTTGTGAACAACGTCTTCTACAAACTCGTGATCACCTTCTTTGATAATGCGAACGGAAAAGTGAGCGTGATGCTCCGACGTCTTCGCCTCAATTGTTTCATCGAGGTCCTGATCGTGCAATAGCATGACAGCATCGATCTGGGCACTTTTTGCTTTTCGGCGCACCATGTTGCGGGGGACATAACCGGCGCTTCTTGCCATAATCGGAGCTAGTGCCGAAAGGGCGATCGCACGCAGCAACGTTGTCTTCCCTGCACCATTATTGCCCAAAAGGAGGTTTACGTTCGGTGCGTTAAGGCCGTTACTCTTTCCGGGTTTGTCCTCACCTGGACAGCGAAGGGAAACTGCTGCCGACTCAAAACACCGGAGGTCCCGAATCTTGAGGCTTTCTATGTACATATGGCGTCTCTACTATCATATGCTCAGGATGTCAGTTCGTATCGAAGGTATAAGAGTCTGGCGAGCAACGGCCGATAGGCTGGCGGCGGCCACGAGGACCCATATCCATGACACTCCGAAATAGACCACTTCTCGCTGATTGATCTGTACATGGAGTGCCTGCGGCACTGTTCGAAACTCCCCGCTCACCGGACTCATGGCACGAACTCTCCAAATCGTCACGGATTCCGAAGGTATCCGCAATGCCGGCGTTTCCACTGCCACCCCAAATGGTGCGATCAGGTCGACGCCCTCCGCAGTTGAAGCCACCTTCGCGATCGTCAGGTCACCTGCATCGAGCGGTGCCCGGCCCAGCGTGTTTTCCAACGGTACGTACCCCGCGACCAGGATGGCGCACGAGATCACCATCGGGATTGCAACCGCCCGAAGCCCGGCGACGTTCGCACGCACCAAATCCCGCTGCGCCCGGAAAATCAGGCGCGGCTCATCAATGAACA
The DNA here is from genome assembly GCA_947467185.1 of Bryobacterales bacterium. Taxonomy (GTDB): domain Bacteria; phylum Acidobacteriota; class Terriglobia; order Bryobacterales; family Bryobacteraceae; genus BOG-234. Next base: position 13,798 of record CANIHR010000017.1, read on the forward strand.
GCCGGAATTCCAGGACATGGGCGATACTCCGATTCACCGCAAGCCTGAGCGCCGCCGTGTCCGTGAAACGTCGAAAGAGCCAACCGGCCACGGCCCCGTAAATCATCCCGCACAAAACCAGCAGGGCCAATTTCATTCGATGTAGCCAAGTCCCCGCAACTGCTTCTCGATTTCCGCTGCATCTGCTGCCGGTGCGTCCGCGTCACGTCGCGCCAGTTCCTTCTCCACGGTGTGCGCGACAAACTCATCCGCGGAACTGTATCCCGCAGCCTTCGCCGCTGCCACTGCGCGTTCGTGCAGAGCCGGTTCCAGTCGAATTGTGTGTCTTGAAAACATGGGTTGTCTACAGGTACTTCTGCCCGAACTGTAACACGCTTATACCTCTCTGAAAAGTTGGGTACGACCACTTTTTTCTTTGCGAGGGGAATAGTCAGAGAACGAAAATCGCGCTACTCTCCTGGTTTCTACTCCGGGTTTTGCAGAGGCGAAGTTTGCAGGAGAATCCGGACTCCAAATGCAAAACCCCGCCTTGGGGACGGGGTCTGCATAATCCACGGAGTGGAAAGGGGGTGCTTCTATGGCCCTGCTGATGTTGTTTTTTGGTCTTCTCAAGAGACTGAAACGGATCGGAATCAAAATTGACTTTACATTTTGATTCTTAACCGTAAGGAGGTCAGCGATTCGCCCCGCTAGCCTCCTCAACATCAAATTACCACATTTTCAATTGATCGGAGGCGTGTCCCGAAGCCCGAACGCGAAAATCGCATGGCCACTCGCAATCGCGATCTGCTGCTTACCATCCGCCCCCACATAGCTCACCGGATCGGCATTGACCTTCCCGCCCATCGGATACCGCCACAGCAGTTTCCCCGTCGCATCGTCCAGCGCGATCATGTCGCCATCCGCCATCGCTGTGAACACAAGACCACCCGCCGTTGCCAGCACGCCCGACCACGACGGACCCGTCTCAAACGTCCACTTCGCCGTCCCGGTCATGGGGTCCATCGCCTTCACACCACCGGTGGCATCCTCGCCTGGCTTCGATACAAATCGTCCCGCCAGGAACCAGCTGCCAGCCTTGTACGTGTCGTCGCCCGAGTAGAAAACGCCACCCTCATCGCGTGTCATCACATAGTGCAGTTTCGTGTTCGGGCTGTACGCTGCCGCCTGGTAATTCGTCGCACCCGGCGAATTCGGGTACACCGTCGTCCCCTGTTCGGTTGGAGTCGTTCCCGCCTTCAGCGTCGGCCTGCCCTTGTCACTCAGAGTCGGTTCCGCCCACGTCTGCCGCACATACTGCTTGCCCAGCAAAAACTCGCCAGTCGTCCGGTCCAGCACGTAGTAGAAGCAGTTCCGATTCGCAAACAGCACCAGTTTCCGCGCTTGCCCCTTCCAGTTCGCATCCACCAGAATCGGAGTCTGCGTGGAATCCAGGTCCCACATGTCATGCGGCGTGAACTGGAAATGCCACTTCAGCTTGCCCGTATCGGCGTCGAGCGCAATGATCGAATCCGAGTACAGGTTGTCCCCCGCCCGCGTCTTCGGGTTCCAGTCCGGCCCCGGATTGCCCGTGCCCCAATACAACGTGTTCAGGCCCGGATCATACGCGCCCGTCACCCACGTCGTCGCCGACCCTGTCTTCATGCTCGTTCCGGCCCACGTCTCAGAACCCGGCTCACCTGCCGCCGGCACCGTCCAGAAACGCCAGGCCTGCTTGCCCGTCTTCGCGTCATACGCCGCCAGATATCCGCGCACGCCGAACTCACCGCCCGCCGATCCGATAATCACCTTATCCTTCACAATCATCGGCGCCACGGTCGAGGAATATCCCTTATGGAAGTCCGCGACCTCCACATCCCAGATCACGTTGCCCGAAGACGCATCCAGCGCCACCAGGTGTGCGTCCAGCGTCCCGACATAGATTCGGTCGCCTGAGATCGCCACGCCGCGATTCACGCGTCCGCAGCACGTTGGAATATTGTCCGGATACACCCGGCGGTACTTCCACAAAACTTTTCCCGAGCGGGTCTCCAGCGCAGTCACGTCGCTGGGTGGCTCACTGATGTACATGATGCCGCCGCGAACTACCGGCGACACTTCAAACTTGTCTGTCTTGTCGATCTGATACGACCACAGCGGCTGCAGTTTTCCCGCATTCGCCCGGGTCACCTGCGTCAGCGGCGAAAAGCGGAAACCTTCCTGGTTGCCCTGATAATGCAGCCAGTCGGCACCGGTCTGGGCCCCCGTTTGGGCAAAGATGGCGCCCGTGAAAATTAGTGAAGTCAGTAATGTTTTCATGGGTGATTATTCTCCGCGCAGGGTAAACAGATAGGCGATCAGATTGTCGAGGTCGGCGGCCGGCAGTTGCTTAAATGCGGGCATGGTCGATTTCGCTCCGGCGCGTTCGATGCCGGACGTTTGGTTCTTCGCGATGGACTGAATTTTCCCGTCAGCCGTGCGCACATGGATGGTGAGCATATCTTCGTTCAGTTTGATGCCCCGAACCGACTTGCCATCCTTCGTCTTCACCGTGATGCCCTGCCAGCCGGCCACGAGATTGGCGTCCGGCTCGACAATCGAACTCTTCAGATTCGCCGGACTCCGCCGCAGTCCGATGTCCGAAAGATCCGGCCCCATCACCCCGCCGCTCCCCTTCACCATGTGGCATCCGCGGCACTGCTTGTCGAATGCTGCCTGGCCCTTCGCGGCATCGCCCGCCACCTTCTGCGGAGCTGTTCGTCCCAGCGCCCGAACATAGGTCGCCACCTGGCGAATCTCGGCATCCGTCATGCCCAGCGACGCCGGCATATCGGTGCCCGGAATCCCGTTCCTGATGATGTTGGCCAGCGCCGCATCCGAAGGCGCGTGAGGCAGCTTCGGCGACACGAGATTCGCGGCCATGCCGTCGTCTCCCTTGCCATGGCAAAAGGCGCAATGGAACTTGTATAGCCGTTCGCCCTGTTGCGCGAAGCTAGCTGAGGCGCAGATGAGGGCGAGAAAGATGAGTCTCCGGAAAGGAGCCGGAAGTTGCATGGGTCTTGATTCTCCAGTGCAGCAGTATATAACGTTGGGCTATGCTTACGTCCAGGAATTTTTCTTTGAGACTCGCAACCCTGTTGTTCCTCACTTTCGGCCTCGCCGTCTCCGCCTCCGCCCAGGCCAGCTGGGGCCGGGCCCAGACCCGCTCCCTCACAATTACCCAGCAGGGCATGGTCGCCACCAGCCAAATTCTCGCGTCTCAGACCGGCACCCGGATCCTTGCGAAAGGCGGCTCCGCCGCCGATGCCGCGATTGCTTCCAACGCCGTCCTGGGGCTGGTGGAGCCTTTGATGGATGGCATCGGTGGCGACCTCTTCGTCCTCTATTGGGACGCCAAGGCCAAAGAATACGTGGGCCTAAACGCCTCCGGGCCGGCGCCGAAAGCGCTCACCCCGGCATTCCTGGCAGGGAAGGGAATCAAAGAAATGCCGACCGTCGGCATTCACACCGTCACCGTTCCGGGCGCGGTCGATGGCTGGGCGATGGTCCACGCCCGCTTCGGTAAACTGCCATGGAAAGATCTGTTCGATGACGCCATCTTCTACGCCGAGAATGGCTTCCCCGTCACCGAAATCATCCAGGAACAGTGGGCAGACGCGGTTAATCTGAAAAAGCTGCGCGCCAACCCAGCCTCGGTGCGTATCTTCCTCCCCGGCGACAATGCCCCAAAGGTCGGCGAAGTCTTCCGCAACCCCGGCCTCGCGAAAGCGTACAGGCTCATCGCCACCCAGGGCCGCGACGCCTTCTACAAAGGCGATATCGCCAAAGCGATTCTCAAAACCTCCGCTGCCGAGGGTGGCACGCTCACCGCCGCCGACCTCGCTGCGTACAAGTCTGAATGGGTCAAGCCGATCTCCATCGACTACCGCGGCTGGCGCGTGCTGGAACTGCCGCCCAACGGGCAGGGTATGGCGGCGCTCGAGATTCTCAACATCATGCAGACGATGCCCGCCGCGCTCGGGCCTCTCAGCCCGGCCGAAATGCACAAACGCATTGAGGCGACCAAGCTCGCCTTCGCTGACCTGCGCAAGTACGATGCAGACCCCCGCGCCTACAACGCCCCCGTTGCCACTCTGCTCTCAAAAGCCTGGGCCGAAAGGCGGGCCAAACTGATCGACCCCGCGAAGGCCAACTGCAAAGTCCCCCCCGGCGATATCAAATCGGGCGACACCACCTACCTCACAGTTGTCGATAAAGAGGGCAACATGGCCAGTTGGATCCAGAGCATCGCCCACGCCTGGGGCTCCGCCATCACCGTCGAAGAAATGGGCTTCCCGCTCCACAATCGCGGCTGGGGCTTCACACTGGATCCGCAGGACCCGGATGTGCTCGCCGGCGGTAAGCGCCCCTTCCACACCATCATCCCGGCCTTCATGGATAAGGGCGATTCGCGCATCGGTTTCGGCATTATGGGCGGCATGAACCAGCCCCTGGCCCACGCCCAGTTTGTGTCCAATATCGTGGATTTCGGCATGAATATTCAGCAGTCGATGGAAGCCCCCCGCTTCACAAAATCCAGCGCGGCCGGCTGCGATGTCTCCATCGAGGTCCGTGTGCCCTCCGCCACGCTGCAGGCGCTATCCGAACGAGGTCACGAAATTCTCATCCGCCGCGAATTTACCCAGGAGATGGGCCGGGGCCAGGCGATCCTCCACGACGCGAAAACAGGCACCAATTTCGGCGCTTCCGACCCCCGCGCCGACGGAGCCGCCCTGCCCGAACCCCTGCCGCCCCACTGATACAAACAACACATTTCTTTGTGTTAGCCTTGAGCGTGTTTTCTATTTTTGCCCGGTGTCCAGGCGCACCGAGATTGTGTTTCAGTCTGAAACGGCAGGTTTGGGCAACCGTCCTGATTTTGCTCCTGCCCTTCGTGTCTTCGGGTCAGACTTCTGCCTCGCCCGATGTCATCCAGCGTCTGGAAGCCCTTGAAAAACGTCTCCGGCAGTCCGAACAGGACCTGGCCACGCGGAACCGCCAGCTCGACGACGCCCTGAAGCGTATCGGGCAACTCGAAAACCGCCTCGGCGAAGTCCCGACAACCGCTTCCGTTGCCCAGGTCCCGCCGCCCCCGGCCCCCGAGCCGGAGCCCAAGAGTGCCGACATGGACATGGACCACGACGCCATGATGTCCCTGCCCAACGGTCCTCACCTGAACATTCGCGGCTACGGCGATATCGGCTACGGGTACTCCCGCGTTTCCGGTAAAACGCCATCCACCCAAAACTCCTTTTCCCTCGGCCAACTCGACCTCTACATCACATCCCGTATCACAGACAAGCTCGGCGTCGTCATGGAAAACGTGTTTGAAGCCGACCGCGACAACTTCATGTCGCTCGACGTGGAACGCATCCTCCTCCAGTACCGCCAGAACAAGTACTTTGCGGCCGACGTGGGCCGTTATCACACCTCCATCGGCTACTACAACACCACTTACCACCATTCCCGCTGGATGCAGACAGCGATGGACCGCCCCCTCCTGTTCGCGTTCGAAGATGCCGGTGGGCCGCTCCCGACCCACAATGTCGGCCTGAGTGTCTCTGGTCAGATTCCCTCCGGTGGTCTCCGCCTCGCCTACGTCGCGGAGATCGGCAACGGTCGCTCCTTCCGCATTGCGGGCGCTGAGCCGGTGCAGAACCTCCTCGACGACAATCGCGGCAAGTCCCTCAATTTCGCCATCTCTTCCCGCCCGGATGCCATCCCTGGCCTGCGGGTCGGAGCCTCCTTCCTGACCGACCGCCTCAGTCCCGTCGCCGCCCCGTCCATCTCACAGAAAATCCTCGCCGGCTATGTGGTTTACGTTCGCGGGCGAGTCGAATTCCTCAACGAAGCCATCTGGATGCGCCACGCGCAGGAGATTCCGAAACTCGGCCAGCGCGTCACCGCCATCCCCGGCGGCTACTCCCAGTTTTCGTACCGCTTCGGAGAATTCCGTCCGTGGGTTCGTGTCGAAATGCTGAATCCCTCTTCCGGCGACCCCGTTGCCCAGCGGATTCTGATGACCACCAGCCTGATTCGCCGGGTCTCCACCGGCCTCCGATACGATTTTTCGGAATACGCCGCCTTCAAGGTCGGTTTTGATCGCCTCACCCAGAATCTGATGCCCGCCGCCAACGTGGTCAGCGGGCAGTTGTCGTTTACCTTCTGAACCGGCGATGACATCTCTCACCACATTGAAATTTCTGCGGTCCGCCGTCTGTCTGTCGGTGCTGCTGGTTGCCGTGCTCGCCGGGCCACGCACCATGGCGCAAACGGAGACGGCGGCACCTCTCGCCGTCATCGTTCATGAAAGCAGTCCGGTCAATGCCCTTTCGGTCAATGAACTTCGCCGGGTCCTGATGGGCGAGACTACGGAATGGCCGGACCGTAAACGGGTCGTCCTCGTCGAACGCGATGCCGCCAGCCGGGTTTTTCGTACTGTGCTCCGCATTGTCTGCCGGATGACGCCGATTGAATACAAACGCCATCTCCTCTCCATCGAATTTCAGGGCGGTCAGGCACCTATCCAAAAAGTCTTAAACTCGGATGACGCGGCCACTAAATTCGTACGGAGCGTTCCTGGGGCCATCGGCGTGGTCGAAAGCTCTTCCCTGGCGGCCGTCCAGCATGTCAAAGTTCTAAAGATCGGCGGCAAATTGCCGGGAGAGGCGGGCTACCTGCTGCAATGAAATTTCTGAGTGTTCCCGCGTTCCTGCGTTCCCGGGCCCGGTTCGTCCTTCCCTTCATCGGCCTGGTAATTCTTGCCGGCGGCATAGGCGTCGGCATTGACTCCTGGTCGGCTGTGGGCGAAGCCAGTGCGGTCTATGATGTCGGTGTAACCGGCCTCCAAATCGGAGGGGAACTCCAGTACTCCACCCAGGAAAGCCGCCGCACCGTCGTCTACGCCCTCACCACAGCGGACCCCAACGAACAGATTCGCTATATCGACGAAGCGCGCGCCTCCGACAGCGCCATCGAAGCCCGCGAAGCGAAGCTCAGCGCCCTGCCTCTCGACCCCCTTTCCCGCGACGCCCTCGACAGCTTCTCCCTCCGCTGGAAAGAATATCTCCGGATCCGCGATGAGATCGTCGCCCTGATCCTCGTCGACGACGGGAAAAAGGCTCTCGAAAAAGACCTCTCGCTCGGCAAAGACTCCTTCAGTCAGGCTTCGGCCAGCCTGACCCAACTGCAGAGCGAACTCAACCGCTTCGCCAGTCAGCACTCCGCTCACGTCAAAATCGTCTTCTATCGGACCGCGTTTGAGTCGATTCTTCTTCTCGCCGGAACCCTGCTCTTCCTCACCACCCTCGCCGGTAATCTCGAAAAACGCCGCATGGTGGATGCGCTCCAGGCGATGAATACCGACCTCGCGGAAGCCCGCCGCATTGCCGACTCCGCCAACCGCCTGAAGTCCGAATTTCTGGCCAGCATGAGCCATGAAATCCGCACCCCGATGAATGGCGTCATCGGTACCACTGGCCTCCTGATCGAAACTCAGCTCACGGCCGAACAGCGCGACTACGTGGAAATGATCCGTGCTTCCGGCGAAGCGCTGATGACCATCATCAACGACATCCTCGATTTCTCGAAGATCGAAGCCGGCAAGCTCGATCTGGAACTGACGCCCTTCGATCTCCATTCCCTGGTGGAAGAGGCCGTCGAACTGATGGCCCCTGTCGCCGATGGCCGTGGCCTCGAAATCTGTGCCTCCATTGAAGACGACGTCCCGAACGGCGTGCTTGGCGATGCCGGTCGTCTGCGTCAGATTCTGCTCAACCTGGTCGGCAACGCCATCAAATTCACTGACGTCGGCGAGGTTACCGCGGAAGTTCGTCTGCTCTCGGTTGTTCGCTCGGGCGCCAGCCTCCGCTTTGAAGTTCGCGACACCGGCATCGGCATCTCGGAAGAGGCGCAGACCCGCCTGTTCCAGAGCTTCTCGCAGGCCGAAAGCAACACCACCCGGCGCTACGGGGGGCACCGGCCTCGGCCTCGCCATCTGCCGCCGGTTGGTGGAATTGATGGGTGGTCGCATTGGGGTTCTCAGCGAACCTGGCAAGGGTTCGACCTTCTGGTTCGAGGTCACGCTCGGTTTTGCCGAGAGTATCCCGAAACCTGTCGCCGATGAATCGCTTCAAGGCAAACGGGTTCTCGTCGTCGACGATAACGAAACCAATCGCCGCGTTCTGGAGCGGCAGTTGCAGCGCGCCGGCATGCTGGTCCACACCGTTTGCAGCGCCCAGGAGGCGATGGACGCTCTCGCCAGCGCCCCGCCTTCGCTTCGTTATCACCTGGGCGCCCTCGATCTGCACATGCCCGGCGTGGACGGTCTGATGCTCGCTTCCGCTATTCGTACGCGCAGCCCCCAGCCCGACCTGCCCCTCATGATGCTCACTTCTTTCCGGGACCGCGCTGAAGCGGCCCAGGCGAGGACAATGGGAATTGAGGTTTATCTCGTCAAGCCGGTCCGCCAGGCTCAACTGGAACGTGCTTTGGCGGAGGTCTTGTCTTTAGGGAGAAAGATGACAGATAACACCGCTTCGTCGGGGCAACGGTTAATCAGCGCGCGAATCCTCGTTGTAGAGGACAATCCCACCAATCAGAAGGTCGTGTCGCTGCGCCTGCAGAAGCTCGGCTGCCGCGTTGATGTCGCCGCTAACGGGAAGGAAGCTGTGCAGAGTGCCGCACAGATTCAATACGATCTGATCCTGATGGATTGCCAGATGCCCGAGATGGATGGTCTGGAGGCCACCCGGCTCATCCGCAGTGCCGAAGGCAGCCGCCGCCACACTCCCATAATTGCCCTCACCGCGAATGTCATGAGCGGGGAACGCGAACGGTGTCTCCTCGCCGGGATGGATGATTTTCTGGCCAAGCCCGTCCGTTCGGATGCGCTGATCGAAATGCTGGACAAATGGCTCCAGGCGACAAAAACCACAAGCCAGGCGCCCGAACAGGGAGACCCGGAGGGTCTGGCAGCATTCGTCGCCGAACTGCGCAGCGAAGGCTTCGGCCCCGGCGATGCCGCCGATCTGCTTCGCAGCTTTCAGCGCTCGGTCCCGTCACTCATGGAACGGGCTGAGCGTGGTGTTGCCCAACAGGACGCCGCAGAAGTCTCGTTCGCCGCTCACTCCATCAAAGGAAGCGCCGCTAACGTTGGCCTCAAACAAATGGCGCGCGTTTCCGCGCGCCTGGAAAAAGCCTGTCGTGATACCGAGCCGTGGCCGGAGATTGAGAAACGCTACCGGGAACTCGCGGCGGTTCATACCGACACCGCCCCGGAACTGGTGCGCCTGATTACCTCGCTCGACAACGAAGTGGCGCGGTAGCCGCCAGAACTGAAGGCGCTAGATTTCCGAAAGATCCAGACCCGCGTTTTGAGCCGCGAGGCGGTTCGCCCGCGCCAACGATTCAAATGTGCCGGCGTCCGTCCACCAACCCGTCAGGAAGGAATACGTCAGGTTGCCTTCCGCGATGTAGGCATTGTTCACGTCGGTGATCTCCAGCTCATTCCGACGGGACGGCTTCAGTGTGCTGATCTTGTCGAAAACCGTGTTGTCGTAGAAGTAAATTCCGGTTACCGCGTAGTTTGACTTCGGTGCTTCCGGCTTCTCTTCGATGCCGACAATCTTGCCGTCTTTGAGTTCCGCGACCCCGAAACGCTCGGCGTCGGTAACTTCCTTCAACAGCAACCGCGCGCCCGATTCCTGCGCCCGGAACGCGTCCGCCGCTTCCCGGATGCCGCCATCGATAATGTTGTCGCCCAGAATCACGCAGATCTGGCCACCCGCTGCGAAATGCTCCGCCAGTCGCAGTGCCGCCGCGATCCCGCCCTCGCCCTCCTGATACGTGTAGTTCAGGTGGATATCGCCGAATTCCCGTCCGCTGCCCAGCAGCCGCAGGAAGTCGCCGGAGTTGTTGCCTCCGGTAACGATCAGAATGTCGGTAATGCCCGCTTCGATCAGCGCCTTGATCGGGTAATAGATCATGGGCTGGTCGTAAACCGGCAACAGGTGCTTATTGGTGACCTTGGTCAGGGGGTAGAGTCGGCTGCCTGTGCCGCCGGCGAGTATGATGCCTTTCATTCTGTGTCCTCTTTAGATGATATCCCCGCGTCACACCCGGCTGCTGACGTACCGTCCCCTCAATCAAAGGCCACAACGCGCTCCCGTGATTATCCACCAGAAGCGCCTCCCGATGCAGTGCGGGAGTTTTGTCGTCAGTTGCCTTACCTGAATCGATTAAACTGGTAACGCTTCACTCGGGACTCCAACACTATGCCTTCCGCCCCTGCCCGTCTCCTGAAACTCGCCGCCCTGCTGCTTCCCGCGCTCTCTCTCACGGCTCAGACCGTCGACTACAAGACTCAGGTCAGCGCCATCTTTGCTCACAAATGCGCTGCGTGCCACAACTCCACCAAGCGGTCGGGCGGCCTGTCCCTCGCCACTTATGAAGACGTACTGACCGGTGGTCGCAACGGAGCCGTAGTCCGTCCCGGCAAAAGTGCCGAGAGCATGTTGCTCCGCCGCATCACCGGTGCCGTAGAACCCCGGATGCCTCAGGACGACGAGCCTCTGACTTCAGCCGAGACCATCCTCATCCGCAAATGGATCGACGAAGGGGCCCGCCCAACTCCGAAATCCGCCCCCGCCAAACCGAAGTGGGAGGCCCCTCTCACTCTGACCAAACCAGCCGTTCCCGCCGCTGCCTGGCCCGGCTGGTCAAACCCCATCGACAGCTTCACAGCCTCTTATCTGGTCCGCCACGGCCTGAAAGAAATCCTGCCAGTCACCGACGCCGTCTTCGCCCGCCGCGCTTATCTCGACATCCAGGGCCTCCTGCCCGAACCAAAAGATATCCAGGCCTTCGTCGCCGATAAAGCCACTGATAAGCGCGCGCAGCTGGTCGCGACCCTCCTCGCCGACAACAAAAAGTACACCGAGAACTGGATCTCTTACTGGAACGACCTCCTTCGCAACGACGAAGGTGTCGTCTACTACTCCGAAACCGCGCAGCGCAAGAGCATCTCCCCCTGGATCTATTCCTCGCTCGAAACCAACAAGCCCTTCGACCAGTGGATTCACCAGTTGCTGAACCCCACCAACCCGTCCGACCCCGACGGCTTCCTCATTGGCGTCAACTGGCGTGGCACCGTCAGCGCCAGCCAGACCCCCGCCCTCCAGGCCGCCCAGAACACCGCGCAGATCTTCCTTGGCATCAATTTGAAGTGCAACTCCTGCCACGACAGCTTCGTCAGCAAATGGAAACTGAGGGACGCTTATTCGCTCGCAGCCTTCTTCTCCACCGAAGAAGAACTGCAGCTTTACCGCTGCGACACCATCACGCCCCAGTTCGCCAAAGCTGCCTTCCTCTACCCCGAACTCAGCCCGAAGTTGCCCTCATACTCAGCCGCGGACCGCCGCGCCGCCGCTGCCGCCACCTTCACCGACACCCGCAACGGACGCATGCCCCGCACCGTCGTCAACCGCATCTGGCAGCGCCTTATGGGGCGGGGAATTGTTGAAAATGTCGATGAAATGGATGGCGAACCGTTCAATCCCCAGCTCCTCGACTGGCTCGCCAGCGACTTTGTCTCCTCCGGGTACGACCTGAAACACCTCATCGCGCAGATCATCACCTCTCGGACTTACCAGCTGCCCACGGTTCCCCAAAAGGGCGACCCGCCGAAGGAGTACGTCTTTAAGGGGCCCGAAATCCGCCGCGTCACTGCCGAACAGTTCGCCGACGCTGTTGCTTCCCTCACCGGCGATTGGCACGTGACTCCCGGCAGCCTGGAATTCCCCCCTGCCCGCACTTCTCTGCCGCCGCTGCAGGTTTCCGGCCGTCCCTTCGATGGCTCGCTCAACAAAGCCAACGGTGGTCAGGCCGTACCCGACGCGCCTCCCGTTCCGCGCACCGGCACACCCGCGCCGCCTCCGCCCCCCTTCACCGCCATCCCCGCCGGTAATTACACCCGCGAATGGCGGCTGGCGGCCAGTAATCTCACCCGAGCGCTCGGTCGCCCCATTCGCGACCAGGTTTACGGCACCCGCGATACCCAGGCGGCCATGCTCCCGGCCCTCGAAGTCGTCAATGGTGAACAACTCACCCACTGGCTGTGGCGCGGTGGACGCAAACTGATTGGCGAACTTCCGGCGGAACCGAAGAGCCTCCTTTCCCGCCAGGCTCCCGCCGGTCGTGCGAATCCGATCACTGCCTCGGCGTTCACCCTCGACGTCGCGAAGTCGCAAAAGCTCTACCTCATCGTGCAGGATTCCCTCTCCACCGCCCCCGACAGAGCCAAACCCGTCTGGCTCAACGCCGAACTCGTCGGCGCGAACGGTGCCGTCACCCCGCTGTCCTCCCTGCAGCCCGAAAACCCCTCGGACCTCCGCGAGGGCACCGGCACCGTCATGGTTGCCGGCGGCGATACCACCGGCAATGCGCTGCGAGTGAAACTCTCCTCCGTGCTGGTCTACGACATCGCGGGCAAGGGCTTCACTACCTTCCGGGGCGCTACCGGCTATGAACAGGTCACCCTCAACCAGGGCGAAAACGTCACCGGACGCTTCTTCGTCTTCGACCAGAACCCCACCATGGACCGCCTCGTCAGCCCCAATCCGGCGACGCCGCGCCCCACCCCGGCGGTCCTGAAAACCGTGCCCGAAGCGGTTGACTACATCTACTGGTTCGCCCTCGGCCGTGCTCCCAATGCCGCCGAGCGAGCCGTTTCCGAACGGGCCCTGCTCGATTCCTCTCGTCCCGGCCGCCCTGGCCCCGATGGTGTGGCCGACCTCCTCTGGTCCGTCCTCATGACCCCTGAATTCCAGTACATCCGCTAACGGTAACCAAAATGACGCGCGAAGAAAAACTGATCAGTTCCAAAATCGGCCGCCGCGGCTTCATGAGCAGCGGCGTCACAGCCGCAGGCACCCTCGCTGCCCTCGCCGGTCGCGAACTCGCCATGGCGCAGACACCCATGCTGCCCTCCACCGCCGACTCCATCATTGTTCTGTGGATGGCCGGTGGTATGGCAGCTACCGAGACCTTCGATCCCAAACGCTACACGCCCTTTGCCCCCGGCGTCCGCACCGACCGTGTCCTCAGCACCTTCCCGGCCATCGACACTGCCGTCGACAACATCAAGATCTCCCAGGGTCTGGAACGCGTTGCCAAAGTGATGGACCGCGCCACGCTCATCAAGACCTTCCAGGCCGCCGACCTCGGCTTCATCCTCCACTCCCGCCACCAGTACCACTGGCATACCGGCTACGTGCCGCCGCAGCCCATGGCCATCCCCCACCTCGGCGCGGTCATCGCGAAGACCCTCGGTCCCCGCGTGCCCACCATGCCGCCGTTCATCTCCATCGGGCAAAATCTGGAAATCGGCGCCGAAGCCGCGCCCCTCAAGTCCTTCCACACCGCCGGCTACCTCGGCACGGAATACGGTCCCTTCCTGATCACCAACCCGCAGGACGCCGCCTCCGCCGTCCGCCCTCCGGCCGACCTGGGCCAGGAGCGCTTCCGCACCCGCCGCAATCTCTACGAGCGCATTCTAGCCGCCCAGCCCGTCTATCAATACGCGGGCGATTTCCAGCGCGAGTCCATGCTCCGCTCCCTCGATAATGCGGACCGCCTTCTGAACTCACCGCAGGCCAAAGCCTTCGACCTTTCGCAGGAGCCGGAAGCCACCCGCAACGTCTACGGCCAGAGTCGCTTCGGCCAGGGCTGCCTCCTCGCCCGCCGCCTCGTCGAAAACGGCGCGCGCTACGTCGAAGTCACCTCCGAGTACATCCCCTTCGTCAACTGGGATTCCCACCAGGATGGCCACTCCCGCGCTCAGGAAATGAAGCAGCGGATCGACGCGCCCATCGCTCAACTCATCCTTGACCTGGAAGAACGCGGCCTCCTGAACCGGACCCTCGTCGTGCTCGCCAGTGAATTCAGCCGCGACGCCATCACCGAGGGCAAGGTAGGCAAGGAAGTGAAGGACCAGTCCTCGCAAACCCCCGACGTGATGCAGCAGCCGACCCACTACGGCATGCACCGCCACTTCACCGGAGCCGGTGCCGTCCTCATGTTCGGCGGAGGCGTGAAAAAAGGTTTCGTCTACGGCAAGACAGCCGACGAGCGCCCGTGTATCACGCTCGAAAACCCGGTCTCTATGGAAGACCTCCACGCGACGATGTATCACACCCTCGGCATCCCGCCGACCCACTCCTTCATTACGGAAAAGCGCCCCGTCTACGTGACGAAAGACGGAAAAGGTAAGGCGATCAAAGCGCTGTTCGCTTAGACTAAGCCCAAAGGGGCCAAAATGGAATCACCACAAAGCGGACGCATCCTGGGAATCGGCGGCATCTTCTTCAAATCCGCCAATCGCGACCAAATGAAGGAATGGTATTCGAAGCACCTGGGCCTTGCGGACAGCGGTCACGGCGTGATGCTGCCCTGGCGTCAGCACGACGCCCCGGAAAAAGAACACGTCACCGTGTGGAGTGTCTTCCCCGCCGCGACGGACTACTTCGGTCCCGGTCCATCACCGTTCATGATCAACTACATCGTGGACGACATGGATGCTCTCCTCGAGCGCCTCGAAAAAGAGGGAGTCCAGATCGATCCCAACCGCATGAACGAATCCTACGGCCGCTTCGCCTGGATCTACGACTCCGACGGCAACAAGATCGAACTCTGGCAGCCGGTCTCTGACGCAGCGTAAACAGCCCCGGGTGCATATCGTACAGTTAGCGGAATGGGTTTTCGATGCGCACGCCGCGGATAGTTTGGCCGTGTTGCAGATCTTCGGTTAGCAGGCGGGCACATTGCCCATCCGTTGCTGCGCTCACTATCAGCGAATCCCACCACGACAGTTTCTCGACGGCATGGATCGAAAGCGCGGTTTCGAGTAGGCTTCGACTCGATTCTACCCTTGCCAGCGGCTCCACAAGTTCCGCATACAAAGTCGCCGCATCGTTAGGTGTAAACGGTGTCGCCGCCTTGCGCAAAAGAAAGTTCAGCCATTCATGAACCACCTGGAAGCTGACCATGCCAGTACCCTTGGCTCGGGCGTCCAGAACCAGAGACAAGGCGATCTCGTGTTTTCGCGGGTCCCTTCGGTCCACCGCGTAAATCAGGACGTTGGAATCCAGCAGAAATCTATCGTTCATTGAGTTCTTCGCGGCTTGGTCGGGGACCCGCCTCGAAATACGGCATCCGGTCCAGCAGTTTCTCAATGTCAGCCCGCGTCGGAGTCGTCTCGTCGGAGTATTTTGCCAGCCAGATCCGGAATTCGCTGTTGAGGGTCGTCTTGCGTGATTCCGCTTTCCGTCGCGCGCGCTCAATGACCTCCGGATCGGCGCTGAAGGTGAGATTTCGGAGTCCCATATATTTCCAGTGTACGCGAAACGACTCGTGTGTGCGAGTCCTCCGACACCTATGCCCAACTCTTCATTCGGCACGATATGATGGCCACGGTGCGAAACCCGGGTCAACAGTATCGCTTCCGCGCAGGCTTGCTCCTCCTCGTCACCGTCGCCCTCCTCCTCGCCTTCAACGCCGCCAGCCAGCCTCCCAAGCCCACCGCTCCGGTCCCCTCCCAATTCACAGATATCGCCCTCCGCGTCCGGTTCGACTACGTAACCCGCAACGACTTCCGCGACCGCAAGTACTTCCCGCAACCCATGTGCGGCGGAGTCGCCATCTTCGATTTCGATAACGACGGCTGGCAGGATATCTTCTTCACCAACGGCTCCGAACTTCCCTCCATGCAGCGCCCCGCGGCCTTCAACAACTGCCTCCTCCACAACCGGCACGACGGCACCTTTGACGACCAGACCGCCGCCGCCGGCCTCCTCGGCAAAGACATGGGCTACAGCCTCGGCGTCGCAGTTGGTGACTACGACAACGACGGTTTCGCCGACCTCTTCATCTGCAATCTCGGCGAAAACAAACTCCTCCACAACAACCACAACGGCACCTTCACCGACGTCACGCCCGGCGCGGGCCTCGGCAAACCGCAGGACACCATCAGCGTCGATGCCGCGTGGTTCGATTACGACGGGGATAGTCTCCCCGACCTCCTCGTCTCCGACTACACCAAATGGACCCCCGCCGCTGATTTCCGCTGCGTCGATGCTCAAAAACGGGAAATCTACTGCAGCCCCACCCGCTACATCAGCGTGCCCGACCGCCTCTACCGCAACCTCGGAAACGGCAAGTTCGAGGACATCACGGCCGCCGCCGGACTCTCGGAAGCTCGCGGCAAAGGCATGGGCATCTCCATAGCTGACGTGGACCGCGACGGCCGACCTGACGTCTTCGTCGTCAACGACACCGAACGCAACTTCCTCTTTATGAACCAGGGTGGCGGCAAGTTTCGCGAACTCGGCGTCCCGTTCGGCGTCGCCTATAACGACGATGGTGTCACCGTGAACGGCATGGGTTCCGACGCTAAAGACTACGACAACGACGGCTTCCCCGACTTCTTCTACAACAACCTGCCCAGCCAGGTCTTCGCGCTCTTCCGGAACGAAGCAGGTAAGGCTTTCCGCTACGTGAGTCCCGCCGCCGCACTGGGACGACTCTCATATCGCTTCGGTGGCTGGAGCGCCGGCTTCATCGACTACGACAACGACGGCTGGAAGGACATCTACTCCGCCAACGGGGACGTCGATTACCTCGGCGACAACGCAAAACAGGCCGACACCATGTTCCGCAACGAGGGTGGCAAGACGTTCTCCGATGCCTCGCCCCGCATGGGCTCCGCCTTCACGCGACTCGGCTACCACCGCGGAGCCTCGTTTGGCGATCTCAATAACGACGGTTCTCTCGACATCGTCGTTACCGGCCTGAATGAACGCCCCCGCATCCTCATGAACGCCGGTAATAAAGGCCGTCACTGGTTGAGCCTCGAACTGACCGGCACCAAAGCCAGCCGCGACGCCGTCGGCGCGAACGTGAAGGTGACTACCGCGTCCGGCCGCACACTGATCAACCATGTGGCAATCTCGATCGGCCTGCTGTCTTCTTCGGAAAAGCGCGTCCACTTCGGGCTCGGCTCCGAAGCCGAAATCAAAACTGTCGAGATTCAGTGGCCCGGCGGCCAGGTCCAGACGCTGAACAACGTCCGCGCCGACCAGTTCCTGAAAGTCCGCGAGCCCTAATTTTTCTGCGTTTTGCGCGCGGTGTTGATAGCCTGGGCCCCCTGGGTCCGGTTAAACGACCGCAGCGCCTCGCGGAAGTGGATCACCATATACTCCCGGGCCTGCACAGCGTCGCCATCGGAAATCGCATCCGCAATTCGCTGGTGCGTCACCGCCACCTGGTCCAGTTCCGACTGCACCACGCGGTTCTTCAACCCCACCCGAATCGTCGTCTTCAATGCCCCACGAAGCGCGCTGCCAATCAGGCCGAACAGTGGATTCCCCGTAGCCTGGCCAATGGTCTCGTGAAACCGCGCATCGGCCTCGGCGAAAAGATCCTGACGCGCAATATTCGCCCGCATGATCGCAGCCTCATGCTGCAGGGCGGCCGCGTGCGTCGGTAGTCTGTTTTCTGCCGCCAGTTCCGCCGCACGTACCTCAATCGCCGCGCGCAAATGCAATGCCTGTTCCGTGGTTGCTTGCTCGGTCGAGATCGCGTGTTCCAGCAGGTGCTCAAGCACACCCTCATTAATGCTGCCCACCCGTGGTGGTCGGCCGTTGCTGATTTCGAGGATTCCCGCCATCCGCAGACCTCGGTACGCTTCGCGAACAATACCCCGGCTGATGCCCAACTCCGAACTCACGCTCAGTTCCGACGGGACCTCGTCTCCGGAGCGCAGTCTATTCTCCCGGATGTACGTCACCATATGCCGCGCGACCGTATCGGAAAGGCTGCTTCTGGTCGGATCAGGGGTTGACATTTTCTTACATTCTACCTTTGGCTGGCGGAGTGCCTATAAATCTACTACAAACCTTGACCTGTTTAACAGGCCCTGATAGCATCAATCCCATGCGTCTTCGCCTTCCTCTCCTGTTCGCCGCCGTCGCCCTCTGTGGCCAGGCTGCCGAGCCACCATCTGCGGTGATCTCCAGCAAACAGATTAAGGTGAACCTATATCTGCCGGATGTAGAGAAAGGCTTCTACCAGGGAGCCCGGTTCGACTGGAGTGGCATGATCGGTCTGGTCGAGGCTGGTGGCCACAAGTTCTACGGTCAATGGTTCAAGAGGGTAGATCCGGAAACCCGCGACGTTGGGTACAAGGAAGATGGCGTTGTGGCCGCCGTGAACACGGCTGCGGTAGGCCCCGTGGAGGAATTTCAGACGCCCCTCGGCTTCGCCACCGCCAAACCGGGCGAAACCTTCGTGAAGATCGGCGTTGGCTCCCTCGAAAAGACAGCCGACAACCAGTACGCCTTCGCCAAAGTCTTTAAGATCGTCGATCATGGCAAATGGAGCGTGAAGCGCTCCCCCACCTCCGTCGAAATCACGCACGACCTCCTCGACAAAAGCTCCGGCTATGGCTATTCCTACACGAAGATCATTCGTGTCGCGCCCGATAAGCCCCAGTTGATCATCGAACACCGCCTGAAAAATACCGGCGCCCAACCCATTCTCTCCACCCTCTACGACCACAACTTCACCGTGTTCGACGGCGAACCCACCGGCGACATCACCGTCACGGTGCCCTGGGAAATCAAGTCCACCCGTCCGCCCGACGCGAAGTTCGCCACTGTCTCCGGCCACGAATTCGTCTATGCCAAAACGCTCGAAGGTCAGGAACGCGCTTCCGGCGGCCTGCAGGGCTTTGGCCCCGACGCCTCCCAGTACGACTTCCGTATTGAGAACAAGAAGACCGGCACCGGTATCCGCATCCAGGGCGACCGTCCGCTGACGAACGCTACTGTCTGGTCCATCCGCCCCGTAATGGCGGTGGAACCGTTTATCGAAATCAAGGCCGATCCCGGCAAAGAGTTTACCTGGGCGTACACCTACACTTACTACAATCTCAAGTAAATGAAGCTTCGCTCCGCGGTCCTGGCGCTGTTGCTTGTCACCGCGCCCGCGCGGAATCGCAGCGGTGCGTTCCAGTCGCCCCCGGAAGTCCGTTATCCGGCTCGCGACGGAGGCGTCGAGACTCTTCGCGTCCGCGCGCAGGCCCAGCAGCAGACCGCCGCGCAGTTCGAAGTGGAACATGACTTCCACTTCACCGACCGCATCGTCGAAAGCGGCATCACCTTCGTCCCCCACATCGTGGATGATGCAGGGCTGAACTACAAGGCCGTCCACTACGATCACGGAACCGGCATCGCCGCCGCCGATGTGGATGGCGATGGTCTTTCCGACATCTACTTCGTCAATCAGACCGGCGGCAACGAACTCTGGAAGAATCTCGGCGGCGGTAAATTCCGCAACATCACCGATAGCTCCGGCGCCGCCGTCAAAGGCCGAATTTCCGTGGGAGCCTTCTTCGCCGACATCGATAATGACGGCGACCCCGATCTCTTCATCACCACTGTCCGCGGCGGCAATGTCCTGCTGGAAAACGACGGTCACGGCGTCTTCCGCGATATCACGCAACGCGCCGGCGTCGGCCAGGTGGCCCACTCCTCCGGCAGCGTTTTTTTTGACTACAACCGCGACGGCCTGCCCGACCTGCTCGTCTGTAACGTTGGCAAATACACCTCCGAAACCAAAGGCGCTCAGGGCCAGTATGTAGGGTTCCCCGACGCGTTCTCCGGCCACATGTACTCCGAGCGTTTCGAATACCCGGTCCTCTACCGCAATCTCGGCGGCGGAAGGTTTCGCGACGTCACCGCCGCCACAGGTCTGAAGCCGCGCGGCTGGTGCGGTGATGTCTCCGTCGCCGATCTCAATAACGATGGCTTTCCTGACATCTACTTCCTCAACATGATGGGAGCCAACCACTACTTCGAAAACCGTGGTGGCCAGGCCTTCGTCGAACGTC
>CANIHR010000018.1 GCA_947467185.1 Bryobacterales bacterium
TGAGGCCATGCGAGAGCTGTTTGCGGAGCGTGGTCTGCATGGAGTGGTACCAGGAGGCTCCGGTGAATTCGCTGGCGAGCAGAGCTGTGGGCGTCTCGCCGAGGATGGGCACGCGCCGGGAGGCGTTGGCTGCGGTGTTGGTGGTGATGCAGTGGGCGGAGTCGCCATCGTAGCCGCAGTTGAGGGGCTGGGTGGGCGACGCGAGCAGGGGCTGGTTTAAGCCGCGGGAAAGCTGGAGCTGGCTGCCGTAGGAGCCGACGTAACCGAGGTCGAGTGAGAGCTGGTGACCGAGCTGGGTCTTGATGGTGAAGTTCCACTGCTGCAGGCGGGGGACCAGGTATTCGGGGCCGGCAATGCGGTCAGACAGCTGCGAGGTGAGGGTGCGGGGGACGTAGCCAAGGGTGGTGGTGGGGAAGGGCTTCGCAAAGGTGGAGAGGTTGTTGGAAGAGTCAGAGTTGGTGAAGCCCTGGGCGAAGGGGGCGGAAGTGAACAGGGGCGCGTTGGCGGCGTTACCACTGAAGAGCGGTGCCTGGTAAAACCAGCCGTAAGCGCCACCGATGACGATCTTGCCGGTGCCGCCGAAGGGCTGCCAGGCGAAGCCGACGCGGGGGGCGAATTTGTCGAGGGGCGCGCCGTTTTCGTAGAAGCTGTTCGAACTGCGGACGGTGACGCCCATCGGGGGTGCGCCGAAGGCTTTGCCGGTATACGGGTTGATGAGAGCGGGGTTGTAATTGGCAGCGACGGTGTTGCCTTCGAGAGTGCCTCCGGCAGGCGGGATCGGAGTTTGTTTCAGCGCGGCGAGGGACATATTGCCAATGGTGCCGGCTTCATCGAGCGAGGGGCCGACGTATTCCCAGCGGAGGCCGAGGTTCACTGTGAAATGCGGGGTGAGCTTGTAGTCGTCCTGCACGAAGGCCGCACCGTAGTAGCGGCGGTAGCGATAGACGATGTCGCCGAAGGGTCCGACACCTTCACTGGCCTGGACGGTCTGGATGTTGGAACGGTTGGTGGGGCTGAGGTTGCCGGCGGCGCTGAGGCCGACGAGGAAATCTTCGAAGGTCTGGAAGGTGATGCGGCCGCGGGCTCCGCCGGTGTCGGCGCGTCCGTTGAACTGATTCAGGAAGTAACCGCCGGTGCGGAGGCGGTGCTTGCCGAAGACGAAGGAGACGTTGTCGGCGGCGGAGAAGGTGCGGGTGGAGAAGTGGTTGTCGTTGGGCGCGGTGCCGAACAGACGGAAGGAACCCTGGGGGCCGAGGACGGTGATTTCGGGGGCCTGCGGGAAGAGGGGGTCCACGGCAGTCATACCGACGGAGGACGCTGCGGGAGTTTCGACGCCGAAGGTGTCGGATTTATTCCGGGTATAAGCGATGGCGGCTTCGTTGACGATGGTGGCAGAGAGCTGGGACGTGGCACGGCCGGAGAGGGCGAGGTCCACCGCGTCGAGGGTCTGGGCGGAGCCGAAGCCGGGCGTCATGGGGGCGCCGGGGTAGCCGTTGGGGGAGCCAAAGGTGCGGAGCTGGTTGATGGTGGCGGCGAAGGTGCGGGCGGAGATAGTGTGTTTCGGGGAGAGGATGTAGTCGCCGTTGCCGACGAAGTGGTGTTCGTCGTACGTGGACGGGAGCGAGTAGGCGGAGAAGCCGAGGCCCGCATTGGCTCCGCTGGTGAGGATGGTTTGGGGCGTGGGGATGAGGTATTTGCCGTCAGCGCCTTTCATCTGCAGGAGCTGGAGGGCGACGGGGTTGATGGGGGCGGTGGTGGAGGTGGTGGCACCAGCGCAGTCAAGCTGGCGACCACCGGCGAAGGTCTGGAAGCGGGCGTCGCCGGCCTTCTGGAGACCGGGGCAGAACTGGCGGGAGAGGGTGGCTGCGGAGCGGTCGTCGGTGAGGCCGGGGAGGATGAGGTTGGAGACGGAGGTGGGGTCGAGGCCATTGACCTGTTTGGTGCCCTGCCAGGAGCCGAAGAAGAACAGTTTGTTGTGCTTGACGGGGCCGCCAACGGCTGCGCCGAACTGATTCTGTTTGAGGTTGGGTTTGCGCTGGCCGGTGGAGTTGGAGAAAAAGGCGTTGGCGTTGAAAATGTCGTTGCGGTTGAATTCCCAGAGGCTGCCGTGGAAGGCGTTCTCGCCGCGTTTGGTCATGAGGTTGGTGGACGGAGCGAGGGCTCCAAACATGGCGTCGTTCTGGGAGGTCTGGATCTTGAATTCGGAGATGGCGTCGGGGTTGGGGACGGTGGAGGGGGCCCAGGCTCCGTCGATGGTGTAGCCGCCCGCAGTGGTGTTGCCGTTGACGTTGACGCTGGCGTTGCCGCGACCGAGGGCTCCGGCGTTACTGACGCTGGCGGCGGAACCGGAGGACATGGACAGGACCTGCGTGAAGTTGCGGGTGTTCAGGGGGACGGCGGTGATGGTCTTTTCGTCGACCAGGGTGCCTGTTGAGGGGGCAGAGGCTCGGAGCGTGCAGGTACAGGGGCCCGTGGTGGCGAAATCACCGAGGTCGAGAGTGGCGTCGAGGGACGGGACCTCGCTGGCATTGATGGCGAGATCGACCATGCGCGAGGTTTTGAAGCCTTCGTGGCGGAATTCGATCTCGTAAGTCCCGGTGGGGACGAGGGAGAAGTGAAATGAACCTGCTGCGTCTGCGCGGGCGGTGCGCTTCTCATCGGTGGCGACGTTGCGGAGGCTGACGGTGACGTCGGCGACGGGTTGACCCGAGGCGTCTTTGACAGTGCCTTCGAGAGCTCCGGCGGCGGCAGATTGCGCGTATGCCGGGGCGGAACCAAGCAGCAACGAAACGGCGATGAGGGAAGCGAATGCCCCAAGTCTCCGGTAAAAAGGCACTGGAGGAACCTCCGTTTGTGAATGAACCTGGAGTTTATCAGCAGGGGAGGCGGGACCCGCCTTTGGATTGGAATTAACGCTTACTTCCGAAAACCGCCGCGGGCGCTTACTGAAGCCGCTTACGGGCGCTGTCGCCGAAGTGGGCCAGGGCGGCTCCGAGAAATACGGGCGTGGCGGCGAAGGCGAGGATCAGGAATTCGAAGGGGAAGAGGTTGTGGTCGGTGGGATCGAGACGCCAGTCGAGGGCGATGACCGTGGCGTGGACGAGGAAAGCACCGAGGATGGCGCAGGCGGCAGTTCGGTAGCGAGACTTCCCTGCCCCGAGGGCGACGGCGAAACCGATGGCGAAGAGGGCGAGGGCGAAGGTCTGGTACGTGGTGATCGGAAGGCGGTTGCGTTCGGTGTATGAGAGGAAGCGCCAGAGGGTGGCGGTGTAGGCGATGGCCCCGAGCAGGGTGGCAACAACCTTGCGCGGCACGGGGGACATTGCGGCAGTATAACAATTTGCGGGAGGGCCTATGGTGCGTGGCCCTCCCGTTTTTCCTATTGGGCGGGGACTTCGGGGGTGTGGAGTTTGCCGATTGCCTCGTCGATTTCGGCCTGCGAGAGCTCGTGGGATTCCAGCTTGCCCGAGAAGTAGGCCTCGTAGGAACTCATGTCGAAGTGGCCGTGGCCGCAGAGGTTGAAGAGGATGGTCTTTTTACGGCCTTCCTCTTTTGCCTTTTTGGCTTCGGAGATCGCGACGGCGATGCCGTGGTTGGCTTCGGGCGCGGGGATGATGCCTTCGGTGCGGGCGAAGAGAACGCCCGACTCAAAGGCGCTGATCTGGTCAACAGCCTGAGCTTCGATGAGTTTGTCTTTCAGAAGCTGGCTGACAATGGCTCCGGCACCGTGATAGCGGAGACCTCCGGCATGGATACGTGCGGGCACGAAGTCGTGGCCGAGCGTATACATGGGGAGAAGGGGCGTGAAACCGGCGGTGTCGCCGAAGTCGTAGCGGAAGACGCCACGGGTGAGCTTG
The DNA here is from genome assembly GCA_947467185.1 of Bryobacterales bacterium. Classification (GTDB taxonomy): domain Bacteria; phylum Acidobacteriota; class Terriglobia; order Bryobacterales; family Bryobacteraceae; genus BOG-234. The sequence continues at coordinate 3,858 of CANIHR010000018.1, forward strand.
GGGCAGGAGGTGGGTTCGGCGGCGATGCACCGGATGTTGGTGCCCTTCGTGAGGTTCATGTGGAGGAAGGGGAAGGAGATGCCTGCGAAATTGGAGCCACCGCCGAACGGGGCGATGACGATGTCGGGGATGATGTTCTCTTCGTCGAGTTGTTTGATGCATTCCTGACCGATGACGGTCTGGTGCATGAGCACGTGGTTGAGGACGGAGCCGAGAGAGTATTTCGTGTCGGGACTCTGCGCGGCGAGTTCGACGGCTTCGGAGATGGCGATGCCGAGGGAGCCGGCGCAATCGGGGTCGGCGGCGAGGATGCGGCGACCAGACTCGGTGCGGTTGGAGGGTGACGGGTAGACGTCGGCTCCCCAGGTGTTCATGAGGACGCGGCGGTAAGGCTTCTGTTCGTAAGAGACCTTCACCATGTAGATCTCGCAGGTGAGGCCGAAGTGCTGTGAGGCGAAGGCGAGAGCGCAACCCCACTGCCCTGCCCCGGTCTCGGTGGTGATGCGTTTTACGCCCTGCTGCTGGTTGTAGTAAGCCTGGGGGACGGCGGTATTGGGTTTGTGGGAGCCGGAGGGGCTGCCGCCTTCGTACTTGTAGTAAATGGCGGCGGGGGTATCGAGGGCCTTTTCGAGACCGCGGGCGCGGAAGAGCGGCGTGGGACGCCAGAGCTTGTAGACCTCGCGGACGGGTTCGGGAATGGGGACCCAAACATCGGGGCTGTACTCCTGGCGGATGACTTCGAGGGGGAAGATTGGCTCGAGGTCGGCGGGGCCCACGGGCTGGAGCGTTTGCGGGTTGAGGGCGGGCGCGGGCTGGTTGGGCAGGTGCGGGAGGATGTTGTACCAGGCTTCGGGAAGCTGGTCTTCGCGAAGGTGGATTTTGTTGCGAGTTGACATGCGGGATACCCTTTCTGCGAGGCAGTGTGTTCCCGGCAAGAGGGGAACGTCGCAGGATATCAAAGGGGTGAGCGGGAGGGCGATCTTCTATGATCGTGGGTGATGGAATCGCTTCCTGTTGGGACACATTCGTGCGGTTGTGAAAAGCTGCGGCATCGGGCAAAGCTGGTGGTTTTGACGGGAGGTCCGGGCGGCGGGAAATCGGCCATTCTGGAACTGGCGCGGCTGTATCTGTGCCGGCATGTGGTGTTTGTTCCGGAGGCTGCGAGTGTTGTGTTCGGGGGCGGTTTCCCGAGAGTTCCGGGGCTGGCGGGGATGCAGGCGTCGCAGAGGGCGATCTTCCGAATTCAGCGGGAGATGGAGGAACTGGCGCGGAAGAATCCGGAGGCCGGGATGGTGGTTTGTGACCGGGGAACGATTGATGGTCTGGCGTACTGGCCCGGGAAGCCGAATGCGTTTTTTGAATCGGTGGGGACCACGATGGAGGCGGAATTAAAGCGCTATTCGGCGATTGTGCACATCACGACTCCGGCGCTGCCAAATCAGTATCAGAAGAACTCTATCCGGCACGAGAGTTTGCGGCAGGCGCGGGAGATCGATAAGAAGATCAGCGAGTTGTGGGCACCCCATCCGCATCACCATGAGGTGAGCGCAGCGACGAATTTCATTGACAAGGCGACGTCCGCGATTCAGGTTCTGCGGGATCATCTGCCGAAGTGCTGTCAGTAGCTGCTGTTCGCAGTGAGTGCCATGACCGCGAAGGCTGTGGCGGCGTCGCTCATGAAGCGACCGGCATCGGAGTTGAGTTCGCGATTCTTGTTGACGGACCAGGCGGGCCAGCGGCCGTCGGTGGGGTCCTGGTGGGAGTTGAGCCAGGCGAGGCTGTGGCTCAGTGATTTGTCGGTGGCGGGCGTGCCGGTCTGTTGCAGGACAAGAGCCACGACGCCTGTGGCGTAACCGTCGCTTTGGGTTAAGAGAGGGGTGTTGTCTTTGCGCCTCCAGGCTCCGATGAAGTGGGAGAGGCTGAAGCCACCATCGGACTGCTGTTTGGCGAGGGCTTCGGTGAGGATGGCCTTCTGGTCGGCGGGCGTGAGCAAATCAGGCCGAATGGTGTTGGCCCAGACGAGGAAGAGTCGGTCCATCAACGTCTGCGCGGCCAGTTCCGAGGCGAGATAACGGCGGAGGCTGACGACGGCCGTCTTAACTTTCGGCTGTGAGCGCCAGGTGGCCGGGGCTCGTCCGATGGCGAGAGCGGCGAGGGTGGCTCCGAAGTATTGGGAATCGCCTTCCCACGGGGCATTGTGGAACTGGAGCCAGGGCCAGGCACCGGCCGCGTCGCCAGTGGCGATCTGCAGAGCGAGCATGTTGTCGAGAGCGAGCGTGGTGTCTTCGGCAGGAGCTTTGTTCGAGACCAGAGCGAGGGCGTTCAGGATGGCTTCGGTGCCGCGCGATTCGAGGGTCTTCCCTGCTCCGCGCATGGCGTCGGGATAGAAGGGTTCCACGTCATTCCAGAGGCGAACTCGTTTGGTGAGGTTGGCGACGAGGGTGGTTTCGAGGGGCGAAGCGCCGGACTCATGTAGCGCGGTCCGAAGTGACTGGCGACCGAGGGCGTAGGGAAGAACGGTGTGGCAGGAGATGCAGAAGGTCTGGTGGTCGCGCTGTGAGGAGGACCACGTGGACCACCATTCCATACGGGTGTCGAGATAGCTGGCAGCGGCCTGCGGACTCCAGGTTTGGGCGGTGAGCGTAGTGGTGAAGAGGAAGAGCGCGGCTACCGTTTTCATGACGAAGTCTCCAGTGGGATAAGGCCCGGGAGTCGGCAGCGGAGGCAACGTCCGGAAGTCCTCAGATTAGCAGGCGACGCCGGGACACGAGGAGCAGGAGGATTGCCAGGCCGAGGGTTCCGGTGGCGGCAGAGGAGGGTTCGGGGGTTCCGATCTGAATGGTGTCGAGGATGGCATTACCTCCTCCGGAACCGGCTGTACTGAAGAGGATTTCATCAAAGCCTGACAGACCGGTGAAACCGAAAAAGTGGCCTGTGAAGTTTGTCGAAAAGGAGAAGCTATCAATGTCGTTGCCGCCGAGCCGCGCGGTGATGGTGGTGACGTCGCCGACATTGGTGACCAGGCCGAAAGCGACTTCGGTTTGCGGCGTGGAGAAATAGATGGAATACGGATTGTAGATATCGAGATTGGCATCGAAGTTTGCCGCGCCGGGGGCGGCGATGGACAAACCGAAGGTGTAGTCGTTATTGAAGTACAGGTTGCTGAAGGTAAGGCCCTGTGCAACAAATTGATTTGTCAGGGGAGTATCCGGGGCCAGCGAGACCTCCGCGAAGGTGACAGTGAAGGCAGGATTGGCCAGACCGGTATTACTGTCGATCAGCCTCCCGGCGGTGAGGCCAGGGGCGATGGCTGCTGCGAGCAGCAACAGAGTGGTGTGGCGCTTGAGGAGGTATCCCCCGAGAATAAGTCGCATATGCCACCAAGAACGGATTTCCGCGGCGAAATCGATCACCAGAATGGTAAACATGTGATCGACGAACTACGTGCTACGATTCTCAGCGATGAGATGGCCCCTCGCATTCCTCCTTTCACTTGCCCAATTGTCCGCAGCCGAACTGACGACGATGCGCGGCAGCACCCTGGAGGTTATGGCCGACCTGACGGGCTGGAGCCAGGCCCAGGGCGCGGCCGTACTCCGTGGCAACTATGAGCGACTGGGGCTCTTCAGTGCAAGCGGCGGACGCGCCCTTTCGCTGCAGGTAGATGATCTGCCCCCGAACACATCGGACCTGAATTCGCTGTGCAGCGGCGCCGTGAAAAGTTACAGCAGTAAAGCCCCGGTGAAGATGCTGGTGCGGGAACAATTTGCCGGGAAGCCGGCGTGCCTGTTCACCCTTCCTGGGGAAATGGGGCGACGGGATTATTACGTCGAGATGCTGTTCGAGGGCCGCTGGATTGAGCTTCACTATTCAGCGCCTGATAACAGTGGCGCTGGTGCGACGGCGGCGGAGTCCCTCACAAGCATCGTCGGGTCGTTGACGGCGAAACCACTGGCCCAAACCTCTGCGCTTCCGGTTGCCGATATTACAGAGGACGAAATCGGAATGGCGGAGAAGCGGCAAAACTGCGGACCGAAATCAAAAGACTTTGTTTGCCGAGCGCTGACGGCGTTCCGCACGGGGGTACGGCCGTCGGGGCGCCCCCGGCCTGTCGGCGTCGCAGGTGCAGGGATGGTGATCATTTTCGGAATGGATATCGGCACGCTGGAACCAGTTGCAACATATATGGTGATTTCGGATTCGGCAGTCGAACTCGGTGGCTTCGAGACGAGAAAAGGCGATGACGAGAAGGCAACCCGTCAGATCATTCGAGATGTCAAGTCTGGTAAGCACCCTGACGACAACAATGTATTTGTGAAATCGGCGAGAACGCTCACAGAGACCACCCCCGCAGGACTGGCCGAGAAATCACTCGTCACAACAACCCGAGGCTATGTTCGCGAGACCAGTATGGGGTTGGTGTTCCTGAGCTTTACACCTGGGGCGACGGGTATCCTGCTGGGCGTGTACCCGACGCCGTGACTCAGGCGAGAACCTCTTTAATCACGTTGCCGCCAAAGTCAGTTAGTTTTTCGTTGCGGCCGTTGTGGAGGAACCAGAGGCGGTTTTGGTCCATGCCTAAGAGGTGGAGGATGGTGGCGTGGAAGTCGCGCATGGGATAGCGGGCTCCTTCGCCTTTTAAGCCGAGTTCGTCGGTCTGGCCCACTACAGTACCAGGCTTCACACCCGCACCGGCCATCCACATGGTGAAGCCGTGGGGATTGTGGTCGCGACCGTTGCCGCCCTGTGACATGGGGAGGCGTCCGAATTCGCTGCCCCAGATGACGAGGGTTGAATCGAGGAGGCCTCGTTGCTTCAGGTCGGCAAGGAGACCGGCGACGGGTTGGTCGGTCATGCCGCACATCTTTTCGTGGTTCTCGACGAGGTTAGAGTGGGCGTCCCACTGGACGGAGACGGGACCTCCACCGGAATAGAGCTGCACAAAGCGTGTGCCGCGTTCAACCAGGCGGCGGGCGAGAAGACAGCGGGTGCCGAATTCATTGGTCCGCTTCTGGTCGATGCCGTAAAGCGCTTTAGTGGCTTCGGTTTCTTTGGACAAGTCCACTGCTTCGGGCGCATGGCTCTGCATGCGGAAGGCCAGTTCGTAGGAACTGATGCGGGCGGCCATCTCGGTGTCGGTGTCGAGCGTGTCGAGTTCGTTCATGCTCTGCAGGAAATCGAGGGTACGGCGCTGGCGCTGCGGGGTGACACCTTTGGGCGGATTGAGATTGAGGATCGGGCTGGCCCCGGGCCGGAACACGGTTCCCTGGTAGACGGCGGGGAGGAAGCCCGCGCCCCAGCAGGGCGTGCCCCCTTCAGGCGTGCCTTCCGGCTGGGGCATGACGACGTAGGCCGGAAGATTATCGCTCTCGCTGCCGAGCCCATAGGTGATCCACGAACCCATAGACGGGTAGCCCATCAGAATGCGACCGGTGTTGACCTGGTACATGGCGGGGGCATGGACGGTGCTGTCGGTGTAGAACGAGCGGACAAAGCAGAGGTCGTCGACGTGTTTGGCGATATGGGGGAAGAGGGTGGAAACGTCCATGCCGCTCTGGCCGTGCTTCGCGAACTTCCAGGGGGAGGCGAGGAGAGGGGTGTCGCCTTTGGTGAACTGGCTGACGATAGTGCCGTAGCTGGGCGGGAGAGGCTGGCCGTTGTATTTCGCGAGGGCTGGTTTGGGGTCGAAGGTGTCGATGTGGCTGGGGCCACCGACCATGAACAGGAAAATGACGGATTTGGCTTTGGCCGGGAAGTGCGAGGGTTTGGCGGCGAGGGGATTGACGCGTGCGGCGGCGTGCATTGAATCGGGGAGCAGCGAGGCGAGGGCGATGGAGCCGAACCCGTGGGCGGCTCGGGCGAGAACATCGCGGCGGGTGACGGCCTTACCGAAATGGTTAGGGGACATAAACGAACTCGTTTCTGTTGAGGAGGGCAAGGGACATTTCCTGCAGGGTGCCGCCGTCTTTGAGGAATTTCAGCGCCAGGTTTAGTTCTTTGGGTGAAGCGGAGCGGGAGAGGGTTCGGTTCCAGGCTGTCTGGACGCGGCAGGTCTGGTCGCCCACTTTGCATTGGGCGTCGAGAAGACTGGCGAACGCGGTGGACTGTTCCTGCATGAAGTCACTGTTAAAGAGCGACAAGGCCTGGAGGGCGTGGGTACTGACGGGGCGGACCGGGCAGGAGGTGATGGCGTCGGGCTGGTCGAAGGCGGAGAAGAGCGGGAGGCGGACGCCGCGTTTGTTGAGAAGGTAGATGCCGCGGCGGTTCTGCACAGATTTATCGGGGCTGACGGGCCAAAGGCCATCGCGTTCGTATTCGGTGAAGATGAGGTCGTAGACTTCCGGTTCGATGGGGATGCGGACGGGGCGTCCGCCAAGCTGTGGGTTCAGGGTTCCGGCGGCGCTGAGAACGGAGTCGCGGAGGGTTTCGGCGTCGAGGCGTTTGCGGTTCATGCGCCACAGGAGGCGATTTTCGGGGTCGGCCTTTTCTCCGGCCGGGTTGGGCGTGGCGGACTGGCGGTAGGTGGCGGAGAGCAGGATCTGGCGGTCGAGGGACTTGATATCCCAGCCGCTATCCATGAAGGAGACAGCGAGGAAGTCCAGCAAGGCCTGGTTGGAGGGGTGGCCGCCCATCACGCCGAAGTCATTGGGCGTTTTGACGAGGCCGACACCCATGCGGAGTTGCCACATGCGGTTGACCATGACACGGGCGGTCAGGGGATTGTCTTTGGAGACCAGCCAGTCGACGAAGGCAGTGCGGCGTCCAGTATCGGCGGTTGGGATTTTGGCGTTCGCACGGACGATGCGAGGAGCGGCAGGGTCCACCGATTCGAGGGGATCTTTGGGATCACCCATGCGGAGGATGTGGGCCTGCGGGGCGGGTTCTCCGGCGTTGACATACGCATAGGCGGTGGCGAGGGGGTCCGGGGCGGTGTCTTCGAGTTGGTGCAGGCGGACGCGGAGATCGGCGCGGGAAGCGAGGTCTTCGGGGGACATGGCGGCGACGATGAGGTCCCAGGTGGGTTCGATCTGGCTTTTGGCGTCGGCGGCGAGAGTCTTCTGTTTGGGGGTACGTTTGTCTTTGGGGGTGAGCCAGGCTTCTCTCATTTCGGGCTCAAGTTTGGCGAGGCCTTCCTGTTCGAGTTTCACCTTGTACGGGTCGGCGAGACTTTTGAGGGCATCCTGGATGGGCTTCAGGCGCGACTGGTATGCCTGATCGGCGGCCTGCCATTCCGCCTTTTCGCTGGGCTGAGCAATTTCGACATCTTTGCCTTTGGCGGCCCCGAAGACGGCCTGGAGACGGTAGAAATCTGCCTGGAGGATAGGGTCGAACTTGTGATTGTGGCAGCGGGCGCAGTTGACGGTCAGGCCGAGGAAGGTCTGCCCGACGTTGGTGGCGATTTCGGTGAGGACTTCCTGACGGCTGACGTCGGGGTCGATGTTGCCGGAGACGAGGTGTTCGGAACCCGCACGGAGGTAGCCGGTGGCGATGAGGGCTTCGGGTGAAGCAGGGGAGATTTCGTCGCCCGCGAGTTGTTCGCGGATGAAACGATCGTAGGGCTTGTTGGTGTTGAAGGCGTTGATGACGTAGTCGCGGTAGCGCCAGGAGTGCGTCCGCTCCTTGTCAAGCTCGAAACCGTTGGTGTCGGCGTAACGGACGATATCGAGCCACTTGAGGGCCCAGCGTTCGCCATAGGCTGGGGAGGCCATCAGGCGATCGACCAGCTTTTCGTAAGCGTTGGGGGAGCGGTCGTTCAGAAAGTTGGTGACTTCCGCGGGGGTTGGGGGAAGTCCTGTGATATCGAGGGTGGCGCGGCGAATGAGTTGTGCGCGGCTCAGGGGTGCGGAGGGCTGGAGGTTTTTCGCTTTCAGCGCGCTGCGGATAAAGGTATCGATTGAGGTGGGGGTTGCCGGACGTAATGGGGGTTGAAAAGCCCAATAGCCGGCGCGTGTTCCGAGGAAACTAAGTTCTTTTGCCGGGTCCGTCGAATCGGTGGCCAGAGCAGCCGATGAGGATGCGAGAAGCAGAAGCAACAATACGCGCTGAAGCACGCAGATAGTTTACGACGAACCGGATGGAGCGCGGAAGTACCATGCGGGAGTCCTGTAACCTGACTTCACCCGAATCTGACGGGAATGAGCGATTCCGTGTAGTAGATTTAGATGATGCCCATAGTGACGACGTGTGAAAATTCACTAGCGAAAACGGTGCTGTCGGTCCGAAGATCCGGGCCGGGGTGCCGGGCAACATTTCGATGCCGACCGCCACTATCCGCCGTCTGATGAGTTTCGCACCGACATTCCGGGGCCGTTATGCTCCGCTGCTCCTCGTAATCCGGTTGCTCACCGGAACGTTGCTTTTCGCCTCCACACAACTTCTGTTCGACTCTTGCTCAACCAGCTGTGCCGCCCACAGCTCAGGGGAACTATGATCCACCGTTTCTTCCGTCTGAATCCGTTTTTGAAGGCTATTGCCGGAAACCGTCTTTTCACAGTGCTTGCAGCACTGAGTCTGGGGATGGCTGCGATGGCGCAGGCCCAGGTCACGCTGTTGCCTGCCAGTATCCCTGGTGGGACGGTCGGGTTCCCGTATTCGACACAACTGGTGGCCAGTGGTGGAACAGGTACAGGGGTGGTGTTCACCCTTGTTAGCGGAACGCTGCCCTCGGGCGTCACGCTGAATTCCAGCACGGGTTTGATCAGCGGCACGCCGACGGCTGCCGGAACATTTTCGCCGATCATTCAGGTCACGGACAGCGGGTCGAACATCGACAGTAAACCTTACAGTCTGGTGGTTCGGGCCAGCGGCATCCTGAACACCAGATGGCAGGGAACACAGGGGACGACGCAAACGTACACCGGCGCGGCGGTGATCGGAACTGCGGGCGATACCTGGAATTCATTCTTTACCGGGACGGCTTCCAATCAGCCACTGGTGGACAATGCCGGACAGTCACTACCGGTTTCGGTTTCATGGAACAGTGTGACGGCGTGGCATTCTTTGAGCCGGAATGGATTTTGTACGCCAACGCCGACAGGGTTCTGTCCGCTGATGAATGGCTACATCGCCCAGAACGGCGGAACCGTTGCGAATGTCAACTTCTCGGGCCTGCCTGCGAACACATCGTGGGACATGCTGCTGTACAACCAGATCGATTCGGGCGGATTGCGCCGGATCTCGGTCACGATCAATGGCACCACGACGGCATTCACCACGACGGACGTGGCCGGAACGGACTCCACCTTTATTCAGGGGAAGAACTACCTGGTGGTGACGGCCAACACCGACAACAGCGGGAATTTCAATATCGCCTATCGCGGCATTGGTGCGGACAACGAAGCCGATATCAATGGCATTCAGTTGCGGCCGCATGTGAGCGGGGCAAGTATCAACCAGCTGACGCTGACGAATCCCGCATTGGGTGTGGCGTACAACGCGGCACTAACGGCTACGGGCGGAACCGGTACGGGTAAGGTGTGGACCATATCGGCAGGAAGTTTACCCACGGGACTGACGCTGAATTCGTCGACGGGAGCGATTTCGGGGACTCCGACCGCAGCCGGAACATTCATTTTCACAGTCCAGATGGTTGACTCCGGGGCGAATACAGCGATACAAGCATACTCCGTGACGGTGGGCTCCATCCTGATCACAAGATCAACTTTGCCGTCGGGCCTGGTAGGAACCGCTTATAGCCAGACGATGACGTCGTCGGGCGGATCGGGCGGTAATGTCTGGTCAGTGAGCAGCGGGACGCTGCCAACGGGCCTCAGCCTGAATTCTTCGACCGGCGCGATTACGGGCACGCCGACGGTCGCGGGCACGAGCAATCTAATATTCCAGGTGACGGACAGCAGCAGCGCGACGGCTACCCAGGCCATCACGCTGGTAGTGCAGCAGAATACCACTACCTCACTGACGTCAAATCTGGCCAGTCCGTCCGTCCTGGGCGGGGCGTTGTCGCTGACAGCCGCGGTTGTACCTTCCTCGACGGGCACGGTGATCTTTTACGACGGCAGCGTCATTCTTGGAATCAAGACCCTTTCGAGCGGCACCGCGACCCTGTCGTATCCGCTGTTACCGGTCGGCACTCACAAGCTGAAAGTTGTTTACACGGGAGCGGCGCTGGCGCTGCCCAGCCAGTCGGCGGTGCGCACACAGGTAGTGAATTCCCGCGCACAGAGTGGATTTGTCGGGGCGGTGTCGTCCGCTACAGGTGCCAACCCGTGGAGCCCGGCGGTGGGCGACTTCAATAATGACGGCAGGCCGGATCTGGTGGTGCCGAACTATGGGTCCACACCAGGGTTTGTCGGTGGGGGCACGACGGTCAGCATCTTCCTGGGGACAGCGAATCCCGCGGCGCCGTTCTCGGCCGCAACAACAGTGTCGACCGTAACCGGGCCCATTAATGTTGCCGTAGGTGATTTCAATGAAGACGGCAATGCCGATATTGCTGTAGCCGGCTACTCCAGCGCGTCGGTTGGCATCCTGCTCGGCAATGGCAGTGGCGGGTTTACGGCGTCGAGCTTCACGGCCGGCGTGGGGACAAGCCCAACGGCTTTTGCGTTAGCCGATTTCAATGGTGACGGTCACATCGATATGGCTGTTGCGAATAACGGCTCCGGGAATATGGGCGTCCTGTTCGGAAATGGCGCGGGAGTATTTTCCCCCTCGGCCACTTACACTACAGGGCCGAATCCGGCCGAGGTTCTGACCACCGATCTGAATTCGGACGGCTTCACGGATCTGATCCTGACGAACAATAACAACCAGATCAGTGTCCTGCTCGGCCAGGCCAGCGGTCTGTTTGGCGCGGTCACCACCTATGCCACGGGCGGCACTGGCACCAACTCGATCGCCCTGGCGGACTTCAATGGGGACGGTTTCCTGGATATCGCTGCAAGTCACTCCAGTTCGAATAATGTCGGGATTCTGCTGGGAACAGGCTCGGGGACCTTTGGGACGGCCACCCTGGTCGCCGGGAACGGCACCACATCGTCGCTGAAGACGGGCGATTTCAACGGCGACGGAAAAGCAGACGTCGCGGTGACCAACTACACGAACAGCAATGTCTACATCCTGCCGGGCAATGGCAACGGCACGTTCGGGACCGGAATCAACTACAACGCACCTTCGGGAGCGGGATCATTGTATTCGGTTGTGGCCGATCTCAATGGCGACGGCGTTTCCGACCTGGTGATGGCCAATAACACGATCAGCACCATCAGCACGCTGATCGGGATAGGGACCACGACGACGACGCTGACGAGTTCGGTGAATCCGACGAATTTCGGCCAGAGCACGACGCTGACGGCGACCGTTTCTCCGAGTACCGCTACCGGCAGCGTGACATTCCTGGATGGCGGGTCGTCGATTGGAACCTCCACATTGTCCACTGGCATCGCCACTTTAAGCGTCTCGAATCTGGGATTCGGGCCGCATACGCTCACAGCGGTGTATGCGGGCGATACCACCAACGCAACAAGCACTTCGTCCACCGTGACACAAACGGTTCGCCAGCCGGTTGTTGTATCGACAAGCACCCTGCCCGCAGGGCAAAACGGGTCGGCTTATAGCCAGACGCTAGCTGCGACCGGTGGTGCCGGACCCTACACGTGGTCAGTGACGACTGGTGCCTTGCCAACGGGGGTGACGCTGTCAACGGGTGGCGTCCTGAGCGGGACGCCCACAGTTACTGGAACGTTCAACTTCACGGTGCTGGCCACGGATTCGTTCAGCGCCACCGGGTCACAGGCTCTCTCGTTATTGATAAACCCACCGCCACCGCCTTCAACGCTGACCTCGCTGTCGATAGGCGGCTGTTCTTCCGGTTGCACGGCAACGCTGAGCCAGTCGGTCTCTCTCCAGGCAACGGTCACTTCTGCCGGCAACAGTGTTGGGTCGGTCGGTTCGGTGACATTCTTCAGCGGTACGACAATTCTTGGGGTGGCACCTGTTACCGGAGGCGTTGCGACCCTGGCGACCAAAACAATACCGTCAGGCTCGAACTCGTTAAAGGCAATTTACCTCGCGAACGCCAGTTACGGGCTGAGTGCCTCCTCCGCCACCTCACTCGCGGTTACTCCCCGAGCCGGAACTGGCTTCGCGGCAAAGAGCAGCTACGGGAGCGGCGGGACCAACCCCTACGCGGTGGCACTGGGTGATGTTTCTGGTGATGGTATTCCCGATTTGGTCGTGTCGAATTCCGGAGGGAGTCCCGGCCTGATCGGAGTCCTGGTTGGCAATGGAAGCGGGGGCTTTACCGCGGCGCAAACATTCGCTGTCGGGTACATAACCAAAGGGGTTGTGATTGGAGACTTCAACAGCGACGGAAAAGCTGACATCGCAGCCGTAAACAATGATGATGACACCATCAGTATCCTGCTGAACACCAGCCCCAACACGTCGACCCTGAGTTTTGCGAGCGCGGTTAACTACGCCGCAGGTGTGCTTCCCCAATCCATGGTCGTTGCCGACTTTAACGGCGATGGCATCGCGGATCTTGCGATTACGAACTTCGTTAGCCCGGTGACGGTGAGGGTTTGGTTTGGGGTTGGGAATGGCACGTTCCCTGCTTCGCCGTCGCTCATCCTGACGGGCCCCGCCGGTAATGCAACCGGCGGCCTTGGAGTGGGGGACTTTGACGGGAACGGAACGACCGATATTGCGGTCGGTACGGGCGGCACCCTGAGCGTCTTCCTGAATTCCGGTGGCGGCAGTTTCGGCGCCGCGAACAACTTCAGTTTTGGTGTTATGACGAACCCCGTGTCATTTACCATTGGGGACTTCAACGCCGACGGCAAGACGGATGTCGCGCTCGCGAATTATCAACCCAGCCCCAGCGGGACAGCAGTAGTCCTGCTGAACAACACCGTGGCAAGTCTGAGTTTCACGGCCGCCGGAACATACCAACTCGGGGCGAATCCCTCGAGTATCGCCAGTGGCGATTTCAACGGAGACGGAAACCCCGATCTGGCCGCCGCAAATCTGGTTGACGGAAACGTCAATATCCTGCGGGGGAGTGCCGCCGGAAGCTACACAGCCCAGTCTATTGTCGCTGTCGGCAGTTTCCCGCAAGGAATCCTGGCGGGAGATGTGAATGGCGATGGAATCGTGGATATTGTGACCGCCGACTCCGGGGCAGGCGTCAGTGTGCTCGTGGGAATTGGCAGCACCACAACTTCGCTAACGAGTTCGGTGAATCCGACAAATTTTGGGCAGAGCACCACGCTGACGGCGACGGTTTCTCCGAGCACCGCCAGTGGCACGGTGACGTTCAAAGACGGGGGATCGAACATCGGGACGGTCACGATGACCGGTGGGGTTGCGACTTTGAGTGTGTCCAACCTGCTCTCGGGTGCCCGTTCTCTGACTGCGGTTTACGGGGGCGACGCCACGAATACGACCAGTACGTCGAATACGGTTTCGCAGGTCGTTCGCGCGCCGGTGACGATCTCGACTCTTACGGTGCCGTCGGGACGAGTTGGGACCGCTTACAGCCAGACGCTGGCGGCAACGGGCGGTACGAGTTCGTACACCTGGGCCGTTTCGACGGGAACTCTGCCGGGTGGCGTTACGCTTTCGTCGGGCGGTGTTCTGAGCGGAACGCCCGCGGCAGCCGGAACATTCAGCTTCACAGTGCAGGCGACCGATGGCGCGAGCGTAAGTGCGACGCAGGCATTGTCGCTGGTGGTGGTTGCGGCAAATTCCGTGTTCAACGGCCAGCAGGTCCAGGTGACCTGGATGTATCCGGATCAGTCCACCATTTATCAGGCACCGCTGACGGCCACCGTTGGGGCCGGGGTTGAGTTCCCAGGCTACGCCTCGGGCAATGATGCGTTTAATATCGATTTCTCCGATACCAGTATTCTGATCAGCAGCAACCGAACGGGCTCGAATTTTGATCCCGCCCAGCCGTTCAATGGTCTGGTGATCACCAACCCTGGCGGCCTGCCCCCGTTTGTTAATGCGACTATCGCCTCGACCAACTGGACGGACATCACGTCAGCGACATTCGACAGTTCGCGTGTCTCCTTCGATGCCACACATATTTATCTGAATTTCAAAGGGATGCTGAATCAGGTCGGGATGAGTGTCACGATTCAGGTGAATGGTCTCAGCCTGACGCCATCGACATTACCGGGCAGCGCGGTTGGCTTCCCGTATTCCACGCAGTTATCGACGCTGGGTGGCACGGGCACAGGACGTGTTTTCAGCCTGACGAGCGGCACGTTGCCGACTGGTCTGACACTGAACACGTCCACGGGAGTCATCAGCGGTGTCCCGACCGTGGCTGGCACTTTCACGCCGACTATCCAGGTGGTAGACAGTGGCAGCAACACTACCAGCCTGACCTACAGTGTGGTGATTCGCGCCAACGGACTGATCAGCACCAGATGGCACGGACAGCCAAACGCCGTTTACACGGGCCCTGGTCAGATCGGATACTCCAGTGACGTCTGGAACCTTTACGACACTGGGTCCGGTTCGGGGCTGCTGAAAGATAATGCAGGCCAGAGCACGCCCGCCGGTATCACATGGTCGGCTGATGGCGCGGTGAACAGTCAGTTGCTCGACAGTAATAATTTCTGCTATCCCTCGCCGACTCCGTTCTGCTCGCTGCTGGCGAACTATCTGTATAAGACCAGCGGGGCGACGGGTAACGTCACGTTTGGCGGGCTACCTGCCAGCAGCCCCTGGGACATCTATATTTATACACAGATTGAGGGTTCGACTTCCCCCCGGCAGTTAAGCGTCACGGTAAACGGAACGACTTCAGCGACAACCAGCCCCAGCGACCGGAACGACTCGACGCTGATCCTGAACAAGAACTACCTGGTAGTAAATACAACCACGACGGCGGGCGGCCAGATCTCGGTCGACTTCCATGGCACTGCGGGCGACCTGGAAGGCGACATTAACGGCATTCAGTTGCGGCCGCATCTGGCACCCCTGACGATCACGCAGGTTTCGCTGCTCCCACTTGTGCAGGCACATACCTACACCGTTACGCTGACAGCCACCGGGGGTACGACGACAGGGCTGACGTGGCAGGTTTCCAGCGGTTCCCTGCCCCCGGGTTTGACGCTTTCGAGCGGGGGCGCTCTGACTGGGAACCCGAGCGCTGCAGGCAATTACAGCTTTACGGTGACCGTTACGGATGACCAGGGTAATCAGGCAAGCCAGGCTCTCACGCAGTTGATTAACCCTCCGCTATCCATTACGACCTCCACCCTGCCGACAGGCGTCCTCGGTTCCCCGTACAGCCAGACACTGGCGGCGGCGGGCGGGACAGGGGGCTATGTATGGTCGATCTCGGGCGGCTCCCTCCCCGGGGGGCTGACTCTGAATTCCGCCAGCGGCCTCATCAGCGGCACGCCCATACAGACCGGTAATCCGACTGTTTTCTTCCGGGTGACGGACAGCAGTTCGAGCTTCACCAGCGTCGGTTTGACGCTGACGGTGAATCCCGGGGTGAGCGTGACGACTTCCACGCTGCCTTCCGGTGCAATCGGAGCGCCGTACAGCCAGACCCTCGCCGCGACCGGCGGCCTTGGCGGCTATACCTGGTCGATCACTTCCGGCACCCTGCAGACGGGCTTGACGCTCAACTCCGCAACCGGGCAGATCTCGGGGACTCCGACCGCGGGCGGCGCGGCGACCATCACATTCCGCGCCACGGATTCAGGCAGCAATTTTGGAGCGGGAACGCTGACCCTGACGATTGCGTCAGCGACCTCGACGGTACTGACGAAGTCATTGACCAGCCCTTCGCTGCTGGGTGTGAACCTGACTTTGACGGCGTCGGTGACACCCAACACTTCGACGGGTAAAGTGACGTTTTATGACGGCAGTTCCGTGGTGGGTATTGGGACGCTTTCGGGCGGAAGCGCGACGATCAGTGCGAAGCAACTGAAGACGGGTACTCACGCACTGCTCGCCTACTACCAGGGCAGTGCGCTGGGGAGTCCGAGTCTTTCGACGGGTATCGTCCAGGTGGTGAACTCCGCACCGCAGAGCGGCTTTGGAACAGGTACCCAAATGGCGACCGGCGCTGGCCCCTGGATGAGCGCTACCGCCGACTTTAATGGCGATGGCAAGACGGATTATGTGGTGGCGAACTATGGCGCCAACACGATCAGTGTCTTCCTGGGCAATGGCAACGGGACGTTCAGCTTGCCGACCACCATCACGCTCGGCACGAATCCGTTCTCGGTGACGACGGGTGATTTCAATGGCGACGGTTTTGTGGATATCGCAGCCGCCAACCTGTTCTCAGACAGCGTCAGCGTCCTGCTGGGTGATGGCGCCGGCACCTTTGCCGCAGCCGTAAATTACACTGCCGGAGTCGGCTCACACCCGGGCCAGATTATCGCGGGGGATTTCAACCGCGATGGCTTCGTGGATCTGGTGACCGTGAACTACAACTCGAACAATATCAGCGTCCTGTTTGGAACCGGGACCGGGACTTTTGGAACCGGCGTGCTGTATGCGGTGGGTAGCGGCCCGGCGTCGGTCGTGGCCGGTGACTTCAATCAGGACGGATTTCCTGATCTTGCGGTGGCGAACCAGAATACGAATGACGTGAGTGTCCTGCTGGGTCAGAATGGCGGTACTTTTGGCACCGCGACGAATTATGTATCCGGGGGAGTAACACTGCAGGGAATTTCCGCGGCGGATTTCAACGGCGACGGACGCCTCGATCTGGCAGTCGCGGCCACCGATACCGGCAGTGTCACGATTCTGTTGGGCACGGGCACGGGGGCGTTTGCAGCGCCAAACTCAGGGGGCGCGGTCAATCAGGCATATTTTGCGGCCCCCGGTGATTTCAACGGTGACGGCATTCCCGACCTGGTGGTAGCCGGTGATTCCGGTGGATACGCCGTGGTACTGACGGGCAACGGCACGGGGACCTTTGCGGCTCCGGCGCTTTACAGTTCCGGGGGCAGTGGTGCTCGTTTTGTAACGGTCGCCGAACTGAACGGCGATTCTGTTTCGGACATTATCGTTTCGAACTATTGGAGCGCTCAGGCGAGCATCCTGCTGGGCGTTGGCGGGACTACAACGACGCTGACGTCATCCGTGAATCCATCTACTGTGGGCCAGACGACCGCTCTGACCGCCACTGTTTCCGCCCCGGTTTCGACCGGGACGGTCGCGTTCCAGGACGGGGGCGTCACGATCGGAACAGCGACGCCAAACAGCGGCATCGCGATCCTGAATGCGCAGTTCGCAACCGCCGGGACGCATTCTCTGACCGCCATTTATGGCGGCGACGCGACCCATGCGCCCAGCACTTCATCGGCGGTGTCTCAGACGGTATCGAAGGGTACCAGCACCATTTCTCTAAGTGCGAATCCCAATCCGAGCACCTGGGGGAACAATGTCACCTTCACGGCGACGGTTGTTCCCTCGACCGCAACGGGCACTGTGACCTTCCTGCTGAACGGTCTCACGATGGGAACCGGAGTTGCCAGCGGGGGTGTGGCTACTTTCAGCACCACGACGCTGGCGGCCGGGTCCTATTCGATTACCGCCACGTACCCCGGCGACACAAATTACCTTTCGAGCAGTTCCAACACAGTCACGCAGACAGTGAACGCCCTGACGACGACTACCGGGCTGACCTCGTCGCCGAATCCCTCGGTGGTGGGCGGCAATGTCACGCTCACGGCAACTGTCATCCCGAGTTCGGCGACCGGTTCGGTGAACTTCAAAGACGGGGCCACGATCATTGGCACCGGTACGCTATCCAGCGGCAGCGCTTCTCTGCTCTACGGTGGCTTCACGGCGGCCAACCACTCGCTGACCGCCGTCTATGCGGGCGACGGTAACAACGCAACCAGCACCTCGGCCGCGATAACGCAGGTGGTAAACGCGGCGCTTGTGATTACGACTTCAACCCTGCCGGACGCAATCCAGGGTACGCCCTACAGCCAGACGCTGACTGCCACGGGCGGAACAGGTGCGAAAACCTGGGCACTGATCAGCGGGACTCTGCCCGCCGGGCTGACGCTGAACGGTGCCACGGGAATCATCTCGGGTACACCCACAACGCCGGATGGCCAGGTTATCCAGGTCCAGGTGACGGATGCAGCCAGCAACACGCAGACCGCGAATCTGGTAATCATCGTGAACCCGGCCCTGCAACTCATCAGCGGCACGCTCTTCAACGGTACGGTCGCCTTCCCGTACAGCCAGTCGCTGTTTGCGACAGGTGGGACGGGTACGGGTTACACCTATGCGGTCTCGACCGGCACTCTTCCCGCCGGTCTGGCGCTCAATGCCTCAACGGGGGCGATTTCCGGCAGTCCGACGGTTGCCGGGACATACAACTTTACGATACGCGTGACGGACTCTTCGGCAGCCACGGCAACACAGACTTACAGCATTGCCATTGATGGCTATGGTGTCCTGAACGTACAGTTCCAGCCAGTCGACTCCAGTCTATTCTTCGGCCCTGCCTTGATCGGTAACGACATTGACCTGTGGAACAGCTTCGGCGGGCCTGCAGGCAACCGTCCTGCCCTTTATGACGACGCCGGGAACATCACCGCGGCAGGCGTCACCTACAACGTCCCTGGCGGAAGCACCGTAACGAACGTGACCTCGGGTGGCGGCGGTTTCTGTACTCCCGTGACGGCCTTCTGTAACCTGATGAAAACGTACCTGGCTGCACCTCCGGGGGCGACGGGCACGATAAACCTGACCGGCTTCACACCCGGTTCCGCGTGGGATATCTACGTCTACACGCAGGGCGATACGAGTGGCCGCAGCCTGTCGGTTACGGCCACTGGGGCCAGCCCGGTCAACTCTTCAGCCGCCAGTGCCTCGGACTCCACGTTTACTGCGAACAAGAACTATATTCTGATTCCTGCCATCGCCAATGGATCGGGCAATATTGATTTGACCTTTACCGGTGGCGGGGGTGGCGAAGGCGACCTGAACGGTCTGCAGCTGACGCCGCATGTGACCCCAATCAGTATCACTTCGGGAGCACTCCCGGCGGGTGTTTCCGGTGTTGGCTACAGCCAGACTCTTTCAGTATCGGGCGGGACGGGCCTCCTCTATAACTGGGCCGTCACGACCGGAACGCTTCCCACGGGCCTCGCCCTGAATGCTTCGACCGGCGCTATCACGGGGATTCCGACAGTTGCGGGATCGTTCCCCTTTACCGTCACCGTGGATGACGCTCTGAACTATGTCGCCACGAAGAACTTCACCATCGTGGTGGGTCCGGCGCTTTCGATCACGTCGGTTTCACCACTTCCCACGGGATTCCTGGGCGTACCTTATTCCCAGACTCTGACCGCATCAGGCGGGACGGGTGGTTATGTGTGGGCGATCCAGTCCGGACTTTTCCAGAGCGGCCTGATTCTGGACAGTTCGGGGGTGATTTCGGGAACTCCGACCAGTCTCGGGACGGCTAATGTCGTGGTACAGGTTTTCGATTCCAGCAATGCGGCCGCCAGCAAAACACTCCAACTGACTGTGTCGGCGGCGCTCAGCGTCATGACTTCAACACTGGCTGGGGGCGAAATTGGTGTGCCATACAGCCAGACCCTTTCGGCTACGGGAGGGGCTCCCGCTTATACATGGAGCATCGTCTCCGGGACGCTACAGGCCGGCCTGACGCTGAACCCCTCAACGGGCGCTATCACGGGCACGCCAACGGTTGGCGGGACAAACAATCTGGTGTTCCGCGCGACAGATTCGGCCAGCAATACGGCCGTCTCCACTACGGTGGCACTGACCGTGGCGCCGGCGGTCACAATCACCACTTCCACGCTCCCGGCAGGTGTGGTCGGAATCACCTATAGCCAGCAACTGGCTTCAACCGGTGGCACGGGCCCGTATACGTGGGCCATCACCTCGGGCGGTATTCCCGGCCTGACACTTTTCAGTAACGGCATCCTCTCCGGCCCCCCGCAGACGGCGGGCACATTCACAGTCAATGTACGCGTGACAGATGGGCTGAACGCGCAGGCGAACCAGACGCTGAGTGTTACGATCAACGGCGCGCTGCAGATCACAACCAGTGTTCTGCCGGGCGGTACTGTGGGTATTCCTTACTCGCAACAACTGGTCGCAGGTGGTGGCAGTGGTTCGGGCCGGGTGTTTAGTATTTCTGCCGGCACCATGCCATTGGGCCTGGTCCTCAACCAGGCGACGGGCGTCCTGAGCGGAAACCCGGTTACCGCGGGTGCCGCTTCCTTTACGGTCCAGGTAACGGATTCAACTTCCGCAACAGCATCAACACCGTATTCGTTTACGCTCAACCCATTTGGCAGCGTCAATGTGCAGTTCCAGGGTCCATCGGCTTCCTTCTACCAGGGGCCCGCGGTGATTGGAGCGGCAAACGACAACTGGAACCAGGTCCTGACGCCGACGGGGACGGCCACACTCAATGAGAGCCATGGCCAGCAGAGCGGGGTCACCTTTGACTGGACCGGCGATTCGCTGGTGAACGGCCAGTTGCAGAGCGGATTCTGCTCTGTGGCAGGACCCTATTGCCCACTGATGAACGGCTACCTGGCGAAAACCGCCGGGCAACCATCGTTGTTCACATTCGGCGGTCTCAATCCCGGCAGCAACTGGGATATCTATGTCTATACCCAGCCGAGCACGACGGCCACGCGGTCGATTTCCGGCTTCCTCAACAGCCAGGCATTTGGGCCGTCCTCGACCAGCAGCCACACGGATTCCTCGTTCCTCCTGAACAAGAACTACGTGGTACTGAACACCAACGCAAACGCCCAGGGCCAATTATTGTTGAGCCTGAGCGGGGCCACGGGCGATCTGGAAGCGGACATTAACGGTATCCAGATCCGGCCTCATCAGGCACCGCTGGTGATCTCGCAGTCGACCGCACCACTGGGGGTACAGGGAGTGCCGTATAACCTGGCGCTTTCCGCTACCGGCGGAACGGGAACGGGTCAGATCTGGAGCATCATTTCCGGCCAGATGCCTGCCGGATTCTCCATCGGTCAGGCCAACGGTATTGTGGCGGGCGTCGCATCGGCCTCCGGTACCTCGAACTTCACGGTTCAGGTGGTGGATTCGGGCGGAAACACCGGGACTCAGGCGTACTCGCTGGTGATCAATCCACCGATCGCCATCAGCACTTCCTCGTTGCCCAACGGTGTCCCGACCGTCGCGTACAGCCAGACGCTGGCCGCAACGGGTGGATTCGGAGGGTATACGTGGTCGATTCAGTCGGGCACCTTGCCGGCTGGCATCACTCTCAATTCGGGTAGCGGTTTACTTTCCGGGACACCCTCGGTGCCCGGTTCCTCCACTGTGATCTTTAAGGTGCTCGACAGCGGTTCGCAGTTCATCACCAAATCTCTCACCATCGTGGTGGCTTCGAACCTGACGATCACAACGTCGACGTTACCGACGGGGACGCAGGGCGTCCTTTACAACCAGACCATCGTCGCGACAGGCGGTGTCGGTGCGCTGACATACAACGTTCAGGCAGGCACCTTACCCGCCGGGCTCACCCTGACTACCAGCGGTGTGCTGAGTGGCACGCCAACCGCGGCAGGAACCTCCAGCTTTACGGTTAGGGTAATCGATACGGCGACGGGGGTAGCGACTGCTGCCTACTCCCTGCTGATTAACCCGCCAATTGTCATCAACACCTCGGTCCTTCCGACCGCGACTCAGGGCACAGCATACACGCAGACCCTGAGCGCTGTGGGTGGCAGCGGGACGATTACCTGGTCGTTTGCCCCGACTTCGACGGCGGCACAAGCCGGGTTCTCCCTCAGTTCCAGCGGCGTTCTGACCGGTACGCCCAACACCTTCGGCACGCTGTCGGTGGTGGTGACGGTCCAGGATCAGGCGAGCAATGTCTCCACGGCGACCATCCCGCTCCCGATTGCGCGGCAGGGGGCAGCGACCAGAGACTTCATCATTTCCGACTCCTCATCCGGCAAGCTGTTCCGGATGGCTTCAGATGGCAGTTCACTGCTGCAGATCTGCGGCCCGCCGAATTGCCGCACCGGTAGCATCACGGCGGATGCACAGGGCAACGTCTACTCGTACGACGGCTCCGGCGTCTACAAGATCACGCCCGGCGGGACGGTCACGACTATCCTGACCCGGTCCGGTGGCGTGGGTGGGGCTGCAGTTGATGCGAGCGGCAATGTAATCTTCGTCGACAACAGCAGCGACACTGTCTACCGCGTCAGCCCGACCGGAGTTCTAACAACGGTAGGCCCATTGCCGATCCAATCCCCAGGCGGTCTGCAGGATACCGCGATTGCGCTGGATGCGAACGGAGACTACATCGTCGCTTCCGATGACTCCAACGCAGTGAAGCTATACCGCTTCACCCCGGCCGGCGTTAGTACCACGCTGGCAACCATCCCCAGTTCCGGGGTAACCGGCGTGGCGGTAACCAGTACGGGAACTATCGTGTTTACCGACTACCGAAACCGGCGTCTGGTCACGTTTGATCCCGCAGGTTCTCCCAACAACGCGGCGGTGACGAATCTGGATATCGGCGATGCGGTAATTAACGGTTTGGCAATTGACCCGGCCAACGGACACTACCTGGTGCCCGGCCGGCAAACCGCTACGGTGAGCCGCGTGACGCCATCGGGAGCGATCACGCTACTGCGCGCGGGTTCTCCAATTACCGGACCGAGAAGTATTGTCGCGGTGCCCACACTGGGCGGACCGACAATCACCACCTCCTCGCTGCCGAACGGCCTGGCGGGCCAGAATTATGGCTCTGTCCAGTTCACAGCTGCCAATGGTTCGGGTAACTACACGTGGGCCGCCACCGGCTTCCCGTCCGGGATGGCGTTCTCGACGGCGGGTGTCCTGAGTGGAGGTCCGACCGGTCCGGGGACGTTCTCCATCAACGTGACTGTAACGGACGTCCTTACCAGCCTGACCGGCTCAGCCACGCTTTCTCTGCGCGTGAATTCACCGGTACCGCCGCTGTTCATCAGCGGTTCGTCTTCCCAGGCCAATGTGGCGGTCGGCGGCGCAGTTTCGGCGACGTTCAGCGCGTCGGGTGGCGCACCGCCCTACACCTTCATCGGCAATGGTTTGCCACAGGGTGTGAGCGTTTCTTCTGGTGGCATACTGAGTGGCGCTCCGACACAACCGGGCAATTTCTCTGCCAGTGTTGGCGTATCCGATACCAGTGGCAGGTCTGCTTCGACCAGCTTCACGATCAACGTTCTGGGTATCGTGGCGCCCTCGCTTCCCAACGGCACGGTGGGGACACCCTATGCGGTAAGCTTCGCCGCCATCGCCGGGTTGCCGCCTTATACCTTTACGGGTTCCGGACTTCCCCCGGGGCTGGGCATTTCCGGTGCGGGAACGTTGTCCGGAACCCCCACGGCGGGCGGTACCTTCACAGTCGGCATCACGGTGACCGATAGTGGCGGGGCTCGCATTTCCACCGGCGGCACGGTCACCATCCTTGTCCCCGGGGCGCCCGTTTCTATTCCCAGCGGCAATCTGCCGGATGGCACGGTGAACGTCCAGTACACGGCGTCGCTCAGTGCGGTCGGCGGTAAGAGCCCTTACACGTGGTCCATCCTCTCGGGCGGCCTGCCGGAAGGCCTGTCGTTCGGTTCGAACGGCGCTGTCACCGGCATTCCTTCCGCTCCGGGTATTGCGTCATTCGCTGTCCTCGTGACGGATGCGGCGGGCGGCACGGCCAGCACCGCGGTCGGATTCTCCGTGAAACCAGCTCCGGTGGTTATCACCTCCAAATCTGCTCTGGCTTCCGGCATGGTGGGCGTCGAGTATCCCGGCGTTCAACTGGCGGCCAGCGGCGGCGTGAGTCCCTATAAGTGGTCTGTGTCGAGCGGCTCGCTGCCAGCAGGCATGTCTCTGGATGCGGGTGGCACCATCTCCGGGATTCCGAGCGCAGCAGGCGACTTCACGTTCGGCGTCACCGTAGCAGATGCCGCCGGGACGACCGGAACGTCGAGCTTCTCGATTACGGTTCGGCCGATCTCCGCCGACCTGATCATTTCGACCGGAACGGCAGCCTTCGAACTCACGACAGGCGCGGTCTCGATTCCGTCCGGTCAGACGATTGGCGTCCAGTCAACCTCGGTGGTGCAGCAGATCTCGTACGGCGTCACTGTGACGCCGGCGGTCGGGTGGCTGGCCATCAACAACGGCACGAAGACCCCGGACAGCATCAGCATCGCGCTTTCCAGCGGGGCGCTGTCGCTGCCCGCCGGACAGTACGCGACCACGGTGAAGATCACCTGTTCGACCGGGAGTTGCGCGGGTTCGGCTCAGTCGGTGGCGGTATCGCTGTCGATCACTTCGCCCCCGCCAAAGCTGAAGGCTGTGACTGACGTTCTGGCGTTTACCACGACGTCGCAGAGCCTGGGTCCGATTTCCGAGAACATCGCGCTCCAGAACGCCGGTGGCGGCTCGCTGGGTGTGGCTTCGGTCTCCTGCGGCGCACCCTGGTGCGTCGCGGGCGTTCCGCCTTCCACCATCCCAGGCGGCAGTACGGTCAATGTTCCCGTGACGGTAACGCCGGCCTCGGTCAGCCCGGGCTTCTACCGGACGACGGTGGAAATCACTACTTCGGCGGGCAAGGCCTCAGTGCCGGTCACGCTGTTCATCGCGCAGAATTCCAGCATGACGCTGTCGCCCTCCGGCGGTCAGTTCAGCATGCCGCAGGGTGGCGCGCCGGGTAATCCTTCCGGTTCCTTCCTGGTGAGCGTGAACAGCACGCCGTCCGTTATCTTCACCGCCGCGCAGTTGCCTGGTGCGGACTGGCTGAAGCTGAACACGACCTCGATAAGCGCCTCTTCGGCGCAGCCGGGAACGATCAGCTACTCGATTGACACCAATGCGGTGGCAGCACTCAAGACGGGGGCGTATTACGGCCAGATCAGCGTGGGAGGTCCCGGCATTGTAAATGCGCCGCAGACCTATCAGGTGATTCTGAACGTGACGCCGCCGACGGATGTGGCGCGACCCGATCCGCAACCCGCCGGTCTGTTGTTCCTGACCACGGTGGGCGGCACGAATCCGCCGCCTCAGGTAGTGAACGTCTTCACCAGTTCCACGAAGGCGGTTCAGTTCCAGGCGTCGGCAACTTCCGAGGGGGGGTGGCTGACCGTGACTCCGACGATTGGCACCACTTCCCAGCCGGCTCCTGCGGCGACGAACGCCAGCGTGAATATCGCGGGTCTGAAGACGGGTGTTTACACCGGTCTGATCAGCTACGCGTTCGCCGGCAATGCGGTTCGCTCTGTGAACGTAACGCTGGTGGTAGCACCGGTGGGAGGCACGGCGGCGACGCTGACGTCTTCCGCGGTGACGCCTTCAGTGAACGCGCCGCTGCTGCCCCGGGATACCTGCTCTGCCACTACGCTGGCAGCAGTGCAAACGGGAATTGTGACCAACTTCTCGGCTCCGGCCGCCTGGCCGACTCCGCTCTCCATCAAGCTGGTGGATGATTGTGGCGGGACAGTGACGGGAGCCCAGATCGTGACCACGTTCAGTAACGGGGATCCACCCCTGCCGCTGCCGATGATCGACTCGAAGAACGGCCTGTACGCGGGAACCTGGACGCCCCGCAAGCAGTCAGGATCGCTGACGATCAACGCGAAGATTTCGGCCAAGGGCTACAAGGACCTGACGACGCAGCTGGTCGGCGCAGTCACGCCTAATGCCGCTCCGCTGCTGACGCCGCACGGTACCGTCCACGCGTTCTCTCCGCTGGTGGGCGCTCCGCTGGCACCGGGTAATATCGTGGCGGTTTACGGCACAAACCTTGCCATTCTGACAGGGGTGCCGAACGCGGTACCCCTGCCGACGGCGGTGAACGGGACGCAGGTCCTGATCGGCGGCATCAAAGCGCCGTTGTACTTCACCAGCCCGGGTCAGGTAAACGCCCAAATTCCGTACGAACTGGAGCCGAACAAGCAGTATCAGGTGATTGTCTCGGCGAACGGCGCGCTCTCAACGCCGGATGCAATCCAGCTGGCTACGGTGGTTCCGGGTCTGGCGGCTTACGCTGACGGCACGGTGATCGCGCAGCACGCGGATGGCACGCTGATCAATGCGAAGTCCCCGGCCAAGGCGGGAGAGACGGCGATTGCTTACCTCTCCGGTCTGGGTGCGACGGACAACGCCCCGACAAGCGGTGGCGCCTCACCGGGTGATGTCCTGGCCCGGCCGAACGCGATACCGACGCTCACCATCGGCGGGAAGGACGCGAAGATTGCCTTCGTGGGCCTGACTCCGGGGCTGGTGGGTCTCTACCAGATGAACTTCGAGGTTCCGGCCGGAGTCCCGGCGGGCAATCCGACGATCACAGTCACGCAGGACGGGGCTTCGAGCGCACCGGTGCTCATCCCGTACATTCCCTAAGCAGGCACGGTGGTCTGGGCGTCAACGAAGAGTTTGACGCTCAGGCCACCGAGAATTCCAGTTCGAAACGGGTCCCAATGCCGCGTACAAAGCGGCATTTGCCTTTTAGCTGCCGGACCAGATTTTCAACAAGCTGCAGGCCAAGACCAGAACTGCTGCCCAGGCCAACCGCTTCCGGCAGACCGCGGCCGTTGTCTTCGATGACCACCAAAAGCATGGAGCCGACCCGGCTCAGGGTGACGGCGACAACGCCGCTTCGAGCGGGGAACGCATGTTTCAAGGCGTTCGAAACCAGTTCGTTCACGATCAATCCGCAGGGCATGGCAGCCCCCATGGGCATCGATTCGTCATCCCCACCCACAACCGAACATTGCACGTCGCCGCGGCCGTAAGAGGATGCAACAGCCGCCACAACGCGGCGCAGATACGCGGCCAGGTTCACGCGGGTGAAATCCGGAGTCCGGTACAGGCTTTCGTGCACTGCGGCCATGGAATGCACTCGATTTTCACTCTCGCGGAACAACGCTTTGGCTGCCGGAACTTCGGTGAGACCCGCCTGCATGTGCAGAAGACTGGCGACGATTTGCAGATTGTTCTTCACCCGGTGGTGGAGTTCACGAAGCAGAACCTCTTTTTCCTGCAGCGAGAGTCGAAGGGCCTCCTCCATGCGGCGGCGATCGGAGATATCGATGACAATGCCCTCGAGAACAGGGCCGTCGGGGTCATCCTCGACAATCGCTACAGTCGCCGAGGTCCACAGGGGTTCCCCGCCCTGCCGCAGAAGGGGACTTTCGAAATTGACGGCAATCCGGTGCTCTTCAAGGGACTGCGCAACCATGGCGCGTTCGTCGGTGTCAGGACTGAAGGTCACCATGTTCCGACCGATCCGTTCGTCGGGCGAGGTAAACCCGAGCATTAAGGCAAAGGCGGCGTTGCAGTCGAGGATCTCGCCCAACGGCGTGGTGCGGAGAACACCAGCGGGGCTGCGCTCAACAAAACGCCGGTAGCGCTGCTCAGAGACGCGGAGAGTTTCCTCGACGCGCAGGCGCGCCTGTTCGGCCCGACGGCGTTCGGTGATGTCGATGAGACTTGCGCGAGTGCGGACGAAACGCCCGTCGCTATCCAGATGGATCGAAACACTTACAAGGACTGAGAGGATAGATCCATCCTTGCGGACCAAATCGTATTCGATGCCATCCAGTGATCCGGTCTGGAGTGAAAGGGACAGATTTTCGCGGAACCTGGGTCGGTCCGCCTCAACGAGCAGATCGGCCAGTGAGCGCTTGCCCACAATCTCGTCCCGTTCGTAGCCGATCATGCGGAGTTCGGTGTCGTTGATCCGGAGGAAGATACCGTTGGCATCCAGAGAGTGGTACCCGCAGGGGGTGTGATTGTAGAGGTCATCGAGTTCCTCGGCATACATCCGAAGGGTTTGCTCGATAGTCTTCCGTTCTGTGATGTCCTGGACCGTACCGTTCAGCGCAATCAAATTCCCGGCGGAATCCCGTTCCGCTTCGCCTGTGATAGTGACGAAGCGGGCGGCCCCGGGTCTGGGGAGTAACTCCAGGTCGATTTCGAAGCTCTGCTGATCAGTGATTAGGGCATTCCGCAGCGCAATAAAGCGGTCCAGACTGGCGGGAGTGTAGACAGCATTCCGCGCTTCGTCGGTCGACGGGGGGGGCATTGACGAATCCCAGGCGTACAATGCGTACATTTCTTCGGACCACTCAATGGTCCATTTCCGGGCGTCGATGTGCCAGTTTCCAAGCCTGGCAATTCGCTGGGCTTCACGAAGAACCTGGCGGCTGCGCCGAAGATCCTCTTCCACCTCTACCAGGCGAGTAATATCTGTAAACGTTGTGACTGCGGCGGGGCGAGGACTGTTCGATTCACCAGCCTGAAATGGCTGGGAATTGATCAGAATCCAACTGCGGGTACCATCTTCCCGGCAAATCCCCATTCGGATGTTGCTCTGTGGTTCGCCGGTCCGCAGCACGACCATGGCGGGATGCTCCAGTCCCGGGAAAGGGGATTCGTCATCACGAATACACCGATGCTCCAGGTCAGTGGAGGTCCGTCCGAGGAGCTGCGATTCCGTCAGACCGAGGATCCGGAGAGCGCTCTGATTGAAGGCAGTGATCTCACCGGCACCTTCCTGCACGACCACACCCTCCGCCATGGCAGAAAACATGGACCGGTAGAGGATGTCCCGGGAGCGAACGAGTTCTTCGGTCTCGCGCGCGTCGGTGATGTCATGCATTGTCAGCATGGCGCCCAGTAAAACGCCGTCGGGGGAAGTGATTGATCGGCCACTCGCCAGAATGGTCCGGGGCTTGCTTCCGGCAGGGACAACCCGGAGCTCGAGGTCGTTGACGTGCTCCCCTGCAAGTGCGCGATAGAGCGGCATCTCGCGGGAGGATAGTAGTGCCCTGCCGTCACTGTGGAAGAGGTTATGAACCTCCGGCGACTGGCCGACAGCCCCCCCTTCCCCGATGCCATAGATGCCCCGTGCAGCGCGATTCATGCGCGTCAGGGTGCGGTTGGCGTCACAGGCGACGACACCGTCATGGAGGTTGTCCAGAACAGCTTCAGTAAATTCGTGCGCGGCAATCAGGCTGGCGTCGCTCCGTCGCTGGCGACGGAGGCCGGAATAGAGCAGCCACCACGTAATGAGGATGACGGCGAAGGCGAAGAGGGTGCCCCACTCCGTGAGAGGCAACAGGCCACGGATGGCCGTTTCGGCGGCATTTGGGTTCCGTTGACGGCGCGACAGTTCCCCCGTGACCAGCCGGAAGCGAGAATCTTCCAGGCGTCGAAGAATGTCCAGGTCAGCCCCGGAGGCGAGGAGCGCGGCAAGTCCGGGCCTGATACCAGAGCGTCGCGCTTCGACCAGGCGCTGTGCCGCAGAGAGACTTTGGTCGGCCAGGTCGGCCAGGCCCGACAACCCGCCGCCGGGCACCTCCTGCTTACGAAGGTCCAGGACCTGGGCCCGCGCCCGGGCCAGAAGCGTGTCAAAGGACTGGAGTTCCTCTCCGGACTCGGCGAAAACCCGGGCCGCAGATCCCAGCCGTCGTATGTCAAAGACGGCTTGTTCCATGCTGCGGGTGGCAGACTCCGTCCGCCGGACCTCTTCGCCCGCCCGCGACAACTGCAGCAGCGCCCTTTGTTCAACGTAACCAA
>CANIHR010000019.1 GCA_947467185.1 Bryobacterales bacterium
ACCGCAGTGTGCCGTATCCCATGCTGCAGGTCTTCGATTCGCCCAACGGCGAAGCGGCTTGTGTGCGTCGCTCGCGCTCCAATACGCCCCTCCAGGCGCTCACTACGCTCAACGAGCCGATGTTCCTCGAAACGGCCCGCGCGCTGGCTCAGAAGACGCTCAATGAAGCGACAGCAGACGATTCTCAGCGGTTGCGGTTCATGTTCCGCCGCGTTCTGTCGCGCGACCCGTCGAAGGCGGAGGCTGACGAACTGCTCGCCCTCGAAACCCGCGAGCAGCAGAACTTCTCTGCCCCCGGCCGCGACCCGTGGAAGTTTGCCGCCAACGACCCGGCAAAGCCGCCAACTTTTGCAAAGAACATCACCCCGGCGCAGGCGGCGGCATGGACCGTCGTCTCTCGCGTCCTGCTGAACCTCGACGAAACGATTACCAAGGAATAGTGCGATGACAACGAAACTCGAACCCGTCAATCCGATCAAGCTGAGTCGCCGCTGGTTCTTTGAACAGTGCGGCGTGGGCCTTGGCGCCGCCGCGCTGCATTCCCTGTTCGCTGACTCGGGCTATGCCGCCCAGGTCGACCCGCTCGCGCCGAAGGCCCCGCATTTCGCGCCTAAAGCGAAGAACGTCATCTTCCTGTTCATGGCCGGCGCGCCCAGCCATTTGGAAATCTTCGACAACAAACCGCTGCTGAAGAAGTTCGATGGCACCCTCCCGCCACCGGAACTCCTGAAGGGCTATCGGTCCGCGTTCATCAACCCGAACTCGAAGCTCCTGGGGCCAAAGTTTGAATTTAAGAAGTACGGCCAGTCGGGCGCGGAACTCACCAACCTGGTGCCGCACCTCGCCGAAGTGGTTGACGATATCGCCATCGTGAAAGGCATGGTCACGGACGCGTTTAATCACGCGCCTGGCCAGGTCCTGATGAACACGGGAGCGATGCAATTCGGCCGCCCCAGCATGGGTGCGTGGGTCACCTACGGCCTCGGCAGCGAATCGCGCGACCTACCCGCCTTCGTCGTCTTCAGTTCCGGCAAGAAGGGTCCCAGCGGCGGTAGTTCCTGCTGGGGTAGTGGCTTCCTCCCCACCGTCTACCAGGGCGTCGAATTCCGCTCTGCCGGCGACCCGGTACTCTACCTCTCGAACCCCGCCGGTGTCGACAGCCAGATCCAGCGGGAGAGCCTCGATTCCATCCGTAAGATGAACGAGCTCCACCTCGGCGCTACCGGCGACCCCGAAATCGCCACCCGCATCAACTCGTTCGAGATGGCGTTCCGGATGCAGTCCAGTGCCCCGGAACTGATGGATATTACCAAGGAATCGAAGGAAACGCTGGAGATGTACGGTGCGGAACCAGGCAAAGCTTCGTTCGCGAACAACTGCCTCCTCGCCCGACGCCTGGTGCAGCGTGGCACCCGCTTCGTGCAGCTTTATCACGAAGCGTGGGACCAGCACTCGGCCCTGGTGAAGGACATCACACAGAACTGCAAAGACACCGACCGCGCCGCCGCTGCTCTCATCAAAGATCTGAAGCGGACCGGGCTGCTTGATTCCACGCTCGTCATCTGGGGTGGTGAATTTGGACGTACCCCGATGGTCCAGGGCGGCGAGGATGGCCGCGATCACCACCCGAACGCCTTCACCATGTGGATGGCTGGTGGCGGTGTAAAGCCTGGCATCACGCTTGGCGAAAGCGATGATTTAGGTTTCAATGTGGTGAAAGACAAAGTCCACGTGCATGACCTGCACGCCACCATGTTGCACTTACTCGGCTTCGAACATACCAAGCTGACCTATAAGTTCCAGGGCCGCCCCTTCCGCCTCACGGACGTCCATGGACAGTTAGTGCCGAAGTTACTCGCATAGCTAAATTACAACCACATGAATTACAATTCCGCTACATTTGAGTGAACGCAACGTCTTCCTTATCTTAACTTTACAGACATATTTTTGAAACACGGGGCCTTTAACCTGAGACTTCTCACCAAAGGCCCTCATGTCTCGAAAACTCCTACTCGCATCCCTGCTGCTTTGCAGCGGTCTTCAGGCGCAGGTCGCCATTGTTAACGCCGCCAGCTTCGCCACCAATCAGGGCGTCGCGGCCGGCTCCTGGGCTGCCGCCTTCGGCACCTTCAGCGGTATCGCCACCACAACCGCGACGACGCTCCCCTTCCCAACCTCTCTGGCTGGGGTAAAGCTCACTATTAACGGCGTCGCCGCCCCGCTGTTCGACGTGCGGCAGACTCAGATCACCTTCCTCGTCCCCGCTGGCGTCACCGCGGGCCTGCAACCTGTCGTTGTCACCACACCACTTGGGGCCACCAACGGCAATGTCCGCATTGTTTCCGCTGCTCCTGGCATCTTCCCGAAGGAAGGCACGAACCCACCCAAGGGCGCCATCATCAACCAGAGTGGTATCGAAAACTCCTCTACCCTGCCGGCGAAAAAGGGCGAAGTCATTTCGATCTATGGCACCGGCCCCGGCGCTTTCAAGGCGGCCTACACAGACGGTATCGCCCCCGGTGCAACCCCGCTTGTGGAAACAAGCTCTACCCCTCAGGTCTTTATTGGTGGCGTCTCCGCCGAAGTGAAGTACTCGGGCCTGAACCCCTCCTCGCCCGGCCTGTGGCAGATCAACGTGGTGGTCCCGAATCTCGCTTTCATCACCGGCAAAGTCCCGGTCAGCATCTTCATCGACGGCGTCGATTCGAACCAGGTGGCTGTGTTTGTCCAGTAGTCTCAAAACTCTCGCAATACTGTTGGTCGGTACTTTCTCTCTTCTCGCACAAACCGGAAAGGGGACTGTCTCCGGAACGGTATTTGACAGCCGCTCGGGGCGCGGGGTGGTCGGGGCCTCTATCGCCATCAACGGCCAGTCCGATGGACGCACCCTGACCGATGCGCAGGGCAAGTATGTGATTACTCTTTCGCCCGGAACTTACACACTGGACTTCTCAGCGAATAAGTACGCGAAAGTCCAGCTAACCGGTGTGGAAGTCAAAAGTAACGAGAACGCCGACGCAAGCACCGTCATGTCCGATCTCTCCCAAACCAACACCAGTGTTGACGTTGTGGAGAAGATCGGCGCCCTGGAAGCCACGGCAGAAGCCATGCTGACAGAACGCAAGCTCTCCGCAGTAGTCAGCGATGCCATCAGCCGCTCTGAACTCGCGTCGGGCACCTCCGGCAATGCCGCAGCCGCTCTGGAAAAGGTAACGGGCGTGAGCGTAGTCGGCGACGGCTTCGTCTATGTCCGCGGTCTCGGCGAGCGCTACAGTTCGACCCAACTCAACGGAGCAGCGGTCCCCACCACAGAACCGGAAAAGCGAGTCGTATCCCTCGACCTGTTTCCCACCGGCATGATCGAGAACATCCAGATCAACAAGACTTACTCTCCCGATCTCCCTCTGGAATTTTCGGGTGGCCTGGTCCAGATGAAGACGGTGGACTTTCCCACGCAGAAGATCCTGAACTTCTCCGTGAAGACCGGCTACAACACGGTCACTACCAACAATCCTTTCCTGACATCACCGTCCGCCTCCGGCGATTTCTGGGGCTACGGGGGCGGCGCACGCTCTCTACCCTCAGTCATCCCCGCCGATGCGCGACTCTTCTCCGGACAATTCACCTCCGCCGAACTCCAGACCTTTGGACGCGCTTTCTCCAACACCTGGCAGCCCACCTCCGCGAAGGCCAGGCCGCAGTTGGATTTCTCCGGCATGGGTGGCGGTACGTTTGGCCGCTTCGGCATCGTCGGCAGCGTGAGCTTCTCCAACAAGCCCCAACAGCAGAGTGAAGTGCAGCGCTTCATCCGCCAGGGAGCGGGTTCCCCCCTCATCTTCACCGAATACGGGAACTACAAGGAGTACACAGAAACCGCCCGCCTCGGCGCGGTCTTCAATGTGGCAGTTCGCCTCACTCCTTCCAACAAGCTCATCTTCCGTAACACCTATACGCACGACGCCGACAAAGCCTCCCGTCAGTTCTCGGGCTACGATGGCGGCGTTGGTGGTGACCTCGCCGCCGAACGACTCCACTATGTGGAACGCGGTATGACCTCTTCCTCCGTGGAAGGCGAACACTCCGTCGCGAAGTGGAAGAACAGCCTGTTCCGCTGGCAGTTCACCTACTCCACCTCCAACAGAAATGAACCGGACCTGCGCGAAGTCATCCGCAACCTGCTCCCCGATGGTCGCTACATCTTCGCCGCCTCCGGCAGTTCCGGGCTCCGGTTCTTCTCCGACCTGCACGACAAAATCTACGAACCGCAGGGCGACTACAGCGTGCCATTCATGAAGGGCAATATCAGCGGCCTGTTCAAAATGGGCTTCCGCGGCACCATACGACGCCGCGATTTCCAGGCACGACGCTTCCTGTACGCTCCGATTCAGCGCTCCACGCTGGACCTCTTCCTGCCCAGCAACCAGCTCTTCTCCGAAGCCAACGTCCGGCCGAATGGCTTCCAGATCATTGAGTTCACACGCGCCACCGACGCCTACAACGCCGACATGAACATCATGGCCGGATACGCCATGGTGGATCTCACACTGGGTCCGAAGTGGCGACTCGAAGGTGGCGTCCGCATCGAGAATTCCGACCAGAAAGTCATCACCTACGATAACCGGATTCCCAACGCCAAACCCATCACGGCAGGTCTGAACAATACCGATCCAGGCCCGGCAGTCAACCTGATCTACTCGGCCACCGCGAAGCAGAATATCCGCTTCTCCTTCAGTGAGACCGTCTCGCGTCCGGACTTTCGCGAGCTGTCACCGTTCGACTTCAACAACACGCTCGGAGGCTTCGTCACAGCCGGCAACCCGGACCTGAAGCGCGCCAAAATCCAGAACTACGACGCCCGTTGGGAGTTCTTCCCCGGTGGCAACCAACTGATCGCGGCCAGTGTCTTCGCCAAGCGGTTCGACCAGCCCATCGAACAGACCATTGTGCCTTCCAACGATCTGCGGCAGACCTACGTCAACGCCAAATCCGCGCGCAACATCGGCTTCGAACTGGAGTTCCGCCGGTCGATGCGCAGCGTCACTCCAAAGCTAAAAGACTTCGGCGTTCAGTCAAACTTCACCTTCGTCGATTCCAGCATTCAGATCAAGCCGGAAGACGCGACGATCGTCACCTCGCAGACACGTCCTCTACTGGGTCAGTCAAAGTACATCGTCAACGGAATTGTGGAGTGGAAACGGCCAGGCCTCCGCTCGGACGCCCGCTTCTACGCCAACCATGTCTCCCGGCGAATTTCCGATGTCGGCACCTTCAAAGTCCCCGACATCTACCAGGAAGCCAACACCTTCCTCGACTTCGTTTACCAGTTCATCCCCCGCCGTGAAAAGAGCCGCTGGTCGGTACGTTTCGACGCTCAGAACCTGAGCGACAACACGTACCGCTGGACGCAGGGGCCCTTTGTGCAGCGGGAATACAAGGTTGGCCGGACGTTTTCGGTCGGTCTGAATTATTCGATTTTCTAGGTTTTCAGCAATCAATCCAAAAGGAGAAATTATGCGAATCGTATCGCTTACACTGCTCGGGCTCGCCGCCATGCTGGCACCCGCCCAGGAACTTATCCCCGTCGACAACGGCCCGGTCACAAAACCGGCACCCCAGGCCGTCGTCTATAACGGTCCCCGCGCAAAGGTCTCCATGTATTCATGGAGCAACAAGTACGTCTACCGTGCCGGTGACGCGCTGACCCTTAAGTGGACCGTGAAGACCAACGGCGACCTCTACCCCTACACGACCTTCGTCTACCGCCAGAACAATCAGACCGGCGTGAAGACCTGGCTCCCCGGCAACACGGAGACCCCGACCGATATCAACGGCAACACGCCGGATGCCCTGCAGCCCGCCGTTCTCACTGATGCCAGCAAAGCCATCCTGATCGGTGCCGGCGGCAAGTTCCCCGCCATCACGCTGCCCACCGAATACGGCATGCACACCATCGCCGTTCAGCTGCGCGACTATACCGGCACTCGCGTTCTGAAGACGTCCTACATGAAGATCGGCGTCGTGAAGAATGCCACCACCATCACCGGTGACATCACGGCCGACCGGACGCTCACCAACGACACCCAGTGGGACCTCAAGGGCATCGTCTACGTAAAGAACGGTGCGACGCTCACCGTGGAACCCGGCACTTTCGTGTTCGGCCAGCCCGGCACCGCGCCTCCCTCCGCCCTGATCATCACCCAGACTGGCAAGATCATTGCGAACGGCACGAAGTCCCGTCCCATCGTCATGACCAGCTCTCAGGCCTTTGGCTCCCGCATCCGCGGCGACTGGGGTGGCCTCGTAATGCTCGGCAAGGCTCCCATCAATGTTGGCGGCAACATCGCGGGCGGCGCAACCTGCGGTACCGGTGGCTGCAAGAACGAACCCGGCACGTTCTACATTGAAGGTCTCGTTGGCAACCCGGACAGCCTTTACGGTGGCACCGATGCCAACCACAACTGTGGTTCGCTCAAGTACGTCCGCGTGGAATACGCCGGCACCATCCTCTCCCCCAACAACGAACTCAACTCCTTCACCTGGGGTGGTTGCGGCAAGCAGACAGTTGCCGAGCACCTGCAGGCCATCGAAGGCAAGGATGACTGCTTCGAATGGTTTGGTGGTAACAACGATGCCAGATGGCTGGTTGGCGGCAACTGCGCCGACGACTACACCGATTACCAGCTCGGCTACACCGGCCGCGTCCAGTATGGTCTGATGTACCAGTCCCCCGATTCCAACGGCAATCGTGGCGTGGAAGGCGACAACAGCGAATACGACAATGCCGCCGTCCCGTTCTCGAACCCCACTTTCTACAACATCACCTACTTCGGCAGCGGCGTCCCCGGCTTCGATGAAGCGGCTGCTCCCGGCTTGTTCGTCCGGCGAGGAAGTCGAGGGTCGTTTAACAATCTGGCCTTCATGAATTACTACAGCCCCTGCATCAGCGTCTCGGACGCCAACACCCAGGCGCAGGCAGATCTCGGCAACCTGACCATGAACGGCATTCTCTGCTACAACAACAACATCGGTGGCAAGGGCACCAACACCCTAACGGGCCAGATCCTGACCGCTTACGACCAGGCCTACGCCCAGGGCCAGAAGGGCAACGGCGCCGGCAAGAACTTCCTCTTCTCCGATCCGTTCATCACCCGCCCCTTCGAATACAGCGATCCGGATTTCATGGGTCTGTTCGGCAGCCCGCTCTTCCGGGCCGGCTGGATTTCGCCTCCCGATGATGGCTTCTTCGACCAGACGGCGAAGTTCATCGGCGGCATCGGTGATGAGGACTGGACCGAAGAATGGACCAGCTTCCTGATCGAAAATGACATAAAGCCGTAACAAAACGGCAGAAACAGCGCTTCCTTCGGGCCGGATCCAGAGATGGATCCGGCCTTTTTTTCATAGACTTACAGCCGAAAACTGCCCTGTGGCAGATTAGTGACGCAATCTTAACAGTGGAGTAACTGATCTGTAACCGTTTTCCCCGTAGCCTGAAGGTGTCAACATGACACCTAAAAAACTAATTGTTTGTTTCGCCCTGTTTGCTGGCCTTGCTGCCGCGCAGGTGGATCAGGCCCGCCTTACCGGGACCGTGTCCGACGCTTCGGGAGGCGTGCTCCCCAGCGTCACCGTCAAAATCACGAACCAGAAAACCGGCGCAGCTCGTGAGGCTGTTACCAATGCCTCCGGCATCTTCTTCGCCCCCGGCCTTTCCGCTTCCAACTACACCATTACCGCCTCCGCAGCAGGTCTGGAACCCGCTGAATACAAAGACGTCAACCTCGCCGTGGGTCAGGAACGAACCCTCAACATCACCCTGCAGGCCGCCGGCGTCACCACCTCGGTGACGGTTTCGGGCGGCGATCTCGCCGTTGTCGAAACCAGTTCCGCCACCGTCGGTGCCAATGTCAACGCCCGCGAAGTGGCCGAAATGCCCATCAACGGCCGTCAGATCTCTCAGCTTTACCTCCTCACCCCCGGTGCCCAGTCTTCCGGCGGTGGCTCTTTCGACAACATCCGCTTCAGCGGCCGGTCGAACCAGCAGAACGCCGTGAAGTTCGACGGCGTCGAAGGTTCCGCCATCGTCGATGCTTCGCCTGGTAACCTGAACGGCCAGACGTCTTCGGCCTTCCGTCTCCAGGCCAGCCTCGAGACAGTGCAGGAATTCCGCGTGGAATCCAGCAATTACCCCGCTGAGTACGGCACCGGAAGCGGCGGCCAGATCAGCATCATCACCAAGTCCGGCGGCAACGAATACCACGGCAGCGTCTTCGAGTACCTCCGCAACGACGCGCTCGACGCCCGCAACTACTTCGACGGCCTCAACAAGAACCCCCTCCGTCTGAACCAGTTTGGTGGCTCCGTCGGCGGCGCCATCATTAAGGACAAGCTCTTCTTCTTCGGCCACTATGAAGGTCTCCGGCAGCACGCCGGAATCGCCCTCGTCGGTCAGACGCCCTCCGCCGCCGTTCGCAACCTGCCCGTCTGCGCCACCGGCGTCGTCGGTCGCTGCGTCGATTCCCAGATCAAGCCCCTCTTCGGTGCCTTCCCCCTGGGCAACCGCGGTGCCACCTCCAACCCTGATTTCGACATCGCGCAGCTCGATGGCCGCTCCATCGTCAACGAAAACTCCGAGAGCATCCGACTCGACTACCACCAGAACGACAAGAATACCTTTTACGTTCGCTGGTTCCGCGACGACGGCACCTCCACTTCGCCCTTCGACGTTTCCGGCAGCGCCTTCCAGCAGAAGGCCCTCAGCCAGAATGGTGTCGCAAGCTGGCAGCGTATCCTTTCCCCCTCCATCGTGAACGAAGCCAAGTTCGGCTACAACGGCCCCAAGACCCGCACCAACGGCATCGCGCCGGTGGTTCCCGGCCTGGATCTTTCCGCCACCACGCTGAACATCACGGGTGCCAACGTCCTCGTCGGCATCGGTGGCCAGGGTGCCAGCGCCGGTATCTCCATCCCGTCGGGCCTGGTTCGCGCCAGCTCCGCCACCAACGGCCGCGCTCAGCCTTACACGAACTACTCGCTCAGCTACATGGACACTCTGAGCTGGATCAAGGGCAACCACAACTTCAAGTTCGGTGGTGAGTTCCGCCAGGTTCGGATGTACACCGACCGCCTCGGCGGCGTGACCTACGCGTTCGGCAACCTCGATTCCTTCCTTGCCAACACGCCCTCCATCAGTGTTCTGGGCGACCTGAGTTCCCCCAGCCCGTTCAACGGCGGCGCCACGGGCAACCGCCTCGGCAAGACCGAAATGTTCAGCGCCTACGCGCAGGACGAATACAAGCTCACCCCCGAGCTGACCCTGAGCTACGGTCTGCGCTATGAGTACTACACGCCGATGCGCGAAGACCGCAATCTGGTGGTGCTCTACAACGTCTCAACGGGTGGCCTCGACGCCCCCGGCAGCCGCCCCTTCTACCAGACTTCGAAGACAGCCTTTGGCCCCCGCCTCGGCATCAGCTACGCGCCGAAAGCGCTCCATGGCAAGACCGTCATCCGCATCGGTGGTGGTTACTACTACGGGCCCGGTCAGGGCGAAGACCTCATCCAGCCGATCGAAAGCGACCGTGTCAGCACAACCGCCACGGGCCGTTACCCGATCGACCCGCTGCCGATCATCAAGAACTTCAACATCAATACTGCAACCGGCATCGGTGTCCGCGCTTACGCCTCGGGCTACAAGGTTCCGGAGAAGATCCTCTCTTACACGTTCTCCGTGCAG
The DNA here is from genome assembly GCA_947467185.1 of Bryobacterales bacterium. Lineage (GTDB taxonomy): Bacteria > Acidobacteriota > Terriglobia > Bryobacterales > Bryobacteraceae > BOG-234. Next base: position 9,737 of record CANIHR010000019.1, read on the forward strand.
CAGACCCTGCCCTTCAACGCGGTGCTCCAGGTCGCTTACGTCGGCAGCCAGGGCCGCAACCTCTTCCTCCGCTCCATCGCGAATAAGGTCACCGGCTTCACCATGAATCCGACGACCGGTGTGGCGTCAGCGGTTCGCGAGTTCGGTTCCCGCTTCGGCGAAATCGACTACAAGACCACGGGCGGCAACGACAACTACAACTCGATGCAGACCACCCTCAACCGTCGCTTCAGCAAGGGTCTGACGCTCGGCGCACAGTGGACCTGGGCGCACTCCATCGGTAACACCGGTGGTTCCAACGAAGCCAACACGGCAACCAATCCGTTCAACTTCGCGGCCGACCATGGCAACAATGCCTTCGACGTTCGCCACTCGGCCAACATGACCGCTCTGTATGAACTGCCCTTCGGTAAAGGTCGCCAGTTCGCCTCGAACCTCAACAAAGCGGCCGATGCGATCATCGGTGGCTGGCAACTGGGCGGTGTTCTCAACGCCCGCACCGGCCTGCCGATCGACATCCGCATCACCCGCCCCGATATCGTTTATCGCGACACCCGCTCCAACGCGATCGTGAACTCGCCCATCGTGGTGAACGGAACGCCGGCTACGGTTCCTGTGATCAACGTGCCCGGCGGCGGCAACTCCCGCGACGTCCGGTTCCCGAATGTGGTGGCAGGTGTCAATCCCTTCCTCGAAAACGCTACCGACAAGCGCTTCATCCTGAACCCGGCCGCCTTCGCAATCCCGGCTCCTGGCACCTTCGGGAACCTCGGTCGCGGCGCACTGCACGGCCCCGGCCTCAGCCAGTTCGATCTCACCATGCACAAGAAGTTCAACATCACCGAGCGGATCAACACGGAACTCCGTATCGAGGTGTACAACATCTTCAACAAAGCAAACTTCGCAAACCCGGCGGTCCGCCTGAACAACGTTCTCGGAACCTCCGGCAACACATTGCAGCCCGGCCAGCCTTACACCGCCACCACCGGTGGTTCGTTCGGCTCGGTGCTCTCCACTGTGGAAAGCGCCGTCGGTCTCGGTGCCCAGCGTCAGGTCCAGATGTCACTTCGTGTGAACTTCTAACTGCAACACTACAACCCGAAGGGCCTTCCTCGCAAGAGGGAGGCCCTTTCTCATTTACGCCGCATGACTGATGGAATTCAGCGTCGCCGATACCCGGTTCATCGGCCCCGCAATCTCGTTCGTGGCACTCACCTGTTCCTCCACCGTCGCCGCAATCGACCGCACATGCAGATTCAGACTGTCGATCGACGAGTTAATCAGCTCAATCGCCGACTCCACATTCCCCGTCACTGAAGCAATCGACTTCACCTGCTCCCCAATCGTTCCCGTCGCCGTCTGCGTATGCTTCGAAAGCGACCGAACCTCGTTCGCGACCACCGCAAATCCCCGCCCACTCTCGCCCGCGTGAGCCGCTTCGATGGTCGCGTTCAGGGCCAGCAGACGAGTCTGCCCGGCAATCCCGTTGATCATCTGCACGACTTCCTGAATCCGGCTGGAATTCATGGAGAGTGCCCCGACCGCGTCTCTGGCGACCAGCTATTGCGCTACCGCCCGCTCCGTCAACCCGGCGGAGTCATTCAGTTGCGTCGAGATTTCCCGGCTGCTCGAAGTCAGCTGCTCGCAGGCTGCCGCTACGGTATGTGCCGAGGAACTCACCTCCCGCACCAGCGCCTCACGTTGACGTTCCGCCTCCGCACGCTGCCGCAGGTTATCCCGCATCTCCACAGCAGCATTGTTAATCACAATGGACGCCCCGCGGTAGGCGCCCTTCATGCCACGCACCAGAATCGGCCGGTGAAACTCACGACGGCTGCAGCACTCCAGCACCGACTGGGATTCCCGCACATACGAATCCACCATGTCCAGCAGGGCATTGATCGATGTACACATCGAGCTCCACGCCCCATCCTCAGGCAGCGGTGAAATCCGCGACTCCAGATCCCCCTTCGCCGCTCGTGCGCATACCTCGCCAATCTGCAAAATCAGGTCACGTTCACTCATGCCGCCAGTACCCCCATCGCCGTGAACTTCGAAAGCCCAAACACAAACTCCCCATACGACTTCCCCTGTTGCCGAAGAATCTCCTCCAGCATGCGGGTCGAAGCCTCCAGACCTTCCTTCTTCGAAGCGTGCCTCCGTTCCTCGGCCCGAAGCTTCGAATACAGAGTCTTAACGGCCGGCAGCGCGTCTGCGTAGACGGACCGCCGGCTGGAGTGGTAACCAATGTGGTTGCCCGCTATGTCGTAGCTGGGCGTCACATGGGCAAAAACCCAATACTGACTGCCGCTCTTCGTCAAGTTCAGGACGTAAGCAAATATCTCCTTTCGCTGCTGCAGGGTGTCCCACAGCAGACGGAATACACAACCGGGCATGTCGGGGTGTCGAATCAGGTTGTGGGGCTCACCCAGAACCTCGGCCTCAGTATATTCAGATACCCTGACAAACACGTGGTTGGCATAGGTGATATGGCCCTTCAGATCTGTCTTGGTAACAATAAGTTCGTCATCACCAAAACCAACTTCGCGGCCAGTAGGGGCGATAGTCGCCATTCTTAGCAGACCTCCTGCTTATTTCTTATCGCCAGATATAGTCCGCAACTTTAGAGCGAAGGTGTAAGAAAAATGACGACACGAGCGAAATCGCTCACTTGCGGTATTCTTACCGGAGATGAGCACTAACCGCCGGGCAGCACTGCGATTCCTGATCCTGCTCTCCCCTGCCCTCCTGGGTGCCGACGCCGGCACCGATTTCTTCGAAGCCCGCATCCGCCCCGTGCTCGCCGAACGCTGCTACGGTTGCCACAGTTCCAAACTCCGCGAACCCAAAGCCGACCTCCGCCTGGACGGCCCCGCGCCCACCGTCATCACCCCCGGCAAGCCCGACGAAAGCAAGCTCCTCAAAGCGATCTCGTACACCGATTTCCGCCTCCGCATGCCCCCCACCGGCAAGCTGCCAGACTCGGTCATCGCCGATTTCACCGAGTGGGTCAAGATGGGTGCCCCCGATCCCCGAACCGCTGTCACCGTGGAAGCCCGCGCCCTGCCCCCTGGTCTCGACCTCGACCGCGGACGCCGTTTCTGGGCCTTTCAGCCCGTGGTCGCCACCCCACCCCCTGCCGTCAAAAACAAACTCTGGTCCAAAACCGACTCCGACCGCTTCCTCCTCGCCGCCCTCGAAGCCAAAGGCCTGAAGCCCGCCCCCGAAGCCGACAAACGCTCCTGGCTCCGCCGCGTCACCTTCGATCTGACGGGTCTACCGCCCACTCCCGCCGAGATGGATGCCTTCCTCGCCGCCGGCAACTACGAAGCGGTGGTTGACCGCCTCCTCGCCTCCCCGCACTACGGCGAACGCTGGGCACGCCACTGGCTCGACCTCGTCCGCTACGCCGAAACCAACGGCCACGAATACGACAACAACAAGCTCGACGCCTGGCAATACCGCGACTACGTCATCCGCGCCTTCAATGAGGACCTCCCGTTCAACCGCTTCGTCCAGGAACACCTCGCCGGCGACCTCCTCGAAGACCAGCGCACCTCCAAAGACGGCCGCTTCCTCGAATCCCCCATCGCGACCAATTTCTACTGGTTCGGCGAAGTCCTCAACTCCGCCACAGACTCCGTAAAGTCCAAAGCCGACAACGTCGACAACCAGGTCGATGTCATCGCCAAGAGCTTCCTCGGCCTCACCGTCGCCTGCGCCCGCTGCCACGACCACAAATTCGACCCCATTCCGACCCGCGACTACTACGGCCTTGCCGGCATCATGCACTCCACGGGGATGCGCGAAGTCGTGATTGACTCGCCCGCCCAGGCCCGCGCGATCCACCGCGCCCACGAAGCCGCCCCCGCCACCACCCGCAACCCCGGCCGGGCGAAGATCCAACTCCGCCCCGGCGAAACTCTATGGGAAGACTTCACCGATCTCACCACCAACGCCTGGCACCAAAGCGGTGAGGCTTTCGCCACCGGTCCCCGTGACGGCGTGATCGACTCGGCCGGACGCGGCGTCAACGAACTGGTCGGCTCCCTCACCTCAAAGAAGTTCAAAATGCCGAACCACTACGTCCACGTTCGGCTGAACGCCACAAAGGGCAACGGGAGCCTCGTCGAGCGCGAACCCATCCGCCTCACCCTCGTCGCCGACGATTACAAGAGCATCCACTACATGGGTTCCGGCAAAACGCCCGGCAAGTTCGAATGGATCTCGTACCGCATGACGCTGCCCTTCGAACGCCAGTGTTACTTCGAACTGGTGGACCGCTCCCGCACCGGAGCCATCGCGGTGGACGCCATCGTTTTCTCCGAAGAAAAAGACCCGCCGCCCACCATCGAAGAAACTCCCGCCGAGTGGGCCGAACCCGCCCCGCAACCGCAGCTTCCCGCCTCCACCTTCGGCATGGTCGCCTGGGACGAAGCCCCCGGCAACACCAAACTCCACATTCGCGGCAGCCACCAGAACCTCGGCGAAGAAGTTCCGCGCCACTTCCTGCAGGTGATTTCGAAGGACGGCACGCACCCCGCCATTACCGGCAGCGGTCGCCTGGAACTCGCCAACTGGATGACCGGCGAAGCGGCCCCGCTGCTCGCCCGCGTCTACGTCAACCGCCTCTGGGAACACCACTTCGGCGATGGCCTCGTCCGCACCGCTGACAACTTCGGCGTGATGGGAGAACGCGCCACCAACCGCGAACTCCTCGACACCCTCTCCGCCAAATTCATCGCCGGGGGTTGGAGCACAAAAGCCCTGCAGCGCGAAATGGTCCTATCAGCGGCCTATCGAATGAGCAGCAAGGACGACCCCGTTGCCGCGAAAGCCGATCCCCGCAACGACCTGCTCCACCACTACCCCGTGCGACGCCTCGAAGCCGAACCCATCCGAGATGCGATCCTTTCCGTCTCCGGTTCCCTCGACAAGACGCTCTACGGCCCCAGCATCGTACCGCACATCAGCGAATACCAGAACGGGCGCGGTAAGCCGAAGTCCGGCCCCCTCGACGGTGCCGGTCGCCGCAGCATCTACATCGAAGTCCGCCGCAACTTCCTGACGCCGCTCTTCCTCGCCTTCGATTACCCCCTGCCTATCTCCACCATCGGAGTCCGTAACCGCTCCACCGTTCCCTCGCAGGCCCTCATGCTGATGAACAACGAGTTCGTGCTGCAGCAGGCCGGACGCTGGGCAGACAGCCTCTCAGGCACGCCCGAACCCGACCGTATACCCCTGATGTACCGTCAGGCGTTCGGACGCCCCCCGCAGCCCGCAGAGCTTCAGGAAGCCAATACCTTCCTAAAGGACGGCGGCACGCTGGCAGGTCTCGCCCACGTCCTCTTCAATTCTCCGGAGTTCATTTATGTCCAGTAGGCGGAGTTTCCTCACCCGCGCCGCCAACGGTTTCGGCGGCCTCGCCCTCATGCAGATGCTCGCGGAAGCCGCCACGAAGAACGGCACCCATCACCCCGCGAAAGCGAAAGCCGTCATCTTCCTCTTCATGGACGGCGGCCCGTCGCAGATGGACACTTTCGACCCCAAGCCCCGACTCCGCCTCGACCACGGCAAGAAACTCCCCTTCAAGCCACCCACCACTGTTTTCAACATCAGCGATCAGGTCTTCGGCTCGCCCTTCGACTTCAAACAGTACGGTCAAAGCGGAGCCACTGTTAGCGAACTCTTCCCCCACGTCGCCACCTGCGTGGACGACATCGCCATCATCCGTTCCATGGTGGCCGACCACTCCGAACACACCGCCGCCAACTACTTCATACACTCCGGCTCCGGCTTCCAGGGACGCCCCAGCATGGGTTCCTGGATCAATTACGGTCTCGGCTCGGAAAGCGACAACCTCCCCGGCTTCATCGTGCTGGAAAGCGGTCTCATTCCCCCCGGCGGTCTCGACTGCTTCTCCAGCGGCTTCCTTCCCGCCAGCTACCAGGGCACCGTCTTCCGCAAGGGCGAACACCCCATCGCCGACCTGACGCCGCCCGCTTCCGAAGCCGCCGCGCAGCAGAAAAAACTCGCTCTCCTCGGAAAACTGAACAAAGGCGCCGTCGCGCGCTTCGGCGAAGTCAGCGAGATCGACGCCACCATTCAGAACTACGAACTCGCCTTCCGAATGCAGTCCGCCGTCCCCGAGCTTCTCGACTTCTCAAAGGAATCGGAAGCCACCAAAGAACTCTACGGCCTGAACGACAAGATGACCGAAGAGTTCGGCCGCGAGTGCCTTCTCGCCCGGCGTCTGGTCGAAAAAGGCGTCCGCTTCGTGGAACTCCTCACCCCCGCCCGTCCCGGCCTCGACCGCTGGGACCAGCACAGCGGCCTCGCCAACGGTCACCGCATCAACGCGCAATCTACGGACAAGCCCATTGCCGCGCTGCTCAAAGATCTTAAGCAACGGGGCATGCTCGATCAGACCCTCGTTGTCTGGGGTGGTGAATTTGGCCGTACACCCTGCGCCCAGCTTCCCGACAACGGCAACATGACCAACGTGGGCCGCGACCACAATCCCTTCGGCTTCACTATGTGGATGGCCGGTGGCGGCACCAAACCCGGCATCGTCCACGGGGCCACCGACGACTTCGGCTACTTCGCCGTCGAAAACAAAGTCCACGTCCATGACCTGCACGCGACCATGCTGCACTTACTCGGAATGGACCACAAGCGCCTCACCTACCGCTACAGCGGCCGGGACATGCGCCTCACCGACGTCGCCGGCAACGTGGTGACAGAGCTTCTCGCTTAGGGAACGATAATCCGGGTTGGTGCCGTCTCACTGCCCAGCCCGGCGTACTGCTCTTTCACCTTCACAACCTTCGGGCCCTTAAACGTCACGAACGTAATCTTCCCCGGTGCCTGGCCGTAAATCCAGTCCTCCAGGTCGATCCCGTCCTTCGTCTCGCGGTACTTACGAACCGGACTCCCCAGCGCCAGCTTCACCTGCTCCCGGTCCATGCCTTCTGACGCCCGCTTTTCCGCGATCGCCTTCTGCATCTCCGGCGGCAGCGTTTCCACATAGAGCTTCGAAGCCGTCCGCAGATCAAACGTCATCAGCGGCAGCAAAATCCGCTTCACATCCGCCGCCGTCAGATTCTCCAGCGGCTTGTGGAAGTTTACCGAAATGTAAGTCCCGAAGGTCGCCACCCCGGAAGCGCCGGAAACCGGACGGGTACTGTTCCCCATCCCCACTTCAATCCGGTCCACGAACCGCCTGCCGCTCTTCAGGCCACCATTGATCTCCAGCAGCAGCTTGTCGCCCTCAAACGAGACGTGCGTGATCTTGAGCTGATCGCCTTCGCGCACTGCCGGACCCTGTCCGCCCTGCGTCATCATCTGCCACTTCTGGATATCCCAGGTGCCGTCGATGTCAAAGTCCAGCGGGGTTTTCGAGCGAGGCAGATACGTCTTCGCCTTCGCATACTCTGAAGACAGATTGCGCAGAATCTCAATCCGCTCGTCGTCGGTCAGCTTGTCTTTCTTGGGGATAACACCGGCAACCAGAGCACTGGTAACTACTGCGGCGATTGCGCAGAGTCCAACGGCTCTTCGCCATCCAGCAGGTACGCCCAGCCCTTGCGGACCCGCACCTTCCACACCGCCAGTGCGAGCAAAATCAAAACCGCCGAAGTGAGAACGCTCGCTTCGGGGCCATACTCGCCACCGCTCCAGATGTTTCCGGCTTTCCATACCAGCCTGTACTCCGTGACTCTAATTGTAAGACCACTGAGCTCCACTCCGAGGAACGGCAAAAGAACATTCCAGCCGAAATGCATCCCCGTAGCCAGCCAGATGTCATGAGTCCGAAGCAGTGAAGCCCCGAAAATGATGCCGAAGACGGCCGTGTTCACCAGGCCCAGCCACGTTGCTCCTGGGTTATAGACGTGTGCGATGCCAAAAAGTGCCCCAACGCCGAAAATTCCAGCCCAGGCGCCGTACCCCCGCATCATGTACTGCTGCACAAAGCCACGAAACGCAATCTCTTCGCCCGCCGCGCCGCAGAACAGCCAGACCGGCATGAACAGCATGGCCCGCCAGCCGATGTCGGCATTCTTGACGGTTTCGTAGTGCGCCAGACCCACGCCAACCGCCGGGAGAATCACCAGCGCCGCCGCCGCAAGCCCCAAAACGCACCCCATCCCGAAGTTCCAGCCGGTGCCATCGCGCAGAGCAATCCCCAGGTCCCCGAACCCGCGCGATTCAAAGATCGCCATCGCCAGCGCACTGGCAACAGCAGCGGCGACCAGAGGCGGCACGGTAATTGCCACCATCTCGCCACCCAGGAACCGGCCTACCGGGACCACCAGATTCAAAACAACCCAGTACAGCAACGCACAGGTGCCAACGGCCAAAAGCGGCCGCAGCGGATCGCGTTGCTTCGTGGGCGGTTCCGGCAAATTTAGCGCACCTTTACGCCCTGTGGAGCGACTTTGGCATTCAGAACCTGCGCACCCGTTTCAGCGATCACCTTTGCGACCTTATCCTTCGCATCCGGCTCTACCAGGAACACCACACAACCACCACCACCCGCGCCGCAGACCTTCGCCCCGGTGCTGCCCGCACGCCGCGTCACCTTCACCATCTCGTCAATCAGAGGCGTGGTGAGCGTCGGGATATTCTTCCGGCGACTGGTCCAGTCTTCGCGCATCAGGCGCCCGGCTTCCGACCAGTCATGGCGCTCCAGCGCCGTCCGCATCGCGCACGCAATCGAAGCAATCCGGTCGAAGTTGCGATGCACCTGCTTATCGCCATCAATGTGCGCCTTCATCACTTCCCAGTTATTGATGCCCGAATTGCGGGGCACCCCGGTATAGGAAAGGACAAACCGCGCGTTCAGCTCTTCGGCGGAAACCGGCAACGCATGCCGCACAATCCCGGCCGGCGTCAGCTCAATCGCCGAGACACCACCGTACATCGCCGGGTAGTAATCCTGCGCGCCCGTCGGCACACGAATCACCTGCGCTTCAATGTTCTGCACAATTTCCCGCAGCTTTTCGATCTTGTAGCCCCGGCCCGTCAGCTTATTCAAAGCCGCCGCCACCGTGATCATCAGCGCCGACGAACCCGAAATTCCGGCACCCGCCGGAGCCTCCGATTCCGACACCAGCGTGATCCCCGTCTCAGGAGCGAAGAAATCCACCAGCAGCGCCAGCAGACGAAGCTTATAGCTCTTAGCCGCCCGCATCGCCGCGAGCGATTCAAACGATTCTTCCAGCTTCAGGTCGCGCGAACTCAGCACGATCCGCGCGTCGTCGCGCGTCTCCAGCGTGCAGGACGTATAACGGTCCACAGCAAAATTCACGGTAACGGGGTTGGCGTGAAAGAGGTAAAGAGGCCAGATGTCGAGGGTTGCCCCGGCCAGATCAACGCGGCAGGGGGACTTAGCAGTGATGCGCATGTATTTCGAACGAATAGACGAACATAGCATGATCCCAGGCCCATCCACCACGTTCCGGGCCGTTATCTGCCATCATGGGACGAACATGCCGTACTGGACCCTGCGTTTTCGCACGTCCGTAATCCTCTTGCTGCTGCTGGCGGTAACAGCGGCAGCACAGCGTTTTGGCGGCGGTTTCGGACGCGGTGGTCCCCGTTTTGAAGGCCACGGCGACGGTCCCAAACCCGTTTTCCCTGCCAAAGGCGAGTTTCACTTCATCCGCCTCGAATACACCGACCTGCCCCAGTTCCACCGCGGCTTCGGCTTTGGCTCCCGGAATGGCGAAGGCAACGGCTGGTGGCTGGTTGACTGGCCCGATTCCGACGAACACTTCAGCCAGGGCGTCCAGCGCCTCACCCGAATGGAAGTCGGCGAGCCCAAACACCTCCGCCTCACCGACGACCGCATCTTCGATTACCCCTGGCTTTACGCCACCCAAACCGGCTGGTGGGGCCTCTCCGACGTCGAAGTCGCCCGCCTCCGCGAGTACCTCTTAAGAGGTGGCTTCCTCATGGTTGACGATATGTGGGGCCCCGACCCCACCCAGTGGCAGGTCTTCACCTGGACCATGAACCGCGTCTTCCCCGGCAAACCCATCACCGACATCCTCGAATCCGATGTCGTCATGCACTCGCTCTACGACATTAAGGACAAGGACCGTTCTTTCATCCCCGGCACGCGGCACCTCCGCATCGCCCCCGGCGGAGGCGTCACCGTCATGCAGCCACCCGGCACCGCCCCCGCCTGGCGAGCGATGAACGACGAGAAAGGCCACCTCATCGTCTCGGTCAACTACAACACCGATATCGGCGACGCCTGGGAGTACGCCGACGCCCCCGAGTACCCCGAACACATGACCACGCTCGCCTACCGCTACGGCCTGAACTACCTTGTTTACGCCGTCACTCACTAGCCGCCATCACTTGCGACAAAAGTCTTACACACGGTTCTTTCCGGGACTGATAGCTTGAAGAGGCATGACAGACACCTCCCTCGGCACGCCGGCTCACGAGGCCCCCGCGCACACCAGAATTAACTGGATCACGATCATCGCCCTCATTGTTTTTCATATCGGCGCGGTTGCCGCGCTGTTTATGTTCACGTGGAAGGTGTTCTTCGTCACACTCTTCCTCTACTGGTTTTCCATTGGCCTGGGCATCAGCATGGGCTACCACCGGCTCCACACGCACCGCTCTTATAAATGCCCGCTTTGGATGGAATACCTTTTCGCCATCTGCGGCACTCTGAACCTCGAAGGCGGACCCATCTTCTGGGTCGCCACCCACCGCATCCACCACCAGAAGTCCGATCAGCCGGGCGACCCGCACTCACCGAATGACGGTGCTTTCTGGTCCCATATGGGCTGGATCCTTTTCGGTGAAGCCAACCACGCCAACACCAAAGCGATGTCAAAGTTCGCTCCGGATCTGGCGAAGCACAAGTTCTACCTCTGGCTCAACAACTGGCACTGGGTGCCGCTCACCGTTCTCGGCGCGATCCTCTACGCCTTCGGCGGTCTGCCCATGCTCTGCTGGGGCGTCTTCTTCCGCGTCAGCTTCGGTCTGCACGCCACCTGGCTCGTCAACTCCGCTTCGCACATGTGGGGCTATCGCCGCTTCACCACGCGTGACCAGTCCCGCAACAACTGGTGGGTCGCGCTGATGACCTTCGGCGAAGGCTGGCACAACAACCACCACGCGCACCCCAGTTCCTGCCGTCATGGTCTGGCCTGGTTCGAACTCGATCTCTCGTGGATCCTCATGAACATCCTCAAGTCCGTGGGCCTTATCTGGGACCTCAAAGTCGCCAAGCTGCACAGCCCTGTTGTCGAAGAACGGATAGCAGCTTAACTCAACCCCGACGGCGCTCCCCTCGTGCGAAACACTTTGGGAGCGCTATCGTGAAGTCATGATAGGAATTGGCCGACGCAAAACGATCGCGTTCATCGCGCTCGGCGTCGGCCTTATTCTTTTTACGCTGCTGTTGTATTTCGGCTATCTGGTGTTCGACTGGCGCTCCGGTATCCGACTTTTTCTTGGCATCATCCTGCTGGCCGCGATCATCGCCGGCGTTGCCCTCAATACCGTCTTCCTCGTGCGCGAAATTCGCCGCGGCGAACAGCACGATGCATTCATCAACGCCGTCACCCACGAACTGAAAACCCCTATTGCCTCCATCCGGCTCTACGCCGAAACCCTGAAGTCCCGCCAGGTGGATGACGAAAAACGCCAGGAGTTCTACAGCATCATCCTGGCCAACACCGACCGGCTCACCACCACCATTGAACAGATCCTCCGAACCGGTCGTATCGGCTCGTCGGGCCGGCCGCCCAACCTCGCGCCACTGGACCTCACCGAACTGGTGAAGGAATCGGTTGAGCGCGCCCGCACCCTCCATAAGGTCACTTCGGAAGCCATTCAGTTCCGCCCCGGTCGACCCTTGCCCATCGTGGGCGATCTCGAAGAAATCCGCGCCGCCGTCTCCAACCTGATCGACAACGCCCTCAAGTACTCCGGCCAGGGCGCACGCGTCATGGTTTCCGCCGACGAAGTCGACAATCACCGCGCCGAAATCCGCGTCGCCGACAACGGCCCCGGCATCCCCGGCGCCGAACTCAAACGAATTTTCAAGCGCTTCTACCGCATGCACGGCCCGCTCGCCACACGCGTTAAAGGTATGGGCCTGGGCCTGTTTATCGTACGCTCTGTCGCCCGTCGCCACGGTGGCCGCGCCTGGGCCGAAAGCGCGGGTCCCGGCCGGGGCGCCACCTTCATCATTCAAATCCCTCTAGCCAAATGACCCAACTGCTCATCGTCGAAGACGAACAGGATCTCGCCGCAGGCCTCCGCTTCAATCTGGAGCAGGAAGGCTATCAGGTTGACCTCGCCGAGAACGGCGAAGACGCCCTCCAGATGATCCTCGGCGAGCAGCGCAAAGACTACGACCTCGTGGTTCTCGACGTCATGTTACCCGGCATCAGCGGCTTCGACGTAGTCGAGGAAATGCGACGTAACGAGCAGTTTGTGCCGACGCTGATTCTCACCGCGAGAGGCCACTCCGAAGATGTGCTCAAGGGCTTCACCGCCGGCGCCGACGACTACCTCACCAAGCCCTTCGACCTTGAAATCCTGATCGCTCGAATCCGCGGTCTCCTGCGCCGAGGCCAGTGGATGAAGGCCCAAAGCCCGGCACAGCCCCCCGAGCCGGACTCCTTCGTGTTCGGCGACAAGACCGTGCACTATGACCTGCTGGAACTCCATGTTCGCGGCGAAGTATTCAAACTGACGCTGATGGAAATGAACGTCCTGCGCCACCTCATCCGTAATGCCGGGCGGCCCGTCGCACGCGGTGCCATGCTCGAAGCAGTCTGGGGGTTGCGCGAAGACACCGACACCCGCGCCCTCGATAACTTCATCGTACGGTTGCGTCGCTATATCGAAGACGACCCGGGCAAACCGCGCCACCTCATCTCGGTGCGCGGCGTCGGCTATAAATTCGAAGCCAATCCGGCGTGAACTTTCAGAATTGCCACCGCTGACGATCCGTGCGTAATCTCGCCTGACATCACCTTCGCCACCGCCTGCTCCAAAGGCATCCGCACCACCTCAATCGTTTCGCCCTCTTCATGCTCCTGCGGCACCGAAGATAAGCCCCGCGCCAGAAACAGGTAGTTCTGGCAATTCAGCATGGTGGTAAACGGGTCCACCACCCCCAGCGGAGTCCAGTCCTGTGCCACCAAACCGGCCTCTTCGCGCAACTCACGTACTGCCGAAGCGAGCGGTTCTTCACCCGGTTCCATCCCTCCGCTCACCGCCTCGAGCGAATACCGTCCGATCGCGTACTTCCACTCCCGCACCAGCCAGACATCCAGGTTCTCTTCCACCGCGAGGGTCGTCGATCCGCTCTTGATCTCCAGATACTCGTAAGTGTCAGGAGTCCCCTTGCGCAGAATGACCTGGTCTTCCCTCAAACGGGAAATGCGCCCCTGGTGAATCCAGCGCGACGAGACCAGGCGAACGGGAGGTTCCATATCTCCAGTATCGTCAGGCGCGTTGCTTTAGACGAGGCGCAATAATCGCGGCCGTCAGCCCCACCACCGCCGCGAACGAAAGCCACGCGCCCGGAATCGCCTTGTTCCCCGTCGTCTCAATCAGCCACGTGCAGATCGCCGGAGTAAAGCCGCCAAACAGCGCGGTCGCCAGACTATACGCCAGCGAGAACCCGGCGGTCTTCACGTCCGGCGGCATAATCTCCGTCAGATACGCTACCATCGCCCCGTTGTAGCTCGCATAGAACAGCGCGAACCAGAGCTCCACCATCATCAGCCGCGCAAATGACGGAGCGCTCGCCAGCCACCACATCGCCGGATACGCGGTCGCCAGCGCCAGTAACGTGCAAACCAGCAACATCGGCCGTCGCCCCACGCGATCCGAAACCGCCCCCATCACCGGCAGCATCACGAAATTCAAAGCCCCCACTGATGCCGTCACAATCAGGCTGTCCACCGCCGCCAGATGCAGCGCATGCTGCCCAAACGTCGGCGTGTACGCGGTAATCAGGTAGAACGACACCGTCGTCATCGTGGCCAGCATCGCGCCCACGCCCACAATACGCCAGTTCAGGCCCAGTGACCGCATCGCTTCACCAAACGACGGTCGCCGAACCTTCGCCAGAAACTCGCTCGTCTCGGGCAGGGACCGCCGGATCAGGTAGACAAATGGAATCAGCAGACACCCGAGGCCAAGCGGAATGCGCCAGCCCCACGCCTGCATGTCCGCCTTCGACAACAGCGCATTCAGCAGAATGCCCAGCCCCGCCGCCAGCACGACCGCCGGTTGCTGACTCGCTGACTGCCACGCCACATAGAAGCCCTTCCGCCCCGGCGTCGCGATCTCCGCCAGATACACCGAAACGCCGCCCAGCTCCACGCCTGCCGAGAAGCCCTGCACCAGCCGCCCCAGCACCACCAGAATCGGAGCCAGGATTCCAATCGCAGCATACGACGGCGTCACAGCAATGGCCAACGTGCCCACCGCCATCAGCCCCAGCGTCACAATCAGGCCCTCGCGACGCCCCTTGCGGTCTATGTACGCGCCCAGCACCACAGCCCCCAAAGGCCGCATCAGAAAGCCTGCGCCGAACGTCGCCAGCGACAACATCAGCGAAGCAAATTCATTGCCCGAGGGGAAGAATGTCCGCCCAATGGCCGCGGCGTAATAGCCGTAAACCATAAAGTCGTACATCTCCAGAAAATTACCCGCCGCAACGCGAATGACGTTGCTGAGCTTCGAGCCGGCCTGAGTAGTGTTGTCCATTGAGTCCGCCTGTTATAACAACATAGGTCTATGTCTGCGAACAATTCGATCTGCGATCTATCCGCTACAACTATGGCCGCCGAGATCGCCGCAGGCCGGCTTTCCGCCCGCGAAACCGTCACCGCCCACCTCCGCCGCATCGAAGAAATCAACCCGACCGTCAACGCGATCATCACGCTCGCAGCCGACCGAGCCCTCGCCGAAGCGGAGGCAGCCGATGAACGGCAGGCGCACGGCGAAACGCTGGGTCCGCTCCACGGTCTGCCCGCCGCCCACAAGGATCTCCAGCCCACCGCCGGGATTCGCACCACCTTCGGCTCCCCGCTCTTCCGCGACCTCACCCCCTCGCAGGATTCCCTCCTCGTCGAACGGGTCCGCGCCGCCGGAGCCATCACCCTCGGCAAAACCAACACCCCCGAATTCGGCGCTGGCTCACAGACCTTCAACACTCTCTTCGGGGCCACCAAAAACCCATACGATCTGACGAAGACCTGCGGAGGCAGCACCGGAGGCGGAGCGGTCGCGCTCGCCACCGGCATGGCCGCCCTCTGCGATGGAAGCGACCTCGGCGGCTCACTCCGAAATCCCGCAAGCTACTGCAATGTGGTCGGTCTGCGCCCGTCCTCCGGCCGAGTCCCCGTCTGGCCCCAGCCTCTCGCCTGGTCGCCCATGTCCGTCGAGGGCCCTCTCGGTAAAACCGTCGCCGATGTCGCACTTCTGTTGCAGGCCATCTCGGGTCCCGACCCGCGCGCACCCCTCGGCACCGAAGCCTTCCGCATCCCGGAGGGCGAGTCGCTGGAAACCAACATGCAGGGCACCCGAATCGCGTGGTGGAAGGATCTCGGCGGCATCCCCATCGACCCTGAAGTCCGCGACATCACCAATGCGCAGCGCGCCGTTTTCGAAGCGCTCGGGTGCGTCGTTGAGGAGGCCGAACCCAGCTGGACCGGCTGCGATGAAACCTTCCGCACTTTGCGCTTCTGGACACAGAATCTGCGCCTCGCCGAAGCGGTTGCCAGCACCCCGCAGCTGGTGAAGGACACCATCCGCTGGGAAGTCGAACAAGGGGCCAGCCTCAGCGCCCGCGACGTCGGCCTCGCCCAGATCCGCCACACCGACATCTACCACCGCATGAGGCGGTTCCTGGAACGCTATGACTTTTTCGTCCTTCCGGTCAGCCAGGTGCAGCCCTA
Organism: Bryobacterales bacterium; assembly: GCA_947467185.1. Lineage (GTDB taxonomy): Bacteria > Acidobacteriota > Terriglobia > Bryobacterales > Bryobacteraceae > BOG-234. The sequence continues at coordinate 25,690 of CANIHR010000019.1, forward strand.
TGCCATCAACGAACCCTGGCCCAAAGAGATCGCCGGCACGCGCCTCGAAACTTACATAGACTGGATGAAATCCTGTTACTACATCTCGGTGACAGGAGCGCCGTCCATGTCGGTCCCGGCAGGCTTCACCGCTGCAGGCCTGCCCGTCGGCATTCAAATCGTCGGCCGCCACTTGGGCGAATGGAAACTGCTGCAGTTCGCCCACGCTTTTGAGCAAGCCGTTAATCTCCGGAGAAAACCCGTTCTATGAAACGCTTCCTTCTGCTCGCCGCCTTCGCCGCGCTGCCCCTCCTCGCCGCCGATAAATGGGTGGCCGTCTGGGCTGGCTCCACACACGGTCCCTACCCCAGCGGAAACCCCGTCGCCCAACCTGAACTCGGCAAAATCCTGGCCGGCAATACCGCCGAGGACATGACGATGCGCATGATCGTCAAGCCCGGTCTCTGGAGCCAGAAGCTGCGCATCCGTTTCTCCAACGTCCTCGGCGACCGCCCCCTCACGCTTGATGGAGCGTTCGCCGGCGTCCACGGCTCGGCCGGCAATCTCCTGCCCGGCACCAACCGTCCCGTCAAGTTCCATGGCGGCAAGACCACCGTCACCCTCGCCCCCGGCGAACTGATATTCTCCGACCCGGTCGATCTCCCCAAAGCCGCCGACCTGACCGACCGCCGCCTCGCCATCAGCTTTCACGTTGTCGGCAATTCCGGCCCCCTTACCTGGCACGCCAAGTCGCTGACCACGTCTTACCTGTCCGCATCCCGTGCCGGTTCGCACGGCTCCGAAGAAACGGCAGACTCTTTCCCCTTCACCACAACTTCCTGGTTCGTTGTGGACGCCGTCGAAGCTATGGCTCCCGCCAACACCCGCGTCATTATGGGCTTCGGCGATTCCATCACCGACGGCACTGCCTCCACCATCAACGGCGATGACCGCTGGCCCGACTTCCTCACCCACCGCCTCCGCGCGGCGAAGACGCCCGGCGTGGTCGTCGTCAATGCCGGCATCGGCGGCAACCGCGTCGTCAGCCCGGAGCACTACGACAAAACGAAGCCAATCGCAGGTGGCCCATCCGCTCTCGAACGCCTGGAGCGCGACGTGCTCTCCCTCAGCGGCATCACCACCGTAATCTGGCTCGAAGGCATCAATGACCTCGGCGCGAACATCCCGCCTGACGCCATCATCGACGGCTTCAAACAGGGAGTCGCCCGCATGAAGCAGAAGGGTATCCGTGTCATCGGTGCCACCGTCACCTCCGCGCTCACAGCCACAAGTTCCGCCGGAACGCCCGAAAAAGACGCCCAGCGCAAGACCATCAATGCGTTCATCCGCACCGGAGGTTTGTTCGATGCCATGGCCGATTTCGACGCCGCCACTCTCGACCCGCCGACCGGCGCCCTGAAACCCGAATTCCAGCCCAACTCATCCACGGGTGGCCCCGGAGACCGCCTCCACCCGAACCGTGCCGGCTATCAGGCCATGGCCAACTCCATCGACCTGAAGACCCTGCTCCCGCGCTAAGGCTTGTAGCCCTGGCCGTACAGAATGCCACCAGGGCGGGCACCTGTATGCTTGCCCTGGTCCAGCACCACGCGGCCATTCACCAGCACATACTCGACGCCTGACGCGTATTGCATTGGCTTATCGTACGTTGCGTTGTCGATGATCTTTTCGGCGCTGAAAACCGTCACATCCGCCAGCATCCCGGGCCGCAACAGCCCTCGGTCCCAGATGTGCAGCTTAGCCGCATTCGCCGAGGTCATCTTGCGAATCGCGTCCTCCAGGGTCAGCACTTTTTCCTCGCGAACATAGCGACCCAGCACGCGCGGAAAAGTCCCGAAATACCGCGGATGCGGATTCCCCACCGCCGTCGGACCTTCCGTCGCAATCGCGGTCCCGTCCGACCCAATCGAAGCAAACGGCTGCTTCAGTGCAAACCGCATATCGTTCTCGTCGTGATGAAAATAGACGGTCGGCACCGACCCGCGGTTATCCGCCAGCACCCGGAAAAGCACGTCCAGAGGATCGCCACCCAACGCCTGAATCACCTGATTCATCCGTTGCCCTTCGAACTTCCTGTACGCCGGATTCGACAGCGTCACCAGCAGCATCCCCTCCCAGCTTCCGGTCGCCGTGTAGTGGTTGTACCAGGGCGGACTCCCGCCCGGAATCCCATGCTCAATCTCATCCCGCAACCGCGCCCGCAGCGCCGGATCCTTCAGGCGCGCAATCATCGCGGCGTCCCCGCCCTCATGCGCCCACGGAGGAATAATCGAAGCCAGATTGTTCTGCCCGGCCCGGTACGGATACACATTCGCGGTGACGTCCTGCCCCGCGGCGCGTGCCTGCGCGATCAACCCCACCAGCTCCGGCATCTGCCCCCACAGCTTCTTATCCGCCAGCTTCAGGTGGATGATGTCCACCGGCACACCCGCCCGCCGGCCAATCTCAATCGCCTCCGCCACGCTCTCGAAAACGCCCTGACCTTCCGTCCGCATATGAGTCGAATAGATCCCGCCGAACGGAGCCGCAGCCTTGCACATCGCGACCAAAGTCTCGGTATCGATCCACGAACCCGGAGGCCCACTCAGCGAACTCGCAACACCGAGCGCGCCCTGTTCCATCGCCTGCGTGACGATCCCCGCCATCTGCCGGGCTTCATCCGCCGTCGGAGGTCCCGCCTTCTCACCCCGCACATAGGTCCAGATCTGGCTCGACCCCACATAGGTGCCGATATTCGTCGAGATCCCCTGCTGCAGCAGCCGTCCGAAGTAGCCCTTGAAGTCCGTCCAGGTGACATCGCCGGGCTTCAGATCCTGGTTCCCGCCCACCGGTGCCGCCGACCCACCTTCGCCGAAGATCATCGAGGTCACACCCTGCCGGATCATGCTCTGCGCATTGCCATCCGCCACCAGCGAGTAGTCCGAATGATTGTGCAGATCGATAAACCCGGGCGCGACAACCAGCCCCGTCGCATCAATCACACGCTTCGCCTTCGCCCCCGGCAAATTCCCCAGCGCCGCGATCCGGCCATTCAGAATCGCCACATCGCCCAGGAACGAAGCGTTTCCCGCGCCATCAACAATTCGCCCATGGCGAAGCAGTACGTCATATTCCTGAGCCACCGCGCCCGGCGCAAAACACGACAAAGCACCGCACAGGGCGGCACAAAGGACAAACTTCATGTTTGAGATTCTACAGGTTATTCCGCGGCGGCAAGCAGTTCCGCCGCGCTGACCGCCCACGTCCCATGGTGGCTCACCGCAACACCTGCCGCCAGATTGGCAATCGCAGCCGCCTCGCGAAGCGGCAGTCCCGCCCCCAGCGCCACCGCCAGCAGACTGACGACCGTGTCACCCGCGCCCGTCACATCTGCTACTTCATTCACAACAGCCGGATAATGCCGCTCCGCCGAACCGGGCTCAAACAGCGACATCCCCTCTTCGCCACGCGTCACCAGCAACGCCGACGTGCCAATCACCGGCAACAACGCGTCAACCGCTCCGTGCAGACCATGAGTTTCAATCACCTGCCCAGCCGCCGCAGCTGTCTCCTTCAGATTCGGAGTGATAACCGTCGCCCCGGCATACCGGCTCAAATCCTGCGACTTCGGATCCACCACAACAGGCAGCCCCAGACGATTCGCTTCGGAAATCAGCCAGCGGCAAAAACCCGCCTCGACCGTACCCTTCGCGTAATCGGAAATCACACAAACCTGGACGCTCGGTAGCAGTTGCGCACACCGATTCCGCATCGCCTCCAGCGCCGCGCCCGCCAGCGGCGAGGTATCTTCCGCATCAAAACGAACAATCTGCTGCCCCCCAGCCGTCACTCGGGTCTTCGTCGTGGTCACACGCCCGGAATCTTCCACCAGCCAGTCCGGCTGCAACCCGGCTTCCAACAGAGCCTGCCGCAGACGCTGCCCTGCCTCGTCCGCCCCCAGAACGCCCGCCAGAATCGCTTCCGCCGTCATTGCTGCAACATTCGCCGCCACATTCGCCGCGCCACCTGGCACAGACCGACGTCGGCGCACAGCCACCACAGGCACCGGAGCTTCGGGGGATATGCGGGTCGCCGAACCGGAGATATACTCATCCAGCATCACGTCGCCCACAACCAGCACCTTCACGCCGGGCGCCAGCGACAGAAATTCCGAAATCTTTTCCCGCATCAGGAAGCTTGCTCCGCACGCTGCAAAATCGCGGTCGTGGAGCGACCTTCGTGCAAAGGTAGAAATCGCACCTGGCCGCCATAGGCTTCCACAACCGCGCGTTCCGGCACCGGACGCTGCCCATCGGCATATTCCGCACCTTTGCAATGAATGTCAGGTTTCACAACAGACAGTATGGCGGAAGGCTCGGTCTCGTCAAAAATGACCACCGCATCCACCGGCTCCAGTGCGGAAAGCAACTCCGCCCGGTCATCCTGATTCACGACAGGTCGAGCCGGCCCTTTGATTGCCCGGACACTGGCATCGCTGTTAATGCCGACCACCAGAATGTCACCGAGCGCTTTCGCGTCCCGCAGACTCCTCACGTGCCCCACATGGAGAATATCGAAACAACCGTTCGTCCAGACAACAGTCTTCCCCTGCTCAGCCCAGGCAGCCCGAAGCTTCAGCAGGCTGTCGAGAGTTTCCAGCCGGGTAACAGGAGGCACGCGGGAAGGGTTCTACCGACCCTTAACGTAGATCAGAGCGGTGCCCGCAGACTGGGCCGAACCCGTCAGGGCGTTGATTGCCTGCTGTGTAACCTTGGCCCGGTTATTCAGCGGAACATACAGCAAGTCTTTCGCCTGTAACACGACATCGTCTTTCTTCCGCTTGAGGATCGACTCCAGGTCCACCGGAATCTCGTGGCGAGTCCCCTGATCGTCAGGACGCAGGATGTAAACAATTTTCGGCTGGTAATCCGCCAGCCCTCTGGCTTGCGCGATCGCCGTCATCACGGTCGTGGTGCCGCTGTCCTGAACAGGATAGACACCCGGTTCGCGAACATTGCCGGAAACAACTACGGAGCCGATCGTTGGAACGCGAATTTCTTCACCGCCAACCAGCACCAAATTCAGTTGTGGATCGGTCCCCTCATAGAGCGCCTTCACAGGTACGCGGCTCACGGACTGAGAACCAGTATCGCCGTTGGGCCGAGTCACAATCAGCTCACCGCCAGCGTCCGTAGCCAAGCCGTTGGCACGCGCCAGCGCATCCAGCAAACGAACCCGTCCGACGGCTTGAAAAATCACCGGCGTCTTCACCGCGCCATTCACACTGATCGGTCGGCTGTGATATTCCGCAACAGAGACGGTAACGAACGGATCCACCAGAAGGCCATCGCGCCTCAGCGCATCGGCGACCGTCTTCTCAATCTCCACGGGCAACATCCCGACAACCGGAATCGTCGTTTTTAACATCGGCAGCCGAATCGTGCCATCCGCACTCACACGGATCGTACGAGTCAGATCTGGGGAGTCGTACACCCGAACCATCAGAAGGTCATCAACACCGACTTTCTGGGCAGGAAGATTTGTGGTGTCAACAGGAACCACAACCTTGTCCTGCGCGTACGCAATGGAACTACCGAAGGAGAGAATTGAGGCTGCTGCCAGAACGGCAAAAACCGGGCGTCTGAAGTGATTGAACATTACCTGCATGACCTCGATGGAATACCCGATTATCTCACGATTTTGGGTGGCTCTAACGATCCAGTGCCGCAGAGCCTTAAAATGTTACGCCGCATTCTCGCCCGAGCTCAAATTTCCTGAGTCGGAGAGGAAGTGGCGTCCCCAGAGGGATTCGAACCCTCGTTACCGCCGTGAAAGGGCGATGTCCTGGGCCTCTAGACGATGGGGACAGCAGGAGGACGAACAAAACCATCGTAACATGCCACTTTTCGTCGCCACGAAATCCGCGTTTGGGTCTGCCGCCCGCAGCCGTCCAACCCCTGCCGTTAAAATAGGAAGTCTATGTCAGTAAACGACGAGTTTTATCGAATCCAAAAGTTGCCGCCCTATGTTTTTGCCGTCTTGAATGAGATGAAGGCAAAAGCACGCGCAGCACAGATGGACATCGTGGACCTCGGCATGGGCAACCCCGACGGGGCCACGCCTTCTGTTATCGTCGACAAACTCGTTGAAGCAGCCCGTAACCCCCGCAATCACCGTTACTCGCTGTCTCGAGGTATTCCGAAACTCCGCGAAGAGATCGTGAAGCGCTACAAGCGCAACTATGATGTGGATCTCGACCCGGAAAAGGAAGCCATTGTCACGATGGGCGCGAAAGATGCTCTGGCGCACCTCCTGTTCGCCACCATTGGACCCGGTGACGTCGTGGTCGCACCCAACCCGGCGTACCCGATCCACCAGTACGGAGTCATCATGTCCGAAGGCCACTCTCAGATGTTGCCTATGCCGGACGCAGCAACCTTCCTCGAACGCCTCCGGGGCCTGTTCCGCGAGTCCCCCAAGCCGCCGAAGATGCTGCTGATCTCCTTCCCGCACAACCCAACCACCACCTGCGTCGATCTCGCTTACCTCACGGAGATCGTCGAACTCTGCCGCGAACATGGCACGCTCATCGTGCACGATTTCGCCTACGCAGACTACGGTTTCGACGGCTACAAACCGCCCAGCATCCTCCAGGTTCCGGGCGCAAAAGACATCGCAGTCGAAATCTTCTCCATGTCGAAGAGCTATGAAATGGCCGGCTGGCGTGTCGGTTTCTGTCTGGGCAACCAGAAGATGATCGCAGCCCTCGCCCGTATCAAGAGCTACCTCGACTACGGCATGTTCCAGCCGATTCAGATCGCCGCCATCGTCGCCCTTCGCGAATGCGAAGAGGAGACGAAGCGCATCTGCGCCGGTTACCAGAACCGCCGCGACGTCCTCGTCGACGGCCTGCTCCGCGCAGGCTGGCCCGTGGAACCGCCGAAGGGCACCATGTTCCTCTGGGCACCGCTGCCCGAGAAATTCAAAGAGCTCGGCTCGCTGGAATTCTCCAAGCAACTCATGCAGAAGGCCCTCGTCGCCGTCTCCCCGGGCATCGGCTTCGGCCCCATGGGCGAAGGCTTCGTGCGCTTCGCCCTCGTCGAAAACGAGCACCGCATCCGTCAGGCAACACGCTCGATCGGTCAGTTCCTCCGCCAGGAATAGGCGCGTCGAATCACCAGTGCCGCGCCGAGTGTAACCAACACCAGCGCGGCATACCTTTCCACAAAGGGGATGTGGGCGCCCGGAGCCATTACCGGCTTCCACATCCCCGCATGACCACGTCCACTACTCGCCATCAGTTGCTCTTGCCAAAAATTCCAGGCTGCGTGCAGCCCAATTGGCAGCATCACGCCTCCGGAGCGCATGAAGGCATACCCAAACAGGAGAGAACCCATACCTGTAAACAGAAGCGCGGGGACCAGCGGCATCCCGACATTGAGAACGTGGTAAACGGCAAAGAGAATCGCAGTGAGGGCCTGCGCTGCCCGAAACCCAAGCGATTCCGACAGGCGAACGAA
>CANIHR010000020.1 GCA_947467185.1 Bryobacterales bacterium
CCTGCCTCGGGATTCCAAGTCAGGTCGTTTTTGTTTCGGGCTGATTGCGCCGGTTATTCGTCGGCGGTGCGGGCGGCGATTTCGGCGGTGATGGTGGCGATGAAGGTATCGACTTCCACGGGGCCCAGGTCGGCGCGCTTGCGGTGGCGAACGGCGACCTGACCGGCTTCCGCCTCGCGGCCTCCGATGACCAGCATGTAGGGCACCTTCTGCATCTGCGCTTCGCGGATCTTCAGGTTGACCTTTTCGCTGCGGTCGTCGAGGGTTACGCGGACGCCGGCGGCCTTCAGCTTCGCGACCACTTCCTTCGCGTAGTCGTTCTGGCGGTCGGTGATGGGCAGGACGGTCGCCTGCACCGGGGCAAGCCACGTCGGGAACGCACCAGCGTAGTGTTCCACCAGGATGCCGAAGAAGCGTTCCACGGAGCCGAACAGGGCGCGGTGGACCATGAGCGGGCGGTGCTTCTTGCCGTCTTCAGCCACGTATTCGAGTTCGAAACGGCGGGGCAGGGTGAAGTCGAACTGCACCGTGGAAAGCTGCCACAGACGGCCGATGGCATCGACGAGTTTGACGTCGATCTTCGGGCCGTAGAAGGCGGCTTCGTCGGGGATCACAGTGGCTTCAATGCCGAGGCGGTCGCAGGCTTTGCGGAGCGAGCCTTCGGCGAGTTCCCACATGGCGGGTTCGCCGTCGTACTTGCCGCTGGCACCCTGGTCCCAGGTGGAGATTTCTGCCTTGTAGGAAGTGAAGCCGAAGGTTTTGAGCGTATCCTGCGCGAAGTCGAGGCAAGCAACGATTTCGTCTTCGATCTGTTCGGGCGTGCAGAAAATATGCGCGTCGTCCTGCGTAAAGCCGCGGACGCGGAGCAGGCCGTGCATGGTGCCGGAGCGCTCATAGCGGTACACGGTGCCGAGTTCGCCGAGGCGGATGGGCAGGTCGCGATAGCTGTGCTGACGGTCGGCGTAGATCAGAATATGGCCCGGGCAGTTCATGGGCTTCAGCTGGTATTCCGAGTCGTCGAGTTCCATCGGAGTGAACATATTCTCCGAGTAGAAGTTGGCGTGGCCCGAGACCTTCCACAGGTCGCGGCGCATGACGTGGGGCGTGTAGACGAGCGAGTAGCCGCGTTCCAGATACGCGTTGCGCATCCAGTCTTCCAGCGTCTTGCGGATGATGCCGCCCTTGGGGTGGAAGAAGATGAGGCCGGGGCCGGCGAGTTCCTGGATGCTGAAGAGGTCGAGTTCCTGGCCGAGCTTGCGGTGGTCGCGCTTCTTCGCTTCTTCCAGCTTGTTGAGGTACTCGTCGAGTTCCTTCTTCGAGAACCAGGCGGTCGCGTAAATGCGCTGCAACTGCTTGTTCTTTTCGTTGCCCTTCCAGTACGCGCCGGCGACACTGAGGATCTTGAAGGCCTTGATCTTCGAGGTGTCGGGGATGTGCGGGCCGCGGCAGAAGTCGATGAAGTGGGGTCCGAGGGTGTATTCGGAGAAGATGTCGTCGGCGCGCTCTTCGATGAGTTCCACTTTCATGGGCTCATTCATGGCGCGGTACTTCTCCAGGCCTTCGGTCTTGGCGATGAGTTTGCGCTCGAACGTCAGGCCCTTCGCCTGGAGTTCCCACATCTTCGCTTCGATCTTTTCCAGATCCTGCGGGGTGAAGGCTTCGGGGCGGTCGAAATCGTAATAGAAGCCGTTTTCGATGGGCGGGCCGATGCCGAGTTTGGTTTCGGGGAAGAGCTCCAGAACAGCAGCGGCGCAGAGGTGGGCGGTGGAGTGGCGGTAGACCTCCAGAGCCTGCGGGTCTTTCGACGTCAGGATCTGGACGGTGGCGTCGGCCTCAATCGGACGATTGACATCGACGAGAACGCCGTTGACCTTGGCGACGATTGCGGCGTCGGCGAGGCGAGGGCTGATGTTGCGCGCTACATCGAGCGCACTGGAACCCGGTTCGATCTGCTGGACGCTACCATCCGGCAGGGTAATTTGGATGCTCATAGGAGGAACTTTTCAGGTTATCATCCATGCGCACTCGCAAATTACCGCTGCCGGGGCTGTTTACCAGTTTGTCTGGGAGCCGTCGGGGCGCTTCAGCATGTGGGTGAGGCTGAAAGCTTCCTTGTGATCTCCGATGAGCTGGAGCTTTGAGGTGTCCACATCGACGCCGATGCCGGGGCGTTCGTTGGGCCAGAGCTTACCGTTGCGGAGGTCGTAATGCTGGTTGAGGTACGGCCAGGGGCGGGTGCCGCCCATCACCATTTCCATGAGCGCGGGGCCGGGGAAGGCGGCGCAGCAGTGAACCATGGCGGCTTCTGAAATCGGTCCGGTGAAGTGGGGGACGAGGCCGACGTAGTGGGTTTCACACGCGGCAGCGATCTTCTGGAACTCGGTGATGCCGCCGACGTTGGGGACCGTGGCGCGGGCGTAGTCGATCAGGTGATTTTCCACGAGTTCATTCCAGTCCCACTTGGGGCCGAACTGCTCGCCGACGGCGATGGGCACCTTTACCTGTCCACGGAGGGTGCGATAGACGCCGGGGTTTTCGCTGCGGACGAGATCTTCGACGAAGTAGGGGCGAAGGGGCTCGATGAGGTTCGCGAGCGTGATGGCGTCGGGCATGTCGAGCTCGGTGTGGAAGTCGATGCACCAGCCGCCGTCGCGGCCGACACCTTCGCGGACCTGTTTGCAGAGTTCGTAGACGCGGTTGACGTTATTGAAGCGATCGACCGTGGGGCCCTGGGAATCGGTGGAGATGCGGTAGGCGCGGTAGCCGGCTTCCACGCAGGCGCGGGCGACTTCCTTCGGCGTGCCCTGAGCGGGGTAGCCGGTGGAGTAGCATTCCACGTGGTCGCGGGAGAGGCCGCCCAGAAGCTGGTAGACGGGGACTCCGAGGGCTTTGCCCTTCAGATCCCAGAGGGCGACGTCGAGAGCGCCGAGGGCGTGGGCTTTTTCGCGGCCGGCGGGGTAGAAGTAGGAGCGGTACATCGACTGCCAGAGGCGGTCGGTGCGGAACGGGTCTTCGCCGATGAGGAGACCGGCGCACTGTTCCATGGTGTCGCCGGAGCCGCCTTCGCCCACGCCGAAGAGGCCGGAGTCGGTTTCGACGATGACGACGTTGGTGCTCTGGTTGAAGAGGGGCTGTTTGGTGTTGGGGCGACCGGCGGCGTCGGTGGGCGTCCTGTAGTAGCGAATGCGGGTGATTTTGGTTTTCGGGAGGCCAGCGGCGTCGGCCTGGTCGGCAAGGGTGGCGGCTGCGGTGGCACCGAGGCAGGTTTGAAGGAAGGCTCTGCGTTTCATGTCGTTGATTACTTTACTATGATCATGATCAGCCATGAAGAATTCGAACCTGTCCCGTCGCACGTTTTCGAAGACGCTCCTTGCCGGAGCTCCTCTCCTTGCCCAGGCCCAGCAGGGCAGTAAGCCTGCCCGTATCAAGATCGATACGGAGCGGGTGGTGGGCGATATTGACCCGAAACTCTATGGGAATTTCGTGGAGCATCTGGGGCGGTGTGTGGAGGGCGGGATTTTCGAGGAGGGCTCGAAGCTTTCCGACGCCGAGGGGTATCGGAAAGATGTCCTGAAGGCGTCGAAGGACCTTAATATCGGGTTGCTCCGCTGGCCGGGTGGGAACTTCTCGTCGAACTACCACTGGAAGGACGGCATCGGGCCGCGTGATCAGCGCCCGCCACGTCTGGAAATGGCGTGGGGCACGGTGGAGAGTAACCGCTTCGGGACGCATGAATTTCTGAAGTACACGGAGATGCTGGGGACGGAGCCGTATTTCTGCACGAACCTGGGGACAGGCACGTGGGAAGCGGCGCAGCAGTGGGTGGAGTACTGCAATTCGTCGGAAGATACGGCGATGACGCGGCTGCGGAAGCAGAATGGCCGTCAGCAGCCGTGGAAGGTCAATTACTGGGGTCTGGGTAATGAGATGGACGGACCGTGGCAGATGGGGCATCGGTCGGCTGAGGATTACGGGAAGTTCGCGCTGGAAGCGGCGAAGCTGATGAAGTGGACGGACCCGAACATCAAGCTGATTGTGGCGGGGTCTTCGAACTATGGGCCGGGGATTGACTGGATTGGCTGGAACAAGACGGTGCTGGAGTATCTGAAGCACCACGGGGATTACCTGGCCCTGCACATGTATGTGGGGAACCGTGAGAACAACTACCTGGAGTTTCTGGCGAGTTCGCGGGACATGGATGAGAAGACCAAGACCGCCGAAGGCGTGATTCGGGGGGCGATGTCGACCGAGCCGGGGCGGAAGATGTATATCGCGTGGGATGAGTGGAATGTTTGGTATCGGGCACGGGGTGACAAAGAGCGGGGCCGGAAGATTCTGGAAGAACGCTACAACCTGGAAGACGCGCTTGTGGTGGCGACGTTCCTGAACTCGTTCATCAACAACGCGCATATCGTGAAGATCGCGAATATGGCCCAGCTGGTGAACGTGATCGCGCCGATGTTCACGAGTCCGGAGGGGATGTTCCTGCAGACGATTTACTACCCGCTGATGATGTTCGCGCAGAACAGCAAGGGTAAGAGTCTGGAGCTGTTTGTGGATTCGCCGAAGTATACGAGCAAGCGGTTCGGGGATGTGAATTACATCGATACGTCGGCGGCGTATGACAACGGGAATCTGGTGCTGAACGTGGTGAACCGGCACGAGACGCAGGCGATCACGGTGGAGATCGAAGCGCAGGATAAGCAGTTCTCCGGGCCGGTCTCGATTTCGGAAGTGAACGGGCCGGACATCAAGGCGGAGAATGATTTCGGGGTGACGAAAGTGAAGGCCACGCCGCGCACGGCGACGGCGCAGGGGCACAAGCTGACGATGCAGTTCGCTCCGCACTCTTACACGATGCTGAAGGTGAAGCTGGTCTGACGGGCTAAGCGGGGCGAACCCGCTCCGCGACAATCGTGATTTGCATATCGCGCGCCAGACTAACGAGCTTGCTCACGTCTGGCGCGTTTCGCGTTACGAAGAGCTGGGAAATGCCTTGGGCACGGGCATAGTCGGCGATGGCCTTGTGGGTGTTGCCTGCGGCGGGGATGGCGTTGGCGTGGATGCGAAGGTTGGCGCAGATGTTGAGCCAGGGTTCGGAAGCGGGGGCGTCGGTGTCGATCAGGACCGCGTCACAGGGGCAGGCGAGATAGTCGGCGACGCGGCGGCCACGGCGGATCAGCATGGCGGTGGAAGGGTGCGGGGTCAGCCACAGGAGAATGCGCTCGCCTGTTTTTGAGGCGGGCGTGGGGGAGACCGCGGCTTCTTCGCGGCGTTCTTCCAGTTGGTGCGCGGTCTGGCGAAGCGCCAGTTCGCGGAGGGCGTTCAGGTTGGCTTCCGTGAAGAAGTTTTCGAGCGCGAGACGAGCCTTTTCGTGTGAGTAAACGACGCCTCGTTCCAGGCGGTGGATGAGGGCGCGCGGGGTGACGTCGACCATCACAACTTCGTCGGCTTCCTGCAGGACCCAGTCAGGTACGGTCTCGCGGACCTGAATGCCGGTAACCTGCCAGATCTGGTCGTTGAGGCTTTCGATGTGCTGGACGTTGACGCTGGTGAGGACGTCAATGCCGGCGTCGAGGAGGGCGACGACGTCCTGCCAGCGCTTCTCGCGCTCCGCGCCGGGGACATTGGTGTGTGCGAACTCATCGACGACGGCGATTTTTGGCTTGCGGGCGATGACGGCGGCCGTGTCCATTTCCTCAAATGCGGTTTCGCGGTGGGTGAGGGTGGCGCGCGGGACGAATTCGAGGTCAGTGGTGAGGGCGATGGTTTCTGCGCGGGCGTGGGGTTCGAAGTAGCCGATGACCACGTCGTGTCCGGTTGCCTGCAGGCGCTGGGCTTCGAGCAGCATCTGGTAGGTCTTGCCGACGCCGGCCGCGTAGCCGAGGAAGACTTTCAGTTTGCCCTTGTGTTTACCAGACATACGTTACGCTGAGTGCCCCTGCGGAAAGAGTCGCACATCGATGCCTTCGGCGGCCTGGATGAGACGGTCGACCGGATTCTCTTTCCAGAAGGCCCAGCCTTTGCGCTGCGTGTGGCCGATGAAGAGCTGGGTGACGCGTTCGCGGTGCGCGAACTGAAGAATGCGGGCGATGGGGTCGGTGCCATCCAGGACATAGACTTCGGCACCGAGGCGACGGGCGTAGTTGAGATTTTCCTGCAGGGCTTCTTCTTCGCCGCGTGGCAGTTCGCCCTGGCTGACATAGACGGCGAGCAGTTGCCCGTGGAAGCGCTGGGTGGCGCGGGCCGCGCTGTCGAGCATGGATTTCGCACTGCGGGGTGTGATGCAGACGAGGAGGCGCTCCTGGGTGCTCCAGCTCTGGCGGATGCCGTGGGCATCCATGTAGCGCTGCAACTGCTCCTCGACGACCTGGGCTGCCAGCAGGAGGGCCTGTTCGCGGAGGCCGGAAAGCTGTTCGGCGGTCAGGTTGCCGCGTTCACCCGCGCCGGCGACTTCTTCGGCGGGGACATCGACAATGACCAGTTCATCGGCGGAATGAATGAAACCGGCAGGGACGCTGCTGGTGGCGCGCCTGCCGGTGATTCGTTCCACTGCACTTTGTTCTTCGGCCACGTGCTGCAGGTTGATGGCACCGACGACGGTGATGCCGGCTTCGAGGATTTCATCCACGTCCTGCCAGCGGTGGCGGTTGCGGCTGCCTTCCGGATTTTCGCGGGCGAGTTCGTCGATGAGGCAGACCTGGGGTTTGCGCCGCAGGATGGCGGGGACATCAATGGTTTCTTCGCCGCCGACCGACATCAGGGGGATGACTTCGATTTCGTGGAGGAAGGTTTCGAGGTGTTCGGAACCCTGCCGCTGGATGACGCCAACCACGACGTCCTGCCCTCGTTTCAGGCGGCGGAGGCCTTCGTCGAACATGCGGACAGACTTGCCGACGCGGGGCGCGTAGCCGAGAAAGATCTTCAGGCGTCCGCGCGAGTCGTGCTCTTCGTGGGCCTGTATCTGCCGCAGTAAATCGTCCGGATTGGGTCGGTTCAACTCCTGGTCGTTCATCAGCGTTTTACAGGTACCTTTTCATCCAGTGCCATGTTCAGACGGAGGACGTTGACGCGTGGCTCGCCGAGAAAGCCGAGATCGCGGTGTTGTGTGCCCTCGTCCACTAATCGTCGCACTATGGCCACCGGGATGCCGCGGGCGGCTGCAACGCGGAGGGCCTGGACTTGGGCGTTGGCGGGGGAGATCTCAGGGTCAAGGCCGCTGCCGGAGGTGGTAATGGCGTCAGCCGGGATGGGGCCGGTGTAGTCGGGATTGTCCCTGCGGTACTGCGCGGCGTCTTTGGTGAGGCGGTCGGCGAGGGCCGGATTGGTGGGGCCGAGGTTGCTGCCGGAGGAGTTGGCGGCATCGTAACCGGTGCCGGCGGCGGAAGGGCGCGGGTGGAAATATTCGGGCTTCGTGAAGTTCTGGCCGATGAGTTCCGAGCCGATAACCTTGCCGTTCTGTTCGATAAGGCTGCCACTGGCCTGGCGGGGGAAGAGGACCTTCGCGGCGGCGGTGACGCCGAGGGGGTACACGATCCCGGTGAGGACCGTGAAGAACAACGTCATGACCAAGCCGATTCTGAGTGCTTTCAACATTTGAGTGTCCTTTCGTTACGCGAGGTGCAGGATGCCGAGGAGGCGGTCAATCAGCCAGATGGCGGGGAAGGGTGCGATGACGCCGCCGAGGCCGTAGACCAGCAGATTGCGCTGCAGGAGGGCTCCGGCGGAGAGCGGGCGATACTTGACGCCACGCAGGGCCAGCGGCACCAGGGCGATGATGATGAGCGCGTTGAAGATGACGGCAGCGAGGATCGCGCTCTGGGGCGTGTGCAGGCCCATGATGTTCATGCCGTTGAGCGCGGGCCAGGTGACCGCGAACATGGCCGGGATGATGGCGAAGTACTTGGCCACGTCGTTGGCGATGGAGAAAGTGGTCAGTGCTCCGCGGGTGATGAGCAACTGCTTGCCGATGGCGACGACTTCGATGAGCTTGGTGGGATTGCTGTCCAGGTCCACCATGTTGCCCGCTTCTTTAGCGGCCATGGTGCCGGTGTTCATGGCGACACCGACGTCTGCCTGGGCGAGTGCGGGGGCGTCATTAGTGCCATCGCCCGTCATCGCGACGAGTCGGCCACCGGCCTGCTCTTTGCGGATGAGTTCGAGTTTGTCTTTGGGCGTGGCCTGCGCGAGGAAGTCATCGACGCCTGCTTCAGCTGCGATGGCCGCAGCGGTGAGCGGGTTATCGCCCGTGATCATCACGGTGCGGATACCCATGACGCGCATCTGGGCGAAGCGTTCTTTCATGCCGCCTTTGACGATGTCCTTCAGGTGGATGACGCCGAGGGCGCGGTCGTCCTGTGCGACGACGAGCGGGGTGCCGCCCGAACGGGAGATGCGATCGGATATGTCAGCAACCTGCTGCGGGAAGGTGCCGCCGAGGTCGATGACATGCTGCTTCACGGAGCCGGTCGCGCCCTTGCGGATGCGGCGGCCTTCGTAGTCGATACCGCTCATGCGGGTTTGTGCGGTGAAGGGGATGAACTCGGCTTCGTGTTCCGCGATCTCGCGGCCCCGGAGGCCGTACTGTTCTTTCGCGAGGACCACGATGCTGCGGCCTTCGGGAGTCTCATCGGCCAGGCTGGAAAGCTGTGCGGCGTCGGCCAGTTCGGTTTCGGTAACGCCATCGACCGGGATGAATTCCACGGCCTGGCGGTTGCCAAGCGTGATGGTGCCGGTCTTGTCCAGAAGCAGGGTGTTGACGTCGCCCGCCGCTTCCACGGCCTTGCCGCTCATGGCCAGAACGTTGTGCTGCATGACGCGGTCCATGCCTGCGATACCGATGGCGGAGAGGAGGCCGCCGATGGTGGTCGGGATGAGGCAGACCAGCAGCGAGACGAGGATGATGACGCCGGGCACAACGCCTGCTTTGGCCTGCGCCACGCTGTACTGCGCGAACGGGGCGAGGGTGACAACCGCGAACAGGAAGATCAGCGTGAGGCCGGCGATCATGATGTTGAGCGCGATTTCGTTGGGAGTCTTCTGGCGCTGGGCACCTTCCACCAGGGCGATCATACGGTCGAGGAAAGTTTCGCCGGGATTCGAGGTGATGCGGACCTTGATGTAGTCGGACAGGACCTTCGTGCCGCCGGTGACGGCGCTGCGGTCGCCACCGGATTCGCGAATCACCGGAGCGCTTTCGCCGGTGATGACGGACTCATCCACGCTGGCGATGCCTTCGATGACTTCGCCGTCCCCGGGGATCACGTCGCCGGGTTCGCAGAGGCAGACATCGTCCTTGCGGAGGGACGCGGCGGTTACCGGTTCCACTTTGCCACCCGCAATGATCTTGCGGGCCATGGCGTCGGACTTGGTCTTGCGCAGACTGTCGGCCTGGGCTTTGCCGCGGCCTTCCGCCATGGCTTCGGCGAAGTTGGCGAAGAGGACGGTGAACCAGAGCCAGGCGGCGATCTGGCCTTCGAAGAGGACATCGCCACCGCCGCGGAGCAGGGTCTTCGCCAGGAGGATAGAGACCAGTGCTGCACCGACCTCCACCACGAACATGACGGGGTTCTTTGCCAGAGTGCGGGGACTGAGTTTAACGAAAGAATCGACGAGGGCGCGCTTGACGATGGGCGGGTCGAAGAGGAGGCGCGAACGCTTGCCCCGCGAGAGGCCCATGGCCGTGGAATCAACCGCCACGGCCTCTGTGATTTCAGGTTCCATTAGTGCGGGCATTTCGGTTCTCCGTTACAGCATCAGGTGTTCAACAATGGGCCCTAACGAAAGGGCGGGGAAGTAGGTGAGGGCACCTACGATGACGACGACGCCGACCAGCAGACTGACGAACAGAGGCCCGTGTGTGGGAAAGGTTCCGGCCGAAACCGGGACCTGCTTCTTAGCGGCGAGTGACCCTGCGATAGCGAGGAGCGGCAGCAGCATCAGGAAGCGGCCAATCAGCATGGCGAAACCGAGGGTCAGGTTGTACCAGGGGGTGTTGGCGCTGATGCCCGCGAAGGCGCTGCCATTGTTGCCGGTGCCGCTGGTGTAGGCGTAGAGGATCTCCGCCAGACCGTGTGCGCCGGGGTTGCTGGTGTTGCCGGTAGTGGGGCCCTGCGGGTTCCAGTAGCTGTTCTTTGCGAATTCGACAACCGAGGTGGCGCCGGCGAAGAACAGGATGCTGGCGGCGAGGATAAGCATGGCCACCATCGCCATTTTGACTTCCTTTTTCTCGATCTTCTTGCCGAGGTATTCCGGTGTTCGCCCGACCATCAGACCGGCGATGAAGACGGCGAGAATCGCGAACATCAACATGCCATAGAGACCGGTGCCGACGCCGCCGAAGACGACTTCGCCGAGCTGAATGTTGAAGAGCGGGACGAGGCCGCCGAGGGGAGTGAAGCTATCGTGCATGCCGTTGACCGCGCCGCAACTGGCGTCGGTGGTCACGGTGGCGAAGAGGGCGGTGTCGGCGATGCCGAAGCGGGTCTCTTTGCCTTCCATATTGCCGCCGGACTGCGTGCTGGTGGCAGTCATTTCGATGCCCGCTTTGGTCAGCGTGGGCGTGCCCTGCTGCTCGAAATGGTAGGCGGTGAGGACACCGCCGAACCACAGGACCGTCATGGCCGCGAAAAGTGCCCAGCCCTGCCGGGTATCGCGCACCATCTTGCCGAAGGTGTAAGTCAGCGCGCCCGGGATCAGGAAGATCAGGAACATCTGAAACATGTTGCTGAAGGGGGTGGGGTTCTCGAACGGGTGGGCGGAGTTGGCGTTGAAGAAGCCGCCACCGTTAGTGCCGAGCATCTTGATCGCTTCCTGCGAGGCGACGGGGCCCTGGGAGATGGTCTGCTTCACGCCTTCCAGCGTGATGGCTGTCGTGTAGGGGTTCAGATTCTGGATGACGCCCTGAGAGCACAACACCAGCGCGGCGAGAATCGAGAGCGGCAGCAGGATGTAAAGTGTGCAACGCGTCAAGTCCACCCAGAAATTGCCGATGGTCCGGACCGAGTGGCGCGCGAAGCCTCGGACGAGCGCGATGGCGATGGCGAGGCCGGCTGCGGCGGATACGAAGTTATGAACGGTGAGGCCCGCCATCTGGACGAAGTAATTCAGCGTTGTCTCAGGCACATAGCTTTGCCAGTTGGTATTCGTGGTGAAACTGACCGCGGTGTTGAAGGCGAGATCGGGACTGACGTTGTTCTGGTTGAGCCCCAGGGGATTCCACGGCATCCAGCCCTGCAGGCGTTGCATGGCGTAGAGCAGCAGCGCGCTCACCGCACTGAAGGCCAGCAGGGAACCGGCGTAGGTCGTCCAGTGCTGCTCTTCCGAATCAATTCCGCAGATGCGATAGATCAGACGTTCGAACGGCACGAGGACCGCGGAAAGGAACGTACGCTTCCCTTCCATGACGCCGGCAATGAAGCTGCCCAGCGGTTTCGCGCACATAACAATCAGCGCGAAGAAAACTGCAATTTGTAACCACCCGTTGGTTGTCATTGGTGTTTCCTCAGAACCTCTCCGGCTTCAAAAGCGCATAGAGGAGGTAAACGCACAGGGCCGCTGAGACGAGGCCCGCAATTGCATATTCCATTTGTGTGTCTCCTTAGAGCGAATCGCAGGCTTTGGTAAACCACCAGGCCAGCAGAAAAAAGCCCACCATCAGCAGGCAATAAATGACATCAGGCATTGTGAGGCTCCTTGACGAGGACCACGCGATGGCCGTCCCGCCGAAGCTGGCGTGCGAGGCGTTCGGTACGCGTCGGCCACCAGCGCCGCTTTGTGGCCAGTACGACAATCGATTCGGGCTTCAGCGTGTGGCGCAGATCGGCTGCGTCTTCGCGGGTCAGCACAATGACGATTTGCAGCGGCAATATCGATTCGAAGCGGCTCAGCTGTTCCTGAAGGAATTCCAGGTCAATGGGGCACTCCTCCACCTGGTATGGCACGACCTGCAGTTTGATCAGACGGATGGAGGCGGCCAGGCCACCTCCCAGTTGTTCCGCTGCCTGAATAGCGGTGCGCGTGAGCGACGGCGACGTGAACGGAACCACCAGGTCCAGTTCCGCTTCGTGGTTGGCCGTATCCGCTTCCGGCAGCAGGGTTTCGCATTTCATGAGTTATCCTTCCCGACTCCTGTTTGGAGCGTAAGGCGCAACCCATTAAAAGTTCATAAGAACTTCGTGAGGAAGATTATGCGTTGGTGACGAAGCGATACCCGACCCAGGGTTCAGTCAGGAGGTACTGGGGTTTCGAGGGCTGTGGCTCGATCTTCTTGCGCAGTTGATTC
The DNA here is from genome assembly GCA_947467185.1 of Bryobacterales bacterium. Taxonomy (GTDB): domain Bacteria; phylum Acidobacteriota; class Terriglobia; order Bryobacterales; family Bryobacteraceae; genus BOG-234. Next base: position 12,284 of record CANIHR010000020.1, read on the forward strand.
ACCACGACGCGCAGGTATTCCACTTCGTCGCCGTAGTCGGGGCCCCATACGGTCTGCAGGAGCTTGCGGTGGGGGACCGGCTTGTTGGCGTGGTCAACCAGAAACTTCAGCAGGTCGAATTCTTTGGGTGTCAGCCGGTTGGTCTTGCCCTTGAGCGTGACTCGGCGGGTGGCGAAGTCGATGGTCAGGCTCTCGCTGACGACCAGTTCGGACAGGCTCTCGCCCGAGGCCGGCACGCGACGCATGGCCACGCGAATACGGGCGAGCAGTTCCTGAATGCCGAAGGGCTTAGTGACATAGTCGTCAGCTCCCGCATCGAGGACCTGAACCTTGTCGCGCTCGGTATTGCGGACCGAGAGGATGATGACGGGAGTGTCGGAGGTTTCGCGAATGGCGCGGCAGGTTTCGAGGCCCCCGATACCCGGCATGTTGAGGTCGAGCAGGATGAGGTCGGGTGAATCGGTGCGAAGCTTTTCAAGGGCTTCTTCGCCGGACTTCGCCTCGAGGACCAGATAGCCGAGATCCGTGAGCGTAGCCTTCATGGCCCGCCTCAGTTGGGGTTCGTCGTCAACAACCAGAATGGTGGCCGTATTCATGCTGTGAGGGGGACTTCAAAGACAATCGCCGCGCCACCGCCGGGCCGCTGTTCGGCGTGAATTCTGCCGCCGTGGGCTTCTGTGATGCCCCGTGCAATCGATAGTCCCATGCCGGTACCTTCCACTTTATCCCGACCGCGTTTCCCCCGGTAGAATTTCCCGAAGACGCGTTCCAGGTCTTCGGGGGCAATGCCGGGGCCACGGTCGAGAACACGGATGCAGGCGTGGCTGTTCTCTGTGCGTGCGTCGATCTCGATCTTCGATTCGGGCGGCGCGTATTTCCGGGCATTTTCGAGGACCTGCGCGAGGGCTCGGCGGAACAGGGTGCGGTCGAGGTTTAGGATGAGCCCCGATTCTACATGGACGGAGTAGCGGTCGCGGACTTCATCGCGGACCTCGCTGAGCGCCTCCCAGAGGAGTTCGGCGACCTCGGTTGGCTCTCGCTCCAGCTTCAGCTCGTTTGATTCAATCCGCGCGAGTTCAATGGCTTCGCTGATGGAGTTCTGCAGGCGGAGGGATTCCTGGTCGATGATGCTGAGCAGTTCCTGTCGGACTTCTTCGGTACGAGGGGGGATGGTAACGAGTGTGGTGACGCAGGTTCGGATCGCGGTCAGCGGCGTCTTCAGGTCATGCGCCAGACCATCGAGCAGGGAGGATTTGAACTCTTCGTTGCGGCGCGCGACCTCCGCAGCGGCAGCGCGGGTGAGGGCAACGGTTCGCTCATAGTTGATGGCCAGCAGACTCGCCACGGATTCGAGCACCGCAGGCGTCAGTGTGCCCTCAGCTGTTGCGAGGCTGCCGATGATCTGCGTCCCCATCCGGACGGGGATGATAACGACGCCGGGACGATGCTGCTCTGTTGTTTGGTGCATGTCCGAGGGAGTGAGGGCCAGCGCTTCGAGGGAGCCGTAGACGGCGTTAGCGGCCTGGTCGAAGAAGACGATCGGACCAATCTTCAAAACCTGTTCTGTGCGGAGGATCGAGTGGCGGATGCCCTCCTGGCCTTCGTCCATCAGCAGGGCGCGGCTGAGCTCGTAGAGGCTGGAGATTTCGTTACGACGGGCGAGGGCATCCTGCGCCCGCTGTTTTGCGCTGGAAGACAGTTGGCTCGCGGTTACGGCTGTGACGAGGAAGGCGAACAGGGCCACCCAGTTTTCGGGGTCCGCGATGGTAAAGGTCCCGAGGGGTGGGAGGAAGAAGAAATTGAACACCAGCATGCTGGCGAGGGAAGTGAATATGGACTCGGCCAGTCCCCACCATGTTGCCGTTGCCAACACCAGCAGCAGCATGAAGAGGGACGCGGTGGTAGCGTTCACTGCGACAACTGTGCGGCTGGTAACGACCAGCAGACTCAGGACGGCTAGACAACTCAGATAGCGGCCGATCCTGCTCAGCTGTTCCGGCATATGGCGTCGGGCACCAGCATAGCGGATTGCAGTGAGCTACAGCCTGGTGAGGGCGTGGTTCGCAATCATGGCCTGGCCCAGGCAGAGGCCGCCATCGTTAGCGGGGACGAGGGAATGCGTGTACGCTTCGAAGCCGTCGCGGCGGAGGAGTTCGAGTGTCTGGCGCAGCAGACGTACGTTCTGGAAGCTGCCGCCGGAGAGGCAGACTCGGTTTAGCCTGGTGGCCTTTCGGAGTCGGCGGGCGCTTTCGGCTGCTGCTGCCGCGAGGGTCCTGTGGAAGCGTCCCGCAGCCAGGCCAGGCGTCGCTGCATCGCGGGCAATGGCACGCACCGTCTCGCGGAAATCGAGGGTGTCTCCGTCGAAATCGAAGGGGTACGGGGATTCGGTATCTTCCGCGATGCCCTCCAGTTCCATAGCTGCCTGACCTTCATAGTTCGATTCCAGGCGAATCCCGAGGATCGCGGCGACTGCGTCGAAGAGGCGTCCACAGGAGCAGCAGTCCACTGTGTTGACGTGCGCGTCGAGCATCTTCCGGACTATCGCCAGTTGCTGTGGCGGGACTTGGTTCAGGAGGGGTCCGGGGGCGACACCGGCATCCAGCAGATACGCCAGTGCAGAGCGCCAGGGCTGGCGCACAGCAGCGTCCCCGCCCGCCAGCGGGACATAGCGAAAGTGCGCCGCGCGTTCGAAACCGGTGAAGTCCGCGATGAAGATTTCGCCGCCCCAGATCCTGCCGTCGGTGCCATAGCCGGTACCGTCGAAGGCGAGGCCGATGACGGGTCCGGTGATGCGGTTCTCGGCCATACAGGCGGCGATGTGGGCGTGGTGGTGTTGTACTGCGAGCCTCGGGATGTCGGGTATCGCCAGGGCGAAGCGGGTGGTCAGGTATTGGGGATGGAGGTCGTGGGCGATGAGTTTTGGCGCGACGCGGAAGAAGCGCTGCATGTGGTGCAGGGTGTCTTCGAAGACCTGCATGGTTTCGCGGTTTTCCAGGTCGCCGATGTGTTGGCTGAGGATCGCGTAGTGGTCTTTTGTGAGGCAAAGGGTGTTCTTGAGTTCACCTCCGCAGGCAAGGACTTCGCCTACGGGGACGCGGAGGTCGACTGGCTGCGGTGCGAAGCCCCGGGATCGGCGGAGGAGGCGCTCTTTGCCTTCAAAGGTACGGACTACGGAGTCGTCCACGCGGGCGTGGATGGTGCGGTTGTGGAGAAGGATGAAATCGGCGAGGGGGTGGAGGCGGGGTGCCACCTCGTCATTGCGGGCCGCGATGGGTTCCTCGGAGAGATTCGCGGAAGTCATTACCAGTGCGTTGTACTCAGCGCCGTTGAAGAGGAGGTGATGCAAGGGAGTGTAGGGCAGCATTACGCCGAGCCAGTTCAGGCCGGGCGCAATGGCATTGGCCAGCGGTGCGTCATCAAGGCGAGGCAGCAGCACGATCGGCCGACGGATGGAAGTGAGGGCTGCGCGGTCCGCGTCCGCCAGAATGCAGATGCGCGTTGCTGCGTCCAGGTTCTCTACCATGAGGGCGAAAGGCTTGTCAGTGCGACGCTTGCGCTGCCGAAGGGTTAACACCGCAGTTTCGTTGGCCGCATCGCAGGCGAGGTGAAACCCACCGAGGCCTTTGATCGCAAGTACCTTGCCTGCGGCGAGTAACCCTCGTGTCTCGGTGATTGCATCCTTGCCCCTCGCCAGAACACCTGAGTGGTTCCACAGTTCCACCCACGGCCCGCACACGGGACATGCATTCGGTTGCGCATGGAAGCGCCGGTCTGCCGGGTCATGATACTCGGCGTCACACTCCGCACACATCGGAAACTCCGACATGGTGGTGAGCGGACGGTCGTAAGGGATGTCCTGAATGATGCTGTAACGGGGGCCGCAATTCGTGCAGTTCGTGAAGGGGTAGCCAAAGCGACGGTTGGCGGGATCGCGCAGGTCAGTCAGGCATTCGGGGCAGGTTGCGATATCCGGTGGAACGAGGGCGAAGCCCGCAGTATCGTAATGGCTTTCGCGGATCGTGAACCCAGTGAAGCCGTTTGGAGGAAGGAGTTCCTCGACGATCTCGTCGACGATGGCGAGCACGGGTGGGTTTGCTTTTAGTTCAGCTACAAAAGCCAGTTGGCCCACTTCGTCGCCCTCGACCTCAATGGTGACGCCGAGGGTGGAATTCAGGACATAACCGCTGAGGCCAAACTGATAGGCCAGGCCGTACACCCAGGGCCGGAAACCGACGCCCTGCACAATCCCGTGCACCTGTAATCTGCGGCGCAAGTCAAACGATACCGCCAATCCGGCCTGCGCGACAACTGCGCCAAAAGTGCGCGAAGTTCCGCTGCGTGCTTTCGCTCACCCACGAATAAGGTGGGCGATTTAATACTTTGAGTATTATTCCCGGTCGAAATCCGGTTGGTCACGGAAATGCATACCGGTATCCCGACAACATTCCGGGAGGCTACCTATGGCATCCCAGCCATCAACTTACGATTTGATCCGGCAACACGGCATTGATCGCCGCACCTTCCTGAACTACTGCACCCGAATTACAGCGGCCATGGGCCTCGGTGCGGCCGTCGTCCCCGACGTAGTCGCGGCGATGGAAAACAAGCCCCGTATCCCGGTCATCTGGCTCCACGGTCTCGAGTGCACTTGCTGCAGCGAGAGCTTCATTCGTTCGGCGCATCCCATTGCACAGGACATGATCCTCAACATGATCTCGCTCGACTATGACGACGTGCTGCAGGCCGCCGCCGGCGAGCAGGTGGAAGAGATTCGCCGTCGCATCATGAAGGAGCACAAAGGTGCGTACATCCTCGCGGTGGAAGGGAACGCGCCCACAAAGGACGATGGTGTTTACTGCACCATCGGTGGTCAGAGCTTCCTCGAGATCCTGAAGGAGACGGCGGCCGACGCGAAGGCTGTGATCGCATGGGGTTCGTGTGCGTCCCACGGTTGCGTGCAGAACGCGCGGCCCAATCCGACTGGCGCACAGCCTGTCAAGAAGATCATCACTGACAAGCCGATTATCAACGTACCCGGTTGCCCGCCGATTGCCGATGTGATGACCGGCGTTCTGACATACATCCTGACTTTCGATAAGTTACCGGAACTGGATCGCGCCGGACGTCCGAAGATGTTCTACGGGCAGCGCATCCATGATAAGTGTTACCGTCGGCCGTTCTTTGACGCAGGGCAGTTCGTGGAGCAGTGGGACGACGAAGGCGCAAAGAAAGGCTGGTGTCTGTATAAGATGGGCTGCCGGGGGCCGTCCACTTATAACTCCTGCTCGACGATTAAGTGGAATGAAGGGGTGTCCTTCCCGATTGGTTCCGGACACCCGTGCCTGGGTTGCAGTGAAGAGAACTTCTGGGATAACGGTCCGTTCTACGAGCGGTTGTCGAACGTGATCGTGCCTGGTATTGATTCCACTCCCGATCAGCTTGGTAAAGCACTCACCGTGCTGACCGTTGCCGGCGTTGGTGCTCATGTGGTCTCGCAGTTGGTTCGCACGCCGAAGAACGGCGCGTCGCCGGAGAAATAGCCATGGCAACACGAGTCGTAGTGGATCCGGTTACAAGAATTGAAGGCCACCTCCGCGTGGAGGCGATGCTGGATGGCTCCAACAGAATTCAGGACGCCATCAGTTCCGGCACCATGTGGCGCGGGATTGAAGTGATCCTGCAGGGGCGCGATCCGCGAGATGCGTGGGCGTTCTGTGAACGTATCTGCGGTGTCTGCACCACGGTGCATGCTCTGGCCAGTGTGCGCTGCGTGGAGAACTCGCTGGGCATCACCATCCCGAAAAATGCGGAGATCATCCGCAACATCATGTTCCTGACGCAGATGGTGCAGGACCATGTGGTTCACTTCTATCACCTGCACGCTCTCGACTGGGTCGATATCGTTTCGGCTTTGAAGGCCGACCCGGCCGCAACCGCTTCTCTCGCCCGCAGCGTATCGCCGAAGTGGCCTCTGGCAACAGAAGGCTACTTCCGCGATATTGCGGGTACGGTGAAGAAGTTCGTGGAGTCGGGTCAGTTGGGCATCTTCCAGAACGCGTACTGGGGTCACCCGGCTTATAAACTGCCGCCGGAAGCGAATCTGATGGCCGTTGCTCACTATCTGGAAGCCCTGAAGTGGCAAAAGGAACTGGTCAAAATTCACACTGTCTTCGGCGGGAAGAATCCGCACCCGAACTATGTTGTGGGCGGCATGGCCTGCGCCATTGATCTGAACAGTGACAACGCGATCAACATGGAACGCCTGAATCTGGTGAAGGATCAGATAACAGCTGCGATCAATGTCGTCGAGAACATGTATGTTCCCGATCTGCTGGCTATCGCGTCCTTCTACCCCGAGTGGACGACTTATGGTGGTGGCCTGGGGAACTACATGGCCTATGGCGACATCCCGCAGAACGGCATTGCCGATGTGGCGAAGTTCCGTTTCCCGCGCGGTGTCATCCTCGACAAGAACCTGGGCGAAGTGCTGCCAGTGGATCCGACCGACCCGGAGCAGATTCAGGAAGAGATCGCCCACTCCTGGTATCAATATCCGAATGGCAAGACCAGCCTGCACCCCTGGGATGGCGTGACGGAAGCACACTATTCCGGCCCCAAAACGCCGTACAAGGAACTCGACGAGACCAAGGCTTACTCGTGGCTGAAGGCTCCGCGCTGGAGAGGTCACGCTATGGAAGTCGGGCCGCTGGCCCGGATGCTGGTCGGCTATGCCAGCGGGCGCGCGGAATTTAAGGAAGTGGTGAATGCTGCGCTGGGCAAGCTGAAGGTTGGCCCGGCGGCGCTGTTCTCCACGCTGGGCCGCACGGCTGCGCGGGGTCTGGAAACGCAACTCGCGGTGCACTGGCTGCAGGATGAATACGACAAGCTGATCGCCAATCTGAAGGCCGGCGATTCGGCCACCGCCGACACACATTCCTGGTCGCCGGAGACCTGGAAGCCGGAATCGAAAGGGTTGGGGTTTACCGAAGCTCCGCGTGGCGCGCTGTGCCACTGGATTCACATCAAAGACAAAAAGATCGACAACTACCAGATTGTTGTTCCCAGTACCTGGAATGCATCGCCGAAAGACGGCAAAGGCCAGCACGGCGCGTATGAGGCGGCGCTGATTGGCACGCCGATGGCGGACCCGAAACGTCCGGTGGAGATCCTGCGAACCATCCATTCTTTCGACCCCTGCCTTGCCTGCGCTTCGCACGTGATCGGACCGACGGGTGAGCAACTGGCGGAAGTGATCGTTCGCTGAGGAGCCTGCCATGGATATCATTCAGCAGCCACTGCGCTTTGTTCCCGGAGAGACTCGGTTCGGGCAGCGTTATGTGTGGGACGTGCCGATCCGTCTGACGCATTGGGTGACGGCCTTCTCGGTAATCACGCTCTTCGCGACCGGCATGTTCATCTCGTGGCCCATTGTTGGCCCCGGCACAGGCGAGCCCGCCAATCACTTCCTCATGGGGCGGGTACGTCAGGTTCATTTCGCGTCGGCTTATGCGCTGATGTTCAGCTTCATTGTGCGCGGCTACTGGTTCATCGTGGGTGGTCGCTACGCACGGTCCGGCATGCCGCGCTTCTGGGATCGGCGCTGGTGGAATGGTCTGCGTATTCAGATCCTGGAGTACATGAGCGTGGAGACGGGGCCGGCGCATGTCGGCCACAATGCCCTTGCCGGTGTTTCGTATGTGGTGATGGTGGGTGGCCTGGGTATGTTCCAGATCCTGACGGGCTTTGCGCTCTACAGTCAAAGCAACCCGGGTGGGTTCTGGGATTCGCTGCTCGGTTGGGTCATACCGCTCTGCGGCGGGTCATTCCACACGCAGATGCTGCATCATCTGGCGTCGTGGGGCTTTGTGATCTTTTTCATCCTCCACATTTACATCGTGTTGTTTGGTGCCGCGCGCTACAAGAACGGTCTGGCCGGTGCGATGATCTCCGGCGAAAAATTCTTCCGGGAAGGCGATCTGGACCTGTGAAGCCAATACTTGTTTTGGGTCTGGGCAATCTGCTGCTGAGCGATGATGCTGTCGGTCTGCAGCTGCTGCAGGACCTGTCCGCGCAGGTGCCTGACGCTGATGAGATTGACTTCATTGATGGTGGAACGCAGGGCCTGGCGCTGCTGCCATACCTCTCGGAACGTAGTTCTGTGTTGATTCTGGACGCCATTCAGCTGGGCGCGGAACCCGGCACCGTTCATGTTCTGCGGGATGACGATGTCATCCGGCTCCCCGCACGCCACGCCGATACTTCGCATGAAGGCAACGGCCTCGAACTTCTCTCGATGGCTCGTTTGCTTGGTGAGCGCTGGCAACAGCTCATCATCGTTGGCGTGGAACCCGCACAAGTGAGGACAGGCATTGGCCTCACTCCTGAAGTAACTGCCGGAGCTGCGCTCGCGCTCCTGACGGCCCGTCAGTTGCTTCAGGAAATGCGGGCCATATGTGTCTAGCTATTCCTGGTAAGATCCTCGAAGCGACCGAGATCGGCGGACTCCGTCTCGGTCGCATTCAATTTGGTGGTGTCACCCGCCAGGCATATCTCGATTACGTCCCCGAAGCGCAACCGGGCGACTATGTGATGGTGCACGTCGGTTTTGCGATCAGCAAGGTGGATGAAGCAGAGGCGCAGCGAACCTACGCTCAACTGCAGCTGATGGGGGTTCTGAAAGAAGAACTGGGAATCGTTGAGGGGCCGAAATGAAGTTCCTCGATGAATACCGCGATCCCGCGCTGGCGCAGGCCATCGTGGCCGACATTCACAGGCGTGTCACTCGCCCCTGGGTGCTGATGGAGATCTGTGGCGGACAGACGCACACGCTGATGCGTTACGGCATCGATGACCTGCTGCCGAAAGAAGTGGAACTGGTTCATGGCCCCGGGTGCCCTGTCTGTGTGACGCCTCTGGAACTGGTGGACAAAGCTGTCGCCATTGCATCGAGGCCAGAGGTTATCTTCGTTTCCTATGGCGACATGCTGCGCGTCCCGGGTTCTTCGCAGGACCTGTTTCAGGTGAAGGCGGCGGGGGGCGATGTCCGTATCGCGTACTCCCCGATGGAGGCTCTGGACCTGGCGCGTCGCTATCCGGACCATGAGGTTGTGTTCTTCGCTGTAGGGTTCGAAACCACAGCGCCGGCTAACGCGATGACTGTGTGGCAGGCGGAGCGCGAGGGTCTGAAGAACTTCTCGATTCTGGTCTCACATGTTCTGGTGCCGCCAGCGATCCGGTTGCTTCTGAATTCGCGGCAGAATCGCGTGCAGGGCTTCATCGCACCCGGCCATGTGTGTGCCGTAATGGGTTACGGCGAGTACGAGGAACTGGCCGAGAGTTACAAGATGCCGTTCGTCGTCTCGGGCTTCGAGCCGCTGGACCTGCTGGAAGGTATCCGGATGTTGGTCACGCAACTGGAAGAAGGTCGCGCAGAGGTGGAAAACCAGTATGCGCGCTCGGTCACTCGCCAGGGCAATGAACTGGCGCGGGTGCGCATGGATGAGGTCTTTGAAGTGGCAGACCGGAAGTGGCGCGGGATCGGGGAAATTGCGCAGTCGGGCTATCGCCTGCGTGACTACTATCGCGACTACGACGCGGAGCTGAAATTCGGGGTCAGTATGACGCACGCCGACGAAGCACCCGACTGCATCGCCGCGATGATTCTGCAGGGGCTGAAGAAGCCGGTTGACTGCACGGCGTTTGGTTCACGCTGTACGCCCGATCAACCCCTGGGTGCACCGATGGTTTCGAGTGAAGGCGCGTGCGCCGCCTACTACCGCTATCGGCGACACACCAGAACGGAAGCCGCGTGATTTATGGGCCAGCTCTTCACCCTCGCCTGCCCTGTGCCGCTGCCGGCGACGGAGCGCGTTCTGCTCGGCCACGGTTCCGGTGGACGTCTCAGTGCCGACCTGCTGCGTGACGTGTTCTTCAAAGCATTCCGGAGCCCCATCCTGGCGCAACTGGAAGACCAGGCAACACTTGATGTTGGTGGCGCACGCCTTGCGTTCACCACGGATTCGTTCGTCGTAAAGCCGCTCTTTTTTCGCGGCGGCAACATCGGCTCGCTGTCGGTTCATGGCACCGTGAACGACCTCGCGATGGGTGGAGCGCAACCGCTCTACCTCAGCGCCGGCTTCATCATCGAAGAAGGCTTCGAATTTACCGCACTTCGGGCGATCACGGAAGCGATGGGCGAGGCCGCCCGCTGCGCCGGAGTCGACATCGTGACGGGCGATACCAAGGTAGTGGAAAAAGGCAGCGGTGACGGGGTCTTCATCAATACGACCGGCATCGGTCTGGTGCCTCCGGGGCTGAATCTGTCGGCCGCGAATGCGCGGCCCGGGGATCATATTCTGCTTTCCGGCACACTGGGAGACCATGGCATCACGATTCTGTCTGAGCGCGAAGGCATCGGCTTCGACTCGCTGCTGGAGAGCGATTCCGCGGCGCTCCACACGCTTGTGCGGGACATGCTGGCCGTCTCAATGCGGATCCGCTGCTTCCGCGATCCCACGCGTGGCGGCCTCGCCAGCACGCTGAATGAAATCGCCGGTCGCTCGGGTGTTGGCATGACGCTGAGTGAAGTTGATATCCCGGTTCGCGAGGAGGTTCGTGGTGCCTGCGAGATGCTCGGACTCGACCCTCTCTACGTCGCGAACGAAGGAAAACTGGTGGCAATTGTTCCGCCGGAGGATTCCGAGGCCGTGCTCGAAGCGATGCTCTGCCACCCCCTCGGCGCGAACTCCGCACGCATTGGTGTGGTGACCGAAGCGCATCCCGGCATGGTCGTGATTCGTACCACTTTCGGGACATCCCGCATCGTCGATATGCTGGCTGGTGACCAGCTCCCCCGAATCTGCTGAGGCTTTATGCACGAGATGGGTATTGCCAGTTCGGTGCTCGATGCAGTTCGTACAGAGCTGACGAAATACCCCGGCTCACGCGCAACCAAAGTGGGCGTTCGCATTGGCGAGTGGGCGGGGGTGGATGTTGAGTCGCTCCGCTTCTGCTGTGAAGCCCTGATTATGGATTCCGACCTGACTGGACTGGCTGTGGAACTGGACTACCGGTTGCGCCGCAATGGCTGCCCCCAGTGCGGCCACGAATTCGCGATTCAAAACTACGCCACGCAGTGCCCCCGCTGCGACTGCGAGCATACTGTGCCCCTTGGAGGCACGGAACTGGACATCAGCTACATCGAATTGGACGACGGAGAAGATGATGGAACGAGTGCCCCTTGAAAAAAAGGTCCTCAGCGAAAACGACCGGATCGCCGGCGAGTTGCGGCAGCGCTTTTCGGAACAGCACACCTTTGTGATGAACTGCATCAGTTCGCCGGGTTCGGGCAAGACGATGCTGCTGGAGCGCACGCTGGAAGCTCTTCCGAAGGACCTTCGCGTAGCAGTGCTTACCGGAGACATCCAGACCGACAATGACGCCCGCCGCCTGGCCCGCTACAGTTTTCCCGTTCAGCAGATCACCACAGCCGGTTGTTGCCATCTGGATGCCCGGATGATCGAAAAGGCTCTCGCCAACTGGAGTCGCGACCCTCTGGACCTGCTGCTGATCGAGAACGTCGGCAATCTCGTCTGCCCCACCAGTTACGACCTGGGGGAAGCCTGCAAGGTGGTGATCCTCTCGGTGACGGAGGGCGCAGATAAGCCCCTGAAATACCCCGGAGCGTTCTTCAAATCGAAGCTGATGGTTCTGAATAAGACTGACCTGCTGCCCTACGTGCCGTTCAAACTGGAAGAGGCACGGGCGAACGCTCGCAGCATCAATCCCGAGATCGACATTATCGAAACATCGTGCACTTCCGGTGAGGGTCTCGACACCTGGCTCGCCTGGATTGATGCCCATTTGCACCTCGCGACCGCTGCTCCTTCCCGTTGATCACGTCGCCATTTGCGACAATGCGAACGTGATTCAGTTTCGCAGAGTGGCGGCCCTGCTTCTGGGCCTTTGGCTGGGGGCAGGTATCTTCGCCGATTTCGCCGTGAACCAGAACTTCCGCAACGTGGAAGGCTTCCTCGCCGACCCCGGCGCTGTCTCCACCTCCATCGAGATGAACCACATCGGCCGCTGGAAGGAGCGCATCATTATTCGCCGTTACGTTGCCGAACTCAATAACACGATCTTTGAAACCTGGGAGTGGGTAGAAATTGTGCTGGGAACGGCTCTTTTTGCCACGCTCGTTTTCGGGGAACGCCCGAAGAAGTGGATGCTGGCGGTGCCGCTGGTGATGCTGCTGATTGTCGCGGCGCAGCGGTTCTACCTGACACCGAATGTGGCGGACCTGGCCCGCAAGCTGGCCGATCTCAGCCCCAAAGATCCTTTGAACGGAAAGTTCTGGACCTTCCACGGCATCTACTCCGGCGCTGAGATCGTAAAACTCGCGCTCGGTGCCGCGCTCGCCCTCCGTCTCAGCGTGAAGGGCAAAGCAGATCCTGATTACTTCGTGAAACAATTCGCCGGCCGTTCCGGCTCAAAGTCTGCCGGAGAGGCTGGTTCCCGTGGCTGATAACCGCCGTATGTGCCCGAATTGCCGGGCGTTCATTACTACCAGCGACAAGGTCTGTCCCTACTGCGGCGAGCGCACCGGGCCGACTTATGTGCAACGGAATCCTGGGGAATTCGCTCTGGGCGGCCTGATTCCGCAGGCGCATTTCACTACTGTTCTGATCCTGATGCTCAACGCGGGGCTGTACATCGCGACTGAGTTACTTTCGAAGAAGTACGGTGGTGGCAATCGGGGCTTCAACATTGCGCTCTACGTTTTGGGTGGCAAGTTCTGGGAGGCCGTCAGTCTACAGCACCAGTGGTGGCGTCTGGTGACGGCCGGCTTCCTCCATGGCGACATAACGCACATCCTCATGAATAGCTGGGGACTCTATGTCCTTGGGGCTCAAGTCGAGAAGATCTACGAGACGCCCCGGTTTCTAGTGATCTACTTCCTGAGTACAGTCGTTGGGTTTTATCTCAGTCTCCGCATGTCGCACAGTCCGTCCATCGGGGCGTCGGCGGGTATCGCGGGTCTGATTGGCGCCATGCTGGCCTTCGGTGTTGTAAATCGGTCGAGATTGGGTGGGATTGTTCGCGAGTACTACCTTCAGATGGTTGTGTTCATGATTGCGATGGGCTTGATGCCTGGCGGCCACATCGACAATGCGGCGCATATCGGTGGCCTCGCAGGTGGGTTCGCGGTCGCTTATATCGCGGGCTCCCCGGTTCGCTCCACGCACACGAAAGAGGCTGTATGGCGCGGTTTGGCCGCCCTCTGCCTGGTTGTGACGGCCTTCTGTTTCTGGGAAGTGTTCCAAAACTTCCCCACGCCCGATCAGTTAAGATAGTTCCCAGAATGCGCATACTTGTATTGGCCATCACACTTTGCCTCGTCGGCAGCGTAGCGGAAGCCCAGCAGCCGAAGCCCGCTCGCTCTGCTCGCGCCGCTCGCAAGCCCCGCAAGGCGAAGACACCCAGGCTCCACAAGGCGCCGAGAACCGCGAAACGGAAGCGCACAACCTCGAACTGATATGGCGCGGAGCCTCGTCGCTCTCTCACTTTTGATCGCCCGCCTTGCGTTCGCGCAGGACGACCCTTCTTTCCGATCCGACGTCTCGCTTGTTCACGTCGATACCGAGGTTTTGTCCAAAGATGGCCGCATCGTTAGCGGCCTGACGCTGAAGGACTTCCGCATCTTCGATGAAGGCCGCGAGCAGAAGATTCTCAGTCTCTCTTCGGAAGACCAGCCGCTGGACCTGATCCTGCTTTTCGATGTCAGCGGCAGCATGCGTCCCAATGTTCAAAAGGTGGCGGAAGCTGCCCGCCGCGCCACCGCCCAACTCCGCAAGGGTGACCGGGTGGCCATCATGTGCTTCAATCTGGGCGTCACAGTTTCTACACCTTTCGTGGAAGATATTGACGCTGTCGCTACAGGAGTTGAAGGGGTGCTCCGCCTGCGCTTTGGGGGCGGTACCGCCATCCGGGCGGCGATCTACTCGGCAGCCCAGCGCTTCATTCAGGAACCGAAATCCGGCCGCCGCCGGGCAATTCTGGTCATCACCGATAACGTTGGCATGCCAGGCAGCGAGATGACGGTGGTCCGCAACCTGTGGGAGGCGGACGCGGTTGTCAGCGCGCTGATTGTCTCTTCCAAAGGTGCGAAGCCGGTTAAGGGAGGGATGGTGGATCCTCTCGCGGAGAAGAGCGGCGGTGACACCGTAAAGGCTACCGATCCGGGCGCGTCCTTTATCGAGATGATCCAACGGATCCGCAGTCGCTACAGCCTCTATTACGCGACGCCGGAGGGCCAGGCGGGCACCTTCCACTCCATCCGCGTGGAACTTGCCCCGGAAGCGCACGCGCAAAATCCCGGTGCGAAGCTTGCCGCCCGCCGCAGCTACCAGCTGTCGCGCTAAAGTCAATACATGAAATCTCCGATGTCCCCGATTGGCCGGCGACGGCTTCTGACGACCACTGCCGCGGCGGCAGCGGCGGTTCTTCGCCCGGGGGCATTGGCATTTGCGCAAAAGGCCATGGTGGCGGCGGGCAAACGCTCTGCGGAGGAACTGGCCCGCGACGAAGATTTCTGGTGGAACGTCCGTGAGGCTTTCACGGTCGACCGCACCCTCATCAATCTGAATAACGGAGGCGTCTCCCCCTCCCCCCGCATCGTGCAGGACACTGAGATTCGCTATCTCGAAATGGAGAACATGAACCCCACATATTACATGTGGCGGATTCTGGATCCGGGCGTGGAGACCTGCCGGCGGCGTCTTGCAACGTCCTTCGGCTGCGACCCCGAAGAGATTGCTATCACCCGCAACGCCAGCGAATCGCTGGAGACGGTGCAGTTTGGGCTGGATCTGAAGCGTGGCGATGAAGTCATCACCACCAATCAGGACTACCCCCGCATGATTGCGGCCTGGAAGCAGCGCGAACGCCGCGACGGCCTGAAGCTGACGCAGTTGAAGTTCCCGGTGCCTGCCCCCAGCCTCGCCTATCTGGCGCAGATGATCGAAAACGCGATCACGCCGCAGACCAAGGTGATCCACATCTGCCACATCACCAACCTGACTGGTCAGATCTTCCCGGTGAAGACGATCTGCCAGATGGCCCGCAAGCGCGGCATTGAAGTGGTGGTGGACGGTGCACATGCTTACGCCCAGTTCCCGTTCAAGCACTCGGATCTGGATTGCGATTACTACGGCGTTTCACTGCACAAGTGGCTGCTCGCGCCCATTGGCACCGGTATGTTGTACGTCCGCAAGGAGAAGATCCCCAAGATTTGGCCCCTGCTGGCTGCCGATGAATCTCTCGTCAACGATATCCGCAAGTTCGAGCAGATCGGCACCCACCCGGCTTCTCAGCGCAACGCGATCGCCGAGGCGATGAACTTCCACGAAAGCATCGGCGTGGAACGCAAGGCTGAGCGCTTCCGTTACCTGCGGCAGCGCTGGACCGAGGCACTGCGTCCGCTCAAGGGTATTCAGCTGTTTACCAGCGATGATCCAACGATGTCCTGCGGTATCGGTCTGGTCGGCATTGAGGGCATGACGGCGGATAAGATCGCCGGGTTCCTGAACTCGAAGTACCGTGTTTGGGTGACGACTGTGACGATGCCCGGTGAGTTCGCCGGAGTCCGCGTGACGCCGAACGTTTACACCACGCTGGGAGAGATCGATACCTTCATTGAAGGCATGACGGACCTGGTGAAAAACGGGCTGAAAGCTTAGCCCGCAGCCACGACGATGACGTCGAGGACGCGCGGGCCGTGCACGCCCTTCACGCGCGTCATTTCGATGTCAGCGGTCGCGGAGGGTCCGGCAATCGTCGTTACAGGGCTCGTACGGCGTCCGCCGAGTGCGCGAAGACCTTCCGGTACCGTTTCGAAAAGCTGGTTCGTGTAAACCACGCAGAGGTGATAATCCGGGATCAGCGTCAGCGCCCGGCGACCTTCGGTCGCTGAGTGCGTCAGGATCAGGCTGCCTGTCATTGCGATAGCTGCTGTGGCGCAGGTGAGCGCGCCTTCGGTGGCGTCGATGTCACGATAGTCGAGGGCGGTGTCACGAACGAAGTCGGGGCCTGTGGGGAGCAGCGCGGCAGGGAATCCTGGCGGGATCAGAATGCGCTTCTTCCCTCGCGCTGTGAGCGCTTCGGCAATCGTTACTGCTTCTTCGCCGGCAGCGCAGCGGTAAACCTCCGCGTTGTAATCGTGCAGGCGGTCGATGAACAGGTCGATCTTCGCTTCTTCGCTCAGCGTGCCGGCCTGGCGATACTCCCGCTGTACGGGTTCTTCCGGAGCCTGCGTTCCGATTGCCGTCCGAACGCGTTGCAGGATTTCTTCTCTGGCTGTACTCACTTGCCACCTCGCGAGGACTTCCACCATTCGCGGAACGTTTGTTTCGGGATCTCGGGCAGATCGCGCGCCGCGCTCCAGCCGGGCAGGCCGATGGCATCGAGGGGTTGACGCCCCAGTTGTACCAGTTTCTGTGCCGTGCCCAGACGTCCCGAATCGGCGAGCGTGTAACCAGCCACCGCCATGCCCATTCGCTCCGTCAAAGCCGCGCCGCCTGACTCCACAATCTTCCGTCGCAGGTGGATCAGAATCTCCGGGATATTGATCTTCACCGGGCAAACCTCATAGCAGGCGCCGCAGAGTGACGACGCATAGGGCAGGGTCGTTGAGTGCTGCATCCCCTGCAACTGCGGCGTCAAAATCGCACCGATCGGGCCGCTGTAGATGGAGCCATATGCGTGGCCGCCCGTCTGCCGGTATACCGGACAGGCGTTCAGGCAGGCGGCGCAGCGAATGCAGTGCAGTGTCTCGCGCGATTCCTCATCCGCCAGCACCTTCGTCCGCCCGTTATCGAGCAGAATGACGTGGAATTCTTTCGGCCCGTCACCCGGCGTCACGCCCGTCCAGATCGAGTTATACGGATTCATCCGCTCACCCGTGGCCGACCTCGGCAGCAACTGCAGGAAGACTTCCAGATCGTCGAACGTGGGGACGATTTTCTCCACGCCGAACATGGTGATCAGCACATCGGGCAGGGTGACGCACATGCGCCCGTTGCCTTCCGATTCCACCACGCAAACCGATCCGGTCTCGGCCACCGCAAAGTTCGCACCGCTGAAGCCGACCTTCACGCGCAGGAACCGTTCGCGCAGGAAGTTCCGTGCTGCGCCAGCGAGGTCTTCGGGCGCGTGCCCGAGTTCCTTCAGGCCCATCTGCTCCATGAAGATCTGCCGGATCTCGCTCTTGTTCTTGTGCAGCGCCGGCACCACAATGTGCGATGGCTTGTCGTTACCCAGCTGAATGATCAGGTCAGCCAGATCCGTTTCGTAAGGCGAAATCCCGGCCGCTTCCAGAGCATGGTTCAGGCGGGTTTCATCCGAGGTCATGGTCTTGACCTTGATGACTTCCTTCTGGTTATGGCTCTGGATAATCCCGACCACAATCGCATTTGCCTCATCGGCATCGCGAGCCCAGTGCACTTTGCCGCCTGCCTCCGCGCAGGCCTTCTCGAACTGCACCAGATAGCTGTCCAGATTGCGCAGCGTGCGCTTCTTGATCTGCTGCGCCGCCGTGCGAAGAGCCTGCCAGTCCGGCATCTCGTCAACGACCTTGGCCCGCTTACCCCGAATCGTATCCGTTGCCCGACGCACATTGCGCCGCAACTGCGTGTTCTGCAGCAGCTTCTTCGCGGCTTTGGGGAACGTCGCCGCCTGAGCGGACTCACCGACCCGGATACTCACTGGTCACCCTCTTCCGACGCCAGAATTTCCGCGATATGAACGCACCGCGCCGTGCCACGCTGCCGCGTCAACCCGCCGCCAATGTGCATCAGGCAGGAGTTGTCCGAGCCCGTGCAAACTTCCGCTCCGGTGCTCAGCACTGCCTTCATTTTTTCTGACAACATCGCCGTGGAAACTTCGGCGTTCTTGATGGCGAACGTGCCGCCGAAACCGCAGCACTGGTCGCTGGCAGGAAGCTCCAGATAATCCAGACCGCGCACCGCTTTCAGCAGCCGCTGCGGACGATCCTCGCAGTGCAAAGAGCGCAGCGCGTGGCACGAAGTATGCATGGTGACCGAGTGCGGATACGTCGCGCCCACGTCGGTGATGCCCAGCTTATCGGTCAGGAATTCGGTGAACTCAAACACCTTCGGCACCAGGGCTTCCACTTCCTTCTCCAGCCCCGCTTCCTTCGCCATTTTCGGGTAGTGATCCCGGATCATAGCTACGCAGGAGGACGACGGAATCACCACGACTTCGGCATCCCAAAAGTCAGCCACGAACTTCTTCATGATGGTGACCGCTTCCGGGTGATAGCCGGTGTTGTAGTGCATCTGCCCGCAGCAGGTCTGCTGCTCGCGGAACTCCACGGTGTGGCCCAGTCGCTCCAGCACACGCACAACGGACTTTCCTGTCCCCGGAAACAGCGTGTCGTTATAGCAGGTGATGAAGAGTGAGATCAACATATTGGCGAAAACGCTTGTACTGCGCGTTCCAAAGGTCTGTGTCGAGTGATTCGTAACGGTCGGAGGGGAACGACGCTTCAATGATACGGCGTGCTTCGGCGAGCGAGGAAACAGCACCGGTCGCCAGCATCTGCATCGCAATATTGCCAAGCGCCGTTGCTTCCACAGGACCGGCAATTACCGGGCGTCCCGTGGCATTGGCCGTGAACTGGTTGAGCAGGCGATTTTTCGCGCCGCCACCGATAATGCGAACTTCGGTGAGTGAGTTTCCGGTCAGTTCTTCCAGGCACTCAATCACGTAGCGATACTTGAACGCCAGGCTCTCCAGAATGGCGCGGGTGAACGCTCCCGGCCCGTCCGGTACCGGCTGCTGCGTTTTGTGGCAATATTCGGTGATCGCGTCCACCATGTTCGCCGGGCTGTGGAAGGCCGGGTAATCCGGGTCCAGCAGCGTCACGAACTGGCTCTTGCTGTCGATTGCAGCCTGCAGGAGCTCGTCATACGAGTATTCCCGCCCTGCCGCCGCCCATACCCGTCGGCACGACTGCAGTAGCCACAAACCGCCGATGTTCTTCAGCAGCCGCGTGGTGCCGCAGACGCCGCCTTCATTGGTGAAATTCAGTTCCAGCGCCCGGGGCGTCATCACGGGAGCCACAACTTCCGTTCCCAGCAAACTCCACGTGCCCGAACTCAGGAACGCCGCGCGGCCAGCCGTCTCTACGGCCGCCACTGCTGAACCCGTGTCATGCGTGGCCGGTGCCACCACAGGTACGCCGCCCAGCACGGAAGACAGGTTCGATTTCAACCCGCCCAGCACCGCGCCTGGTTCGAAAATCTGCGGCAACAGCCGTGTCGGAATGCCCAGCGCTTCAAAGATTTCCGTCGCCCAGCCACGCGTCTTCGCGTTCATGAACTGCGTGGTGGTGGCGTTCGTGTACTCCGCGCCCAGGTTGCCCGTCATCCAGTAATTGAAGAGATCGGGAATGGTGACCAGCGTATCGGCCGCCGCCAGCAAACGGGGCGTCCGGCGCGAGGCCGCAAAGATTTGATAGAGCGTGTTGATCTGCAGAAACTGAATGCCTGTGAGTTCGTAAATGCGCTCACGGGAGATAATGCTGCAAACTTCTTCGACAGCCGAATCAGTTCGGTGATCCCGGTAATGATAGGGGTTCTCAAGCAACTGGCCCTGTTCCCCGATCAGGCCGTAATCCACGCCCCAGGTATCGAAGCCAATGCTCTCAACTTTCGGAACCGGCGGGTGCTCCAGCGTCCGCCGGATCTCCGACCACAGCCGCAGAACATCCCACCGCAGAGTGCCGGCCTGTTCCACCGGCAGATTGGAAAAACGGGACACCTCTTCCAGCGTCAGAACGCCGGAGTTGAGGCGACCGAGCATGGCCCGGCCGCTCTCGGCTCCCAAATCAAACGCCAAAAAGTCGCGTTGCACGGCCGCCATGGCCTACGACAGTTTGGTGGTCGGCGCATCCGGGTTACCGGGGCCGAAGTGCTTGAGCATCACCAGGTTTTCATGCGCGCTGGTGTTCGTGATCACCACACCATTCTTCGCGGCGGCCGCCGACACGAACAGTTCGTCCTGTGTCATCTGGCCGTAGCGAATCATGCTGGGCGTTTCCACTTTGTGCTTGCCGATGGTGCCAACGCCGGAGGTCAGGATCATGCCATAAGCGGCCGAATCCTTCACGGTGACAGTGTGGCCCGGGAAGATCGTCAGTTCCTTCGCCGAATAGCTCGGCGTGGAGTAGACAACCCACATATCGCTGTAGCCCGCGTCCCGCATCTGCGCGACATCCGAAACAG
>CANIHR010000021.1 GCA_947467185.1 Bryobacterales bacterium
CCTCGATTTCGGCATCGCCAAACTCCTCGACCCCGCCCTCGCCCCCGCCGCGGGAGTAACCCAACTCCGCCTCATGAGCTTCGAATGGGCCAGCCCCGAACAGGTGCGTGGCGAAAGTGTCACCACCGCGACTGATGTCTACAGCCTCGGCGCGGTACTTTACCAGGCGCTCTCCGGGGAACTCCCTTTCCGAGTGGAAGGCTTGTCCCCTCTCGAAGCCGAGCGTCTGATTTCCCAGACCGAGCCCCCGCGGCTCAGCGCCCGGTTCCCCGCCCTGCAACGCCAGCTTGCGGGCGACCTCGACAACATCGTTCTCAAGGCCCTGCGCCACGATCCCGCCGAGCGCTACGAGTCCGTCGCCCACCTCGCACAGGATCTTCGCCGCCATCTCGCCGGCGAACCCATAGAAGCCCGCGACTACACTGCTTTCGAACGAACCGCCATCTTCGTTCGCCGACACCGCATCCCCGTCGCGGCGGCAGCCATCGCCCTGCTCAGCCTCATCGCGGGCACTGCCGTCGCGGTCCGCTATGCGCTGCAGGCCCACAACGAACGAGCGGTCGCAGTTTCGGAACGCGCCCGCGCCGAGGCCGAACGCGCTCGTGCTCAGGCGCAAAGCGACGAGGCTGCCCGCCAGGAAAAAATAGCCGAATCGAAGGAAACCGACGCGAGCTTTCAGCGTGCCATCGCCGAACGGACTCTCCACACGGAGCAACAGATTCTCGACAAAATCGCGGGCGATGTCTACGACTACATTTCCACCCTGGAAGGTGCCACCGAAGCCCGCCTCGCCGCACTTCGCGCCGTAATCCTCGCCCTCGAAACCCTCAGCCGCGACCAACCCCAAAACCTCGTCGCCGCCAACTCCCTGGCGCGTGCTTACCAGCGCATGAGCGAAATCTACAGCACCGCCGGCATTGCCGGCTTGTCTGACCCCAAACTCAGCCGGGAATACCTGGAGAAGGCGCTCCCCATCTCAACCCGTGTCATCCGCGAGGCGCCCCGCAATCCCGAATTTCTGGTGGTCTATGGCGTCATCCAGAATCAGCTTGCCAACGGGTTGAGCCGGGAACAGCTCCCCACTGAAGCAGCCTGGAAGACCGTCCTCGACCGCTTCGACGAATCCGTCGCCACCACACGCAGGGCAATCGCGCTCGACAGCCACCGACCCGACTTGCCGAACCGGCTGGCGGATGTCATCACGATGCGCCTTTTCTTTAAGCTGCAGCAGCCCACTGATCCCACTATTCCGTCCGAACTCGCCGAACTTCGCCGCCTGTGCGCTGCGGACCTTGCTCTGCAGCCCCACGACGCCGATGCCCTCGAACGCGCAGGAAAAATGGAAGTCCTCGAAGCCCAGTTTCAGGTCGGCAAGGGCGATTTTGCAGCAGCGGCGAGAGCTTTCGAACGCTCCCTTACGATCCGCGACCGCGCCCTCGCAATCCGGCCCAAAGACGCCCAGATCCTGCGCGCTGTCATGATCGCATCCAGCAATCTCGCCACCCAATACCGGCGGCTGGAAGGAGTCAAATCGCCGAAGATCGCAGTCGCTTACGAGCGCATGGCCAATATCGCGGAGAGGCTCGCCGCCGTTGACCCCGGGGACCGCAATGCCCTCTACGACCTCGCCATGAGCAAACAGCGGCTCGGCACTTTCTACTCAGAGACCGGACGCGGAGAAGCCTCAGTTGCCCCCTCCGAACAGAGCGTTGCAATACTTCGGGGACTCCGCGATCAGAACGCCTTGCCGGCAGCGCGGCTCCGCAATGCGAACGTGGCTTTTCTCGCCCTCGGAAATGTTTACGAGGAGCGCCACCGGATGCCCGACGCCGCCAGAGCCTGGCAGGAAGCCCTGCAGGGAGCCGAAGCGATGCTGGCCACCGACCCGAAGGACGCAGCCTCGCTCAACGTCGCCAGCCGTGCGTCACTCCATCTGGCGCAACACAACGGCACCCCAGACCTGGCCCGCAAAGCCCTCGGTTACGCCGAGCGCATGCTGCAAATCAACCCCGCGCCCGCCCAGGAGGCATGGCTCGCCGAAGTCCGCGCCGCCCAGGAAACGGTCAGTAATTAACGCCCGAAGATGAATCGGCCACGGCGGGGATCCGCAGCGCCGTTGATGGTCGCGCCATCGAGCTGAATGACCACCGGAGCCGAGCCATTGCTCCACGGCCGCGACACCGTCACCTTGTGGCCCAGCTTCGTCATCGCGTCCAGCGTCTCCTTCGAAATCCGGTCCTCGATGTTGACCTTGCCGGCAATGAACTCATGGTTCGCGAACGTGGCGTAAAAATGCTCGCTCTGGAAACGCGGCGCTTCCACCGCTTCCTGCGGCGTCATGCCGAAGTCGATGATGTTCAGCAGCACCTGCAACATGGCCTGATCCTGGTTATCGCCACCCGGAGTCGACATCGCCAGCACCGGCTTGCCATCCTTCAGCACCATCGTCGGACTCAGCGTCACGCGGGGCCGCTTCCCACCCACCAGCGAATTCGCATGCGCCGGAGTATTCACCAGCAGGCACTGCAGCCGAGTCCCCAGCGGAATGCCGGTGTCGCCCGCAATCACCGAGGGCAACCACGCGCCACTTGGAGTCGCTGAGAACACGTTGCCCTGCGAGTCAACGGCGTCCACACAAGTCGTATCGGCCACGCCCTCGGTCGGACGAGTCGTCTGCGCCATCGCCAGAGGTCCGCCAAACGCGCCCGGACGGCTGTCCATCATGGCCCTGGCCTGATCGATATCCGCCATACGCTGCTTGCCGTACGCTTTCGAAAGCAGCGTGTCTTCGGGAATCTTCGAGAACTTCGGATCACCGTAATACCGGTCGCGATCGGCAAACGCCAGCTTCACCGCTTCCAGCACCGTGTGCAGGTACTTCGGAGAGTTGTGCCCCATGGCTTTCAGGTCGTAACCTTCCAGAATGTTGAGCGCCTCCAGCATCACCGGACCCTGAGTCCAGAAGCCCGGCTTCTGGATCTCGTACCCGCGATAGGTCGTCGTCCGCGGCGTGTCGATTTCGGCATGGAACTTCGCCATGTCGTCATAGCGAATCAGGCCGCCATTCTTCTCGGAGAATTCCGCAATCTGCTTCGCAATCGGCCCGCGATAGAAGTAGTTCCGAACGGCTTCAATCTTCGCCACACGGTTGCCCTTCGCCTTCTTTTCCGCCGCCGCCAGTTGCTCCAGAGTGCGCGTCAGCGAAGGCTCGGAGAAGATCTCACCCGGCTGCGGCACGTGGCCGTTCGGCTGGAAGAACTTCATCGAGACAGGCCACAGTTCCAGATACTGTTTACTCGTGCCGATGTAGCTGGAAAGAATCTCCGGGGTGGGGAAACCTTTCGTGTATTCCAGTGCCGGAGCCGCCACCTGGGCGAAGCTCATCGTGCCGTATTTTTCGAGCGCGAGCATCAGACCATCGAACACGCCCGGTACCGTCGCGGCCAGAATCCCGTTCGCCGGGATGGGCGGCATCGTCGCCTTTTCTTCCCAGGGCTCCGGCTTGCGGTTGCGGAAGAATTCGGGGGTCGCCAGAGCGGGAGCGGGGCCAACACCGGAAATCACCACCACCGGCTTGTCCTTCATCTTGATCAGGATGGGCATTTCGCCGCCCAGCCCGAAGTGGTCCATCTCGGTAATCGACGCCGCCAGCACCGAGGCGACTCCGGCATCCACGGCGTTACCGCCCTTTTCCAGGATCTGGACACCTGCCGCGACCTCCAGGCTGTTACCCGCGCCCAGCATGTATTTCGTGCCGCGGACCACCGGGAACATCGTCGCCGGATTTTGCGCAACCAGCAGAACCGCGCCCCCCAGCACCGCGCCGATCGCGGACAAAACCTGAACTTTCGTCGAAACCTTCTTCATTCACGCACCCCACAACATTGTGCAACACTAACGCAGCGGAGCGAACAGCATCGTCGTGAAATAGCGTTCCATTCGGTCGGGAAAGACCGTCACTACCTGCGAATTGGGTCCCAGTTGTTCGGCGGCCATCACGGCGGCGGCGTAGTTCAGGCCGGAACTCGGACCCACCGGGAAACCGCGGCGGATCAGTTGGCGGGCCGTTGACATCGCCAACTCCTGCGGCACTTCCACCGTCATCAGGTCCGGCATTTCGCTCGGCCGGAACAGGCTGGAAAGACCATCGACCACACCAGGGATCTGCGAAGAGAAACTGCAGCATTCGGCGTCCACCGATTCGCGGATCTCTACCGGGCGCGCCAGCACCGCGCGCAAATTCGGAGAATAGGGTCGCAAGCCGGCATACAGCCCGGCCAGGGTGCCACCGGTGCCGACGCCACTCACCACCGCGTCAAACGACACGCCCGGCTGCGCTTCGTCAATTTCCCGGGCTGTGTGGAGTTCGTGAGCGCGGGCGTTGTCGGGATTCGAGAACTGGCGCGGCAGAAATGCCCCGCACTCCCCGGCCAGCCGCACCGATTCGTCAATCGCCCCCTTCACGCCCAGCGCCGCCGGAGTGAAGCGGACCTGCCCGCCGAAGCCCTTGATCATGAGAACGCGCTCATTGCTCACGCCTTCCGGCATCACCGCAATGAACGGCAGACCATGCTGCGCACAGGCCAGCGAGAAGGCAATGCTGGTGGAACCGCTGGAAGCCTCGATCACCGTCTGGCCAGGTTTCAGTTCGCCGGTCTTGCGGGCGCGGTGCAGAATAAAGGCCGCAATCCGATCCTTGGTCGAGCCGCTGGGATTCAGATATTCCAGCTTGCACCAGATAGAAGGGCCGTCCGCAGACAGCCGGATCGCCGCTAAAGGAGTACCGCCGGGAGGAGTGATGAGGCCTGACATATCGCGCCAGTCACCAACTATAGCGACAATGGCAGTTTGGACCCAATCCGTTTGATTGTCGCCTTGTTGCTGACCCCGCTCTGCCTCAGCGGGCAGAACTACGTCACGTCGACCCTGCTGACGAATGCGCCCCTGACAAGCAGCACAGCGCCGGCGAATATCTGGATCGGGAACCCGGACAGCGTGGCGACCGACGCGGCAGGGAATGTCTACTTCACCAGCGTGCATGCGGTGTTTCGCGTCAGTCCGGTGGGCCAGTTGGTGCGGTTTGCGGGTACGGGGCGGCGCGGCTTTTCCGGCGATGGCGCGCAGGCCGACGCCGCGCAACTGAATGACCCGACGGGAGTCGCCATCGACGGCGCCGGGACGGTTTACATTACCGACAGCAATAATCATCGCGTACGGCGGGTGACAACCGACGGCATTATTACCACTGTCGCCGGCAGCGGCGTGGCCGGAAATACCGGCGACAAAGGTCCGGCTGTCAGCGCCCAATTGAACACCCCGGTTGCGGTTGCGATCGCAGGCACGGGCCAGCTCTACATTCTTGACCTTGGCAACAACCGGATCCGCCGGGTCTCTCCCGAAGGAATCATCACGAACTTTGCCGGTACCGGAGCAGTAGGTGCCACGGGCGACAACGGTCAGGCAGTCAACGCGACCTTCTCAAATCCCACCAGTCTGGCGTTGAATGCAGCCGGAGACCTTCTCGTGGCCGACGCCGGGAACAACCGAATTCGGCGTATTTCCGACGGCATCGTGCGGACCCTTGTGGCGGGTGACCTGAACTTCCCCGATGGAGTCCGCGCGGATGCGGCGGGCAATATCTATATCTCGGACAGCGGCAACTTCCGCATCGTGAAGGTGACGCCTGGCGGAACGGTGACGACCGTGGCGGGCAGCAGATCGCAGGGGTTTTCCGGCGATGGCGCAGCAGCCACCAGCGCCATGCTGAACTACCCGAACGATGTCGCCATCGGCCCCGGTGGGACGCTGTATATCGCCGACAGCGCGAATGCGCGGATCCGAGCCGTGTCACCTGCCGGGGTGATTTCCACGTTCGCCGGCAGCGATGTTCAGCCGCAGATCTTCAGTCCGGACGCAGTGTCGGTTGCCGCTTCGGGCACGGTCTATTACACCGATTCGTTCCGCAACCGGGTATTTTCGATCACTCCCGGCGGAGTCGTTACGGTGGTGGCGGGTGACGATGGCCAGTTGAGCGCTCCGCTGGGGTTGGCGCTCGATGCGACGGGGAACCTCTACATCGCCGACAGCGGTAACCACGCCATCCGCAAAGTCACGCCCTCGGGAGTGATTACGACGGTTGCGAATACCGGCATTCGCTTTCCCACAGGAGTCGCTGTGGATGCAGCGGGCAAGCTCTATATTGCTGATACCGGAGAGCGGCGGGGCGTCGCTTTGGATGCAGCCGGGAATTTGTATGTGGCCGATTCGGTCAACAACCGCGTGCAACGCATCGCGCCATCGGGTGCGGTGACGATACTGGCGGCCGGGGCGCTGAAGTCGCCGTCGGGAGTGGCTGTTGACAAGGCAGGCAACGTCTTCATCGCCGATACCGGCAACAATGCGATCCGGCGAGTGGGTACCGATGGGACGGTTACCGTGATCGGCCTGACCGAAGGGTATGCGGGTGATGGCGGTCCGGCAGCGCTGTCGCAGTTCAGCCGGCCGCTCGGCCTCGCTGTAGATTCGAACGGAAATGTGGTGATCGCCGATTCCGGCAACAGCGCCATCCGGGTGCTGCGGCCATCGGCGCAGGCCATAACGCTTGCCGCCGTTGCCGATGCCGCGAGTGAAGCAGTGGGGCCTGTATCGCCCGGCAAGATCGTGGTGCTGTACGGCGAGGGGCTTGGGCCCGCAACGCTGGCTCAGTTCCCGGCCACGGCGGCTTCCGTACCGACTCTGGTGGGTGGAACTTCGGTATCGTTCAGTGGAATTCCCGCTCCGGTGATTTACTCGTTCACCAATCAGGTGGCTGCGATTGTGCCGTACGGGGTGAGCGGCACCGCGACGCAGGTGACGGTTTCCTATCTGGGGCAGACGTCGCTGCCGGTCAGCGTGCCGGTGAAGGCGGCGTCCCCGAGCTTCTTCACGGCCAATGCTTCCGGGGCAGGTCAGGCGGCGGCTCTTAACGTGGCGGATGGCTCACTCAACACCGCGTTGACGCCGGTCAAAACAGGCGATTACATCGCTCTGTTTGCAACCGGGGAAGGCCTGACGAGCGGAGCGATGGACGGTAAGTTCACCTCGCTGCCGCTACCGGCGCCCCTTGGGAAGGTCACCGCGAAGGTAGGCGGCATTCCCGCGACCGTCCAATATGCGGGCGGAGTCTTTGGAGTTGTTGCCGGTCTGATGCAGATTAACGTTTTGATCCCGAACGGGGTCCAGCCAGGCGGGTACGTGCCCGTTTCGATCAATGTGGGCGATGTCGAGAGTGCGCCGGGCGTCTGGATTTCGGTGGCGGCGAAATGAAGCAACGCTGGCGTCTGCTGCTGATCGCGCTCGGCCTGTTTCTGCTGAACGCGTATATTTGCAGGGAATTATTTTTTGCCGAGTTTCTGAACAACCTGGATTCGAACGAGGGCGTGTTTACGGCGATTGGGCGGTTTTATCGCGAGCACCCGTTTGAGCGCTGGTATCCGTGGTTCAACGCGGGGATGCCGATTGAAAACGCCTACCAGCCACTGCTGCCCGCTTTGACGGCAGTGACGTCACTGCTGACCGGCATGAACGCTCCGCGGTCCCTGCACTTCCTGCTGGCCGTTCTGTACTGTCTGGGACCCGTCACGCTGTTTTGGTTCGCGTGGGACTGGTCGAAGTCGCTTCGGGTGGCCGTTGGCGTCGGTCTCGCGTATTCGCTGCTTTCTCCCGCCGAGTGGTTCATCCCGATTCTTCGGCTGCCACACTTCGGCCCGCTGCGCTTGTACAACATCGTGCACTATGCGGAAGACCCGCATAATCTGGCGCTGACGCTGCTTCCGGTGGCGTTTCTCTTTCTGCGACGGGCGATCGCCACCCGGAGTCCGGGGAGCATCATCGGGGCGATTATTTCCTCCGCCTGCGTGGTCAGCGTCAACGCGTTTGGGGGCATCGACCTGGTGCTCGGTGGCCTCGCCATTGTGCTGGCGATGGGCTCGGGACTCGGGACGCTGGTGGCGCTTGGCGTGGCGGCCTACTGCTGGATGTCGCCCTGGTTATCGCCCTCGCTGATCAACCTGATCCGCGGTGACCAGTGGGGCGAAGCCGGCGTGATGCACGCGAGTTACCTGGCGACGGCAGCGGCGATTGCAATCTTCGCCGCGCTGGTCTGGTTCACCCGGCGGGTCGGTTCGGAACTGGAGCGGTTCGCGCTCTACCTCGGTTACTGGCTCTGCCTGATCCCGATCAGTTTCTTCCTGTTCAACATCACTTTCGTGCCGCAGGGCGGACGTTACCAGATCGAGATGGAACTCGCCATCTGCCTGCTGCTGGCCGTCGCCGCGAACCGGCTTCCGGCAAGGGGGACGTGGGCCCTGATTGCCGTGGTGGTGGTCGGCAGTTACTACCAGACGAAGGTCTTCCGGCGTTTTGCGCGGGGTCTGATCCAGCCCATCGACATCACGAAGACCATCCAGTACAAGACCTGCATGTGGCTCGACAAAAACATGCCCGACCAGCGGGCGATGGTCTCGGGGGATACCGAGTTCATCTGCAACATCTACTCGAACAACCCGCAGCTCAGTTCGGGCCACCAGCCTTCGGCTCCGAACTGGATGCAGAAGGTGGCGGTTTACGGCATCTACACCGGCACGCCGACGGGCGCCGGAGACGCCGAGATTTCCATTCTCTGGCTGAAGGCTTTCGCCACCCAGGCCATCACAGTGCCGGGGCCGAAGAGCCGCGAGCACTACCATCCGGTGCTGTTCCCGAACCGCTTCGAGGGCGTGCTACCGGAGCTCTGGCATGACGAGGACGACACGATCTACGGGGTACCCCAGAAGTCGAAGTCACTCGCCCGCGTGGTGCCGAAATTGGCCCTGGTTCAGAAGGCTCCGATCCATGGCCTGGATGTCGATCCGCTGCGGCCGTTTGTCGCTGCGCTTGATGACCCGGCTCTGCCGGTTGCAGAGTATTCGGGCGAAATGATCCGGGCGAACATGAAACCGGACCAGGTGATTTCGCTCGCGATCAACCATGCTCCCGGCTGGGAGGCCAGCGTTGGCGGACGCGAGGTTCCGGTAACGAAAGACGCCATCGGGCTGATGGTCATCGAGCCCAACTGCAACGGACCCTGCGAGATTTCGATTCACTACGGCGTGACAACAGAGGCCTGGGTCTGCCGACTGCTGAGCGCCCTGGTTACGCTGGGAATGCTGCTGCTTGCCTTAGTGCCCGGTATTTCCGCAGCAGTTCGTAAAGCACCACGCCTCCAGCCGTCGCCACGTTGAGCGAGTGCTTCTGACCCAGCATCGGGATGCGGACGTGGGTGTCGGCCTGAGCTGCTAACTCCGGCGTCAGGCCGTCGGTTTCGTGGCCGAACAGGATGCAGACCGGAAACCGGGGCACCCAGTCGAACAGATCGACCGCGTGGACGGTGGTCTCAATGGCGACGATTTCATAACCCGCTTCGCGCATCGCGACAACGGCTTCAACCGGCTGCTTTGTGTGCTCCCAGGGCAGAGTTTCTTCGGCGCCGAGGGCGGTTTTCGAGATCATGTTCTGCGGCGGGTAGCCAGTGAAGCCGGCCAGAATCAGCTTCTCCAGCGCGGCGGCGTCGCCGGTCCGGAAGAATGAGCCGACGTTGTAGAGGCTGCGCACGTTTTCCAGCAGCACTCGTACCGGCAGAGGCTGAATCCCTTCATAAGTTGTTCCCGCGTTCGTGGCCCGAAAGGGCGTGCGACTGTCCACCTCCCGAACATAACCTATACCTGGCTAAAATAGAGGGATGCTGTCGATTGTCGTCCCTGTGCATAACGAAGAGCGGTCCATTCTGCCGCTCTACGACCGCCTCACCTCGGTTTTGACAGCGACCGGCCGACCCTACGAAATCATCTTTGTCGACGACGCTTCGAGCGATAAGAGCGTGGAACTGCTCACGAACCTGGTGCTGACCGATGGGGCGCTGAAGGTGGTGAAGCTGCGCCGTAACTTCGGCCAGACCGCTGCCCTTTCCGCCGGTTTCCACGAAGCACAAGGCACCATCGTGATCGCGATGGACGGCGATCTGCAGCATGCTCCCGAAGATATTCCGGCGCTTCTGGCCAAGATTGACGAAGGTTACGACATCGCTTCCGGCTGGCGGAAGGAACGGATCGACAACGCCATCACCCGAAAGATTCCGTCGAAGATCGCCAACTGGCTGATGTCGAAGGCCTCGGGGATTGACCTGCGCGACTTCGGGACTACTTTCAAGGCTTATCGGGCGGAAGTACTGAAGGACGTTCACCTCTACGGCGAACTGCACCGCTTCATTCCGGCGCTGGCCAGTTTTTACGGCGCGCGCGTTTGCGAAGTGCCGATCCAGAATCCGCCGCGGATTGCGGGTGAGTCGCACTATGGGCTGAGCCGGACATTCCGGGTGATGTTCGACATTCTGACAATCCGCTTCCTGCTGAAGTACTTCACTCGTCCGATGCACTTCTTCGGGGCCATTGGGCTGACGGGCGTGACGCTGGGCGGCGGCATCCTGGGCTTCTGCGCGATCAAGAAGATCGTGACTCAGGTGGATATCATTCTGGAGCACGGACCGCTGATGCTGGCCGGCGCGATGTTCCTGATGGCCGGCCTGATGATGTTCAGCACGGGCCTCATTGGCGAACTGGTGATGAGAACGTACTTTGAATCGCAGGACCGGCGCATCTATGCGATCCGCGAGATCCTGACCCGAGATAGTCTCGAGACAGCCCGCAAGCATTAGGTTTTTCACCAAATCTTCAGACCCAACTGGTAGACTGCGTTTGCACCGATGAAAACGCTCTGGGTCTTGTTGTGTCTGGCCGGCGCTGCGCTGGCACAGGCACCGCCACTTTCGATCACACTGCCGGACGCGATTGCGCGGGCTCGGCAACATGCGGGTCAGTTGCAGGCGGCGAACTTCGCAGTTCAACAAGCGCGGGAGGACACGCTGCAGTCCCGGACGCTGCGGTTGCCGACGCTGAATGCTCTGAATCAGGGCCTGTATACCCAGGGGAACGGGACCGACACCGGCGTCTTTATATCCAACAACGGCGTCCACCAGTACACCGATCAGGTGCAGGTGCATGAGGACGTGCTGGCGATTTTTCGGCGCAACGAGGTCCGGCGGGCGCTGGCGACAGAGGCGGCGGCGCGTGCCCGCGTGGATGTGGCGGCTCGGGGCCTGAATGCGACCGTTATCCAGGATTTCTACAACGTGATCGTGGCCCAGCGGCACTTCGGGAACGCGCAATTGAGTTTGCGCGAAGCCGAGCAGTTTGTGGACGTGACCGAGAAGCAGGAAAAGGGCGGTGAAGCGGCCCATTCCGACGTGATCAAGGCTCGGCTGCTGCTGCAACAGCGGCAGCGGGATCTGCAGGACGCTCAGGTGGCGATTGAGAAGGCGAAGATCGCGCTGGGCGTGCTGATTCTGCCGACTTTCAGCACGGAATTCTCGCTGGTGGACGATGCGGGCGAGGCCTCGCTGCTGCCTCCGGTTGCAGAAGCCAGGGCAAAGGCTGTGGCGACGAGTCCCGAAGTGCTCGCGGCGAAATCGAGTGTGAACGCGGCTGGCTTCGATGTCGGCGTAGCGAGGTACGGGTATCTGCCGACGCTTTCGGTGGACCTGAATTACGGTATCGACTCGAACCGTTTTGTGTTTAACGGACAGAGTGTTGGCGCTTCGGTGCAGGTGTCGCTGAATGTCCCGGTGTGGACGTGGGGCGTGACGGCGAGCAAGATCCGGCAGGCGGAGTTCCGCCGGGCGCAGGCGCAGCTGGATCTGACGCTGGCGGGTCGCGCGCTGGAGGCGAATCTGGCGGCGGCGATCGCGGAATCGAAGGCGGCGCAGGCACAGCTCGATTCGCTGAAGAGCACGGTGGAACTGGCGGTGGAGAGCCTGCGGCTGACGCTGCTGCGGTATCAGGCGGGCGAGGCCGTAACGCTGGAAGTAGTGGACGCGCAGACGACGCTCGCGCAGGCCCGAAACGGGTACAGCGACGGACAAGTGCGGTACAAGACGGCAATTGCCAATCTGCAGACTCTGATGGGGACTTTGTGATGAATCGACGACTGATTGCGGCCCTCTTAGTGTGCTCAGCATGGATGATTTCCTGCGGTAAGAAGGAAGCGACCGAGGCCGAAGTGGAAGCCCCGGTTTCGGTGCAGGTGACCGAGGCTCGAAAAGGTCCGATTGACCGCGTGATTACGGCGGATGCGGTGCTGTATCCGATCGACCAGGCGAATGTGACGCCGAAGATCGCGGCGCCGGTGCGAAAGGTACTGGTGAACCGCGGGGACCATGTGAAGGCGGGTCAGGTGCTGGCGGAGCTGGAGAGCAAGGATCTGGTGGCCGCGGCGAACGAGAGCAAGAGCCAGTGGGAACAGGCGCAAGCGGCTTATCAGGCGATGACCGGCGCGACAGCCGTAGATGAGAAGCAGAAATCCGAGAGCGATGTGGCGAGTGCGCGGCAGGCTCTGGACGCGGCGAAGAAGGTTTATGAGAGCCGCGTGGAGCTGGTGAAGCAGGGCGCGCTGGCTC
Source organism: Bryobacterales bacterium (assembly GCA_947467185.1). Lineage (GTDB taxonomy): Bacteria > Acidobacteriota > Terriglobia > Bryobacterales > Bryobacteraceae > BOG-234. Next base: position 12,527 of record CANIHR010000021.1, read on the forward strand.
AGAAACTGGCTGACGATGCGCGGGTTCTGATGGTGCAGGCGCAGGGGCAGTTCGATACGGCGCAGCGGCATTTACAGACGCTGAACGCGGTGGGGCAGCGGGAGCAGGCGCGCGGGATGCGGGCGGCGATTGATGCGGCGAAAGCTCATTATGAAAACGCCTCCGTGCAGACCGGATATGCGTCGGTGACGAGTCCGATCAGCGGGATTGTGGCGGATCGTCCGGTGTATCCGGGGGAGATGGCGGCTCCGGGTTCTCCGCTGGTTTCGATTGTCAATATCTCGGAAGTGGTGGCGCGGGCGAATGTTCCGGTGAAGGACGCGGCGTTTATTAAGCCGGGGAGTCCGGCGACGATTGCGGGGCCGGCGGGAGATATCGCGGGCAAGGTAACGGTGGTGAGTCCGGCGGTGAATCCGGCGACGACGACCATTGAGGTTTGGGTGCAGGCTCCGAATCCGGGAGAAGTGATGAAGCCGGGCTCGACGATTCGGGTGAGCATCAAAGCCGAGACGCTGAAGGACGTGATTCTGGTGCCGGTGGCCGCGTTGCTGAACCACGACGAGGGTGGCCAGAAGGTGATGGTGATCGGGGCCGACAACAAGGCGCAGGAGCGGAAGATTGTGCTCGGCGTGCGGCAGGGCGATAACCAGCAGATTGTGAGTGGCGTACAGGAAGGCGAGAAGGTGGTTGTCTCGGGCGGCCTGGGGCTGGAAAACAAGGCGAAGGTCAAGATCGTTGAGGCTCCCGCGGAAGCGGACGACGATGATGAGGACGACAAGAAGTGATGGGCGAGCGTGCCTTGAACGAGCATTGGACAGCGCGGTTCTCTCGGCCGATTATTTTCGTCATTATTGCGCTGGTGGGCATGGGCGCGTATCTGGCGTTCAATATCCCGATTGCAGTTTTCCCGTCGACGGATTTCCCGCGTATTGTCGTCGGGATCGACAACGGTGTCTCGCCGATTGACCAGATGCAGGTGGTGGTCACAAGGCCCATCGAAGAGGCGCTGAATGCGGTGCCGGGGCTGGAGACGGTGCGTTCGACGACGAGCCGCGGGTCGGCGGAGGTGAGTTTGTTTTTCAACTGGAACGTGGATATGTTCCGGACGCTGGAGTTTGTGAACGCAGCTCTGGCGCGCGTGCAGCCTTCCCTGCCCCCAACGGCGAAGCTGATTTCGAACCGGCTGACGTTCGCCGCGTTTCCGATTCTGGGGTACAGCATTACGTCGGATTCCGTGCCGCAACGCGCGCTTTGGGAGATGGCGAATTACCAGATCAAACCAAGGCTGAATCGCGTGAACGGCGTGTCGATGGTGGTGTTGCAGGGCGGGCAGGTTCCGGAGTTCCACATTGAGCCGGATCCGGCGAAGATGCTGGAGGCTCAGGTGACGGTGCCGGGCATTCTGGACGCTGTTGACAAGAGCAACATGATCGACTCGCCCGGGTTGTTGCCGAACAACCATGAGCTGTCGCTGGCGCTGGTGACGGGCCAGGCGCGGACGCCGGAAGAGATCGGGAACATTGTGGTGAAGACTTCGCCCGCCGGAGTTCCGGTGCGGGTGGGCGATCTGGGAACTGTGAAGTCTGGCGTGATGCCGGTGTACACGATTGTGACGGCGAACGGGAAGCCGGCCGTGCTGCTGAATGTGTTCCGGCAGCCGGACAGCAACACGGTTGCTGTGGCGGATCTGGTGACTAAAGAACTGGCGCAGATTCAGGCGACGCTGCCTCCGGGTGTGAAGGTGCAGGCGTTCTACGACCAGTCGGAAGTGGTGCGGGATTCGATTGCCAGTGTGCGGGACGCGATCCTGATCGGGCTGGTGCTGGCGGCGATTATTCTGGTGCTGTTCCTGCGGGACTGGGGCAGTTCGATTGTGGCGGGGCTGGTGATTCCGGCGACGATTGCAATCACGCTGATTGTGCTGCGGATGCTGGGTGAGAGCTTCGACCTGATGACGCTGGGCGGACTGGCGGCGGCGGTCGGACTGGTGATTGACGACGCGATCGTGGTGGTGGAAAACATCGTGATGCACCGGGATTCGGGGCAGAGTCTGAGCGAGGCGATCCGTAGTGCGATTGCGGAGATTCGAGTGCCGCTGGTGGGGTCGACGATTACTCCGATTGTGGTCTTCCTGCCGCTGATTTCGATTACGGGCGTGACGGGTACGTTCTTCCGGGCGCTGGCAATTACGGTGGGCGCAAGTCTGCTGACGTCGCTGGTGCTGGCTTTGACGTGGACTCCGGCTTTGAGCCATTTCCTGTTGAAGAAGAAGAAGTCTGACAAGGCGCTGGCCGTGGCGGATGCGCATGGGCATGTTGAGGCGACCGGTTTCATGGGCAAGCTGACGCGGTTCTATGTGGCGGTTTTGAAGTTCGCTCTGGCTCGTCCTTTGGTGGTGGCGGTGAGCAGTCTGGTGCTGGTGGCCGTGTCGTATTACGGGTTCGAGGCGCTGGGCAGCGATCTGTTGCCGGAGGTGGATGAGGGCGCGTTTGTGCTGGATTATCTGATGCCGGCGGGATCGTCGCTGGAGGATACGAACGCGGTGCTGCTGGGCGTAGAGAAGATCCTCGGGAAGATACCGGAAGTACAGACGAGTTCGCGGCGTACGGGGCTGCAGCTGGGGCTGGCGGCGGTGACGGAGGCGAATCGTGGCGACTTCCTGGTGCGGCTGAAAAAGGATCGAGATAAGGGCATTGACGAAGTAATGTCGGATGCGCGGAAGGTTGTGAACGAGGCGTATCCGCAGCTGGATGTGGAGTTCATTCAGATTCTGCAGGACATGATCGGGGATCTGAGCAATTCGCCGGAGCCGATTGAGATCAAGATGTTCGCGCAGGACCCGGCGCTGCTGCGGAAGTGGTCGCCCAAGGTGGCGGACCGGATCAAGAAGATTTCGACCGTGAAGGACGTGAAGGACGGGATTGAGAACACGATTTCGGGGTCGGCGATCGTGATGCGTGTGGACCCTGGGGTGGCAGCACGGTCGGGGTTTACGCCGCAGGAGATTGAGGTGGATGCGGCGGCGATTCTGCAGGGTGAGCCGGCGACGACTCCGGTGGTGGTGAATGACCGGGCGTACACGATTCGGGTGCGTTTTCCGGAGAGTGCTCGGGCGAATCTGGAGCAGATTCGGAACACGATGATTGTGAGTTCGACGGGGAAGAATGCGACGCTGGGGTCGCTGGCGACGTTTGAGAACGAGGCTGGGCAGACGGAGATTCAGCGCGAGAATTTGCTGCGTTATGTGGGCGTGACGGGACGGTTTGAGGGCATTAGCCTGGGCAAGGGAATTCGGGACGTGCAGGCCGCGGTGGCGGAGTTGAAGCTGCCTTCCGAGATTCGGGTTGTGTATGGCGGGACGTATGCGGAGCAGCAGAAATCGTTCCGGGATCTGGGATTTGTGCTGCTGCTGGCGGTGGTGCTGGTGTTTGTGGTGCTGCTGTTTGAGTTCCGGGAGTTTGGTGCTCCGGCGGCGATTCTGGCGTCGGCTTTGCTGTCCACTTCGGGCGTGTTTGGAGCGTTGCTGGCTACGGGGACTACGTTCAATATTTCTTCGTTTATGGGCCTGATTATGGTGATCGGGATTGTGGCGAAGAACGGGATTTTGCTGCTGGACGCGGATCAGCGATTCCGGGCTGAGGGGTACTCGGCGCTGGACGCGATGATTGAGGCGGGCGAGCGGCGGTTGCGGCCGATTTTGATGACGGCTTTGGCGACTGTGGCGGGGATGGTGCCGCTGAGTCTGGCGATTGGCGCGGGGTCGCAGATGCTGCAGCCGCTGGCGATTGCGGTTATTGGGGGCGTGGCGGCGAGTATGGTGCTTTCGCTGGTGGTGACTCCCGCGGTGCATTACTACCTGAGTTCGAAGAGTGAACACACTGCGCCTGTAACAGCCGAGTAGCATCGGAGTTTCGACCGGGATTTTAGGCTGCCATCGGCATCGTGAGCGCTTTCGGGAGGGGTTTTGTGGCGTCCCATCCGTTCGATTTGTAGAAGCGGGCGGTGGCGAGGTCGGTTTTGCGGTTGAGACCGGCGAGGATTTTGGCGTTTGAAAATTCGAAGCCATTGACCTGAATAGTGTCCAGATCCATGACTGAGGTGGGGATAAGGCCGGACGTTGCTGCACCATTGGACACGTGGGGGGCGGAGAGCTCAGCGGCGTTTTTTCGCATGAGGGCCTGGGCGAGGAGGAGTTCGGCTTCTTCGAGGGCCTGCGCTTCTTTGGCTTTGCGCACTTTTTGCAGGACTTCCAGGCGCTTTTCGATGCGGTTGAGCTGGCGCTCGATGCGGGATTCGTAGAGGGCGAGGTTGGTGAGGGCGTGGTGCTGCTTCAGCCAGGTTTTGGCCTGGACGACGGCAGAGGTGACTTCGGGGGAGTCCGATTCGACGGCGTCGGCGCATTCGTGGTCGCCGAGACCTTCGATGTTGAATTCGATGGCGCGGGCTCGGTTGAGACGCCAATTGTCCTGGGCGATGGCGACGGCGTACTGACGCTCGACGGCTCCAACAGGGGCGAGGTCGGCGAGGATTTCCTTTTCAAACGCTTCGTAGGCAATGCGGTCGGCTTCGTTCATGACGTAGAACTGACCGGTGAGGCCGTGGCGGAGAGCATTCATTTTAGAGCGCGATTTGCCGGCTTCGGTGATGGGGCCGGTGGAGAGCTGGGCGTTGCGGACGTTTGCGAGGAAACGGGCTTCGGAGATCGGTTCGGTGGGGGTGGACATGGCTTCTCTTTTCTGGGTGATTTCGGTGGGGGCCGGTTGGGGGCCTCCTGTGTTGGGTGTAGCATCGGGGGCTTGCAGAATCGGGCAGGGTGGGCTGGAAGTTGTTGAAAAGGTTGGGTGAATATTTTTGGATTTTTGTGACTGGGATTTTCGGGGTAAGATTGCCGCTATGAGGGCGGTTTCATCAGTGATAGTCAGCGACACCGGGATCATGGGCGGGACGCCCTGCTTTCGTGGCACCCGAGTTCCGCTGAAGAATCTCCTGGACTACATCGAAGGAGGGTATCCCCTCGCGGAATTTCTGGAGGATTTCCCCACTGTGAGTCGGGAGATGGCTATCCAGGCGCTGGAAGACGCTAAAGAATCGTTGCTTGCCCAAATCGCATGAAGGTTTTGCTCGACGAGTGCATCCCGGAGAGACTACGGCACCACATCCCTGGACATGAAGTTCACAGCACACGCTACGCGGGCTTTAGCGGGCTGAAAAACGGGGAACTGCTGCGCATGGCATCGGCAGCCAGTTACGAAGTCCTGATTACCGTCGATCAGGGTATTCCGTATCAGCAGAGTTTGCCTGCCCCGGGGATGGCGCTGATCGTGCTGGTGGCACCGGGCAATGACATCGAGACGCTGAAGCGCATGGCTGATGCGATTTTGCAGTCGCTGAAAACGGTCGGCACAGGACAGATCATCAAGCTGGACTACCTGACGCCGTGATTCCCGACTACACGCGAAAGACCTGTCTCTGATCCGGGCTCCCTGGGCTGAGCTCAGTATTTTATTGAAAAAACTCCTGAAAAGCCCTATCCTCTTGCACTGACTTTTTGTAACCAGGACGTCAGAATACTGTCATGGGAGATTTACATTGCTTTCCTATTCTGGGAGCCTTATGCGAAATCAAATATACCTGTTAGCTGGGCTATTTTGCCTTGCGGCAGGGCTTCAGGCTCAGTCGACCTTCGGGGTCGTGGTGGGCTCGGTGAAAGATCCGTCGGGGGCCGTGGTTAGCGGTGCCGGCGTGACCTTGACCAACACGGGTGAAAATGTGAGCCGCGACTCGAAAACGGGTGCGGATGGAAATTACGAATTTCAGAACGTCAAGCCGGGGAATTATTCGGTCACGGTTAAGAATGCCGGGTTCCGGACGTTCTCGTCGGGCGCGGTCGAATTGGTCGCTCGTCAGACACTGCGTGTGGATGCGACGATGCAGGTCGGCGATGTGACGGAGACCGTCACGGTGGAATCGAGCGCGGGTGTGATTGCGACGGATACGGCGGCAATTGCCCAGAGTTTGAGCGCGCAGAAGGTGATTTCGCTACCTGCCAACGTTCGCGCGGGCGGGAGTACGACGCCTTACAACCTGATTGCGACCTTGCCTGGCGTGCAGCCGGATAACGGCAATGGCTTCTCGATTCAGGGCGGGTTGCCGGCGCAGACCGAGACGAGCGTGGACGGCATTTCGATCACGAACGTGACGGGTAACAGTCCGAACCGGAATCTGTTCCCGTCGGTGGAGTCGATTGGCGAAATCCGCGTACAGGGTGTGGGTAACGGAGCGGAATACGGGGCTCCGGGCGACATCACAACCACTTCGAAGAGCGGTACGAACGAGTTTCATGGCGCGGGCTTCTGGTATCACCAGAACCGGGCGTTTGATGCGCTGAGTTTTGGTCAGACGTCACTGCCGTCCAAGGTGGGTAACACGTTTGGCGGGACTCTGGGGGGGCCGGTGGTGCTGCCGAAGCTGTATAACGGCAAGAACCGGACGTTCTTCTTCTTCACGTGGGAAGGGTTCCGTTTGCCCCGGCAGACGACGATTCAGAACAGTGTTCCGACGACGGCGATGCGGACGGGGGATTTTACCGGCGAGGGTATTACGCTGCGGGACCCGTTCTCGGGGACTCCGTATCCGGGCAACAAACTGCCGGTGTCGGTAATCAGCAAAATTGCCACGGCGATCATTCCGTTCTATCCGCTGCCAAATGTCGGGGCGGGGGTGAAAACGGCCGCTTCGAACTTTGTGGATAACCGCAGTTCGCAGGTGCAGTCGAACCAGTACGACGTGCGGCTGGATCATCAGTTCAATTCGAAGCATTCAATCTTTGGCCGGTACACGCAGAAATGGAATACGGCGGACAGCCCCAACAACCTGCTGCTGCCGGCCGATTCGAGCTACACGGATCATCAGCAGGCGGTGGTGAGTTTCACCTCGACGTTGCGTCCCAACCTGCTGAACGAGTTCCGCGGCGGCATTTCGTATGCTCCGTCGGGATCGAGCTTTCCATTCGATGGTCGGGCATTTTCGAACAGCCTGAACCTGCAGGACATTCAGAAAGACATCTTCTTCAATGCGCTGCCGAACTTTGCGATTCAGAATCTGACTTCGTTTTCGAAGGGGAGACCGGGTCGGGGTGCGTCGTGGACGACGCAGCTGCTGGACAACGTGACGTGGATCAAGGGCAAGCACACGATTAAGACGGGCGTGGATATCCGGACTCTGCGGGCAGAGACGAACCTCGGTTTCACGACGGGTGACAACTACGGCGATTATGCCTTTACGGGCAACTTCACGGGGTCTCCGTGGGGCGATTTCCTGGTGGGAGCGCCGGCGCAAACGCAGATTGCGGTGGTGGTTTCGGACAACGACGGACGGGCGACGCACTACAAGTCGTACGTCCAGGATACCTTCCGGGCCACGCAGCGGCTGACGATTGATCTGGGTATTCGGTGGGAGTTTCAGCCGGGCTACAACGATGCCGGCCTGAACGTGGCGAACTTCGACCGGACCGTGGCGCGCACGGGGCGCGTGGTGTTGCCGACCGATCCGGCGGCTCTGAAGCTGGTGGCTCCGGCGGCTTTGCTGGCAGTGAATGCGTGCCCGGCGGCGGCGATCAACGGGATTCCGTGCACTCCGTTCGTGACGGCCTCCTCTATTGGTATTCCGGAAGGTTTGCGAAAGAACTATCCGTGGCAGTTTCTGCCGAGGCTGGGGCTGGCGTACCGGCTGAACGACAAGACGACGATTCGGGCGAATTTTGGGGAGTACAACATGATTCTGCTGGGGTCGGTCTTCTTCTCGCTGACGGGAACGGTGCAGAGCGACGTTCGGTCGTTCAACAACGTGGGCGCGGACGGGAAGCCGGTGTTCCTGCTGCCGCAGACGCGGACGCCGGGTTCGGGAGTGCGGGCCGGGGCGTTTGGCACGGCGCAGTTCCGGACGGCGAATCAGATCGACTTCAAGGCGCCGTACATGCTGCAGTGGGGCTTGTCGGTAGATCGTCAGCTGACGAACAACATGGGACTGCGTTTGTCGTACATCGCGAACCGGGGTGTGCAACTGCCGTGGGCTCCGGATCTGAATCAGCCGGTGTCTTCGACGTCGTTCTACTCGCAGAGGGCGGCGACGGATCGTCCGTTCCCGGCATGGGATCTGATCTACAGCCGCGATGCGGGCGCGAATTCGATCTATCAGGCGGTGCAGGCGGAAGTGACGCGGCGGTTCTCCAGGGGCCTGTCGTTCACGACGGCTTACACGCTGGCGAAGCACCTGGCGGACAACGCGGGGCCGAATCCTTCGAGCTATGCGGGGGAGACGGGCGGCGGGCGAGTGACGAACTCGCTGGACCGGCGTGCGGACCGTGGCGATGTGTATGCGACGCGGCGGCAGCGCTCGATTTCGACGGTGGTTTATGAGTTGCCGGTGGGCCGCAAGAAGCAGTTCCTGGGCGGCATTGGCAAGAGCCTGGATACGGTGATCGGCGGCTGGAGTTTGTCGTCGATTGTGACGCTGCAGACGGGGGCGTTTTTGACACCGACGATGAGTGGTGGCGATCCTTCGGGCACCAATGCTCCGAACCGCGGGACGCAGCGTCCGGATCGGATTGCGAGCGGCAGTTTGTCGAATCCGACGGCCGATATGTGGCTGGACCGGAACGCATTCGTTTGTCCGGGACGGGCGGTGGGCGCGACCCAGTTCAACTGCGCGGTTGGCGTGGTGCCGGGTCGCGATGCGGCTCCGCTGGGCCGGTTCGGGAATTCGGGCGTGGGCATTGTGGTTGGCCCGGGCACGTTTACCTGGAATGCGGGTCTGTCGAAGAAGGTGGCACTAACGGAGAAGCTGGCGCTGAAGCTGGAAGGCACGTTTACCAACGTGACGAACCGGCTGAACCTGGGGGATCCGCAGCTGAACATTACGAATAACAGCTTCGGGAAGATTACGAGTGGGCGCGGCGTAGATTTTGGCGGCGGGCGTACTGGTCAGGTTTCCGCGCGCCTGGAGTTCTAACGGTTCGGGTGGTGGCCGCTTCCTTACGGTCGCGGTTCGGAAAGAACGTGTGGTTGGATGGGCCGGTCTCCTTTGGGGGGCCGGCCCTTTTTTATTTGGGCTGGACCGGATTAGGGGAGGAGGACGTCGGCGAGAGGCATGGCGACGCGACCGTCGTGGGTGCACATGATGTGGTCACGGACGGTGGTCCAACCATCGGCGGTGATCGTCCAGGCTCGATTTTTCCAAGGGTCAACGACCCAGATGTTGGGGATTCCGAAGGCGAGGTAGTCGTCGAGTTTGTCCTGCATGGAGGCCATCGTGTCGTCGGGCGACATGATTTCGATGGCGAGGTAAGCAGGGTTCGTCAGCGTTTCTTCCTCCGGCAGGGGTAACTCCACGACGGTAACGTCAGGGATGCGAACTCTGGTGGAAGAGACCTGGCTACGCAGTTCGGTGAAGGGGAAATATAAGCGGGCGAGGTCTGTGCGACCGAACCACATGGTGATTCGCGACTGCGTGTAACTGTGTTTTCGCTTACCCACGTTGCGTTCAATTACCTCACCGTCAATGTATTCGCGGTCGGGGTGGAAGCTTGAGTTGAGATACTCCTCAATCGACAGTAGAGTGGCCGCGCTCATGGCATTAGGATAACGCTTTTGGGGCGGTGGGGGGCTACCAGGGGCGTTTGCGTTTGCCGGCGGGTTTGAATTTTTGCTGGCGGGGTTCGACTATGGCGAACTGGAGTTTGCGCTCCAGGGGGTCGACGCGGTCGAGGATGACCCTTACTTTGTCACCGATTGAGAATTCGCGGCGGGTTCTTTGGCCTACGATTTTTCTGGTGTTTTCGTGCCAGGTGTAGCGGTCGCCGGGGAGTGTGTCGATGGGAATGAGGCCTTCGACGAAGAGGTCTTCGAGTTCTACGAACGCTCCGAAGCGGGTGGTGCTGATGAGGAGGCCGTTGAATTCCTCTCCGACCCTCGATTCCATGAATTTCGCCTTCTTCCATTCGACGAGTTCGCGTTCGGCGTCGGCGGCTCGGCGTTCGTTGGTGGAGCAGTCGGCGGCTATGGCTTTGATTTCGGGTTCGTCGGAGTAGGTGGTGTGGTCGAAGGTGGCAGCTAAGAGGCGATGGACGATCAGGTCGGGGTAGCGGCGGATGGGCGAGGTGAAGTGGGTGTAGAACTGGGTGGCGAGGGCGAAGTGGCCTTCGTTCGCTTCGCTGTAGCGGGCCTGGCGTAACGAACGCAACATGAGGAAGCTGAGGATTCGTTCTTCGGGTTTGCCTTCGATTTGGGCGACCAGGCGCTGGTAATTGCGGGGCGAAATGGCGACTTCTTTGGGAATGATGACGTCTTTGTAGGCGACTCGACCTTCGGCCTTGCGCTCCTTGTAACGGAGCTTGTTGACGGGCATGGCTCCGATGCCGAGGGTGACGCCGAACTGGGCGGCTACCTCTTCGAATTCGAGGACTCGCTTGGGGTCGGGCTGTTCGTGGATGCGGTAGATGGCGGCGCGTCCGGTGGCTTCGAGGTGGGCGGCGACGGCTTCGTTGGCCGCGAGCATGAATTCCTCGATGATGCGGTGGGCGATGTTGCGGGGGCTGCGCTTGATGCCGACCATTTCGCCGAACTGGTCGAATTCGATGAGGGGTTCGGGGAGGTCGAAATCGATCGAGCCGCGCTTGAAACGGCGGCGCATGAGGATTTCGGCGAACTCCTTCATGAGTTCGAAGCGCCGAATGAGGGGCTGGTAGCGAAGTCTTAATGCCTCGTCGCCCTCCAGCAGTTTGTGGACGTTGGTGTAGGTCATCCGCTCCACGGAACGGATAACGCCGCGGCAGAACTGCTGTGAGACGGGTTCGCCGGTGTGATCGAACTCGATGAGGGCCGACATGACAAGGCGGTCCTGCTGTGGCATGAGGGAGCAGATGTTGGTGGAGAGCTCATGGGGGAGCATGGGCACGGCGCGGTCGGGGAAGTAGACGCTGGTGCCGCGGAGGCGGGCTTCGGAGTCGATGGGCGAGCCGGGGAGGACGTAGTGGCTAACGTCGGCGATGTGGACTTGCAGGGCGTAGTGGCCGTTGGGGAGGCGATCGACGAGGACGGCGTCGTCGAAGTCGCGGGCGGTTTCGCCGTCGATGGTGACAATGGGGAGGTGGCGGAAATCGCGACGACGTTTGGGGTCTAATTCGGCGGCCGGGATGGTTTCGGAGATGGCTTTGGCCTGCTCGATGACTTCGGGGGGGAAGTGGTGGGGCAGGTGGTGCTTGCGGATGATGATTTCGACGTCAATGCCGAAATCATCGGGGGCTCCGAGGACTTCGATGATGCGGCCGACAGGGTTCTCGCCGTATTCGAGAAGTTCGGCGTTGACGATGAGACCGTCGAGTTCGGAGGGGTCGTGATACTCCTTCGCTTCGACGCCGATGCGGTCGTGTTGCGGGCCGGCGGGGGGGAGGGCGTATTCGACTGGGATTTCGACCCAGTCCTGCATGCGGGAGTCGTGGGGGACGACCCAGAGGCCACGTTTGGTGATGCGGAATTCGCCGACAACGGTGGGGTGGGCGCGGCGCATGACGCGGTGGACTTCGCCTTCGGTTTTGCCGCCGGGGCCAATACGACCGAGGCGCACGATGGCGCGGTCGCCGTGCATCGCACCTTTAATGGCGTCGCGGTTGAGGTAAATGTCGCCGACGACGCCGGGGATGGGTTTGTCGGGGATGAGAAAGCCGAAGCCGTCGCGGTGGACGGAGACTCGGCCGGAGGCGAAGTCGCGGGAGAGTTCGGCTGCCTGGAAATGGGAGTGGTCGAGTTCGAGGAGGTCGCCGGAGTTGATGAGGGCTTCGAGGGTGTCTTCGAGGGCAGTGCGGCGTTCGCCGTTGGCGCGGAAGTCCTTACAGAGGTGTTTGAAGGAGGCTCGGCCTTTGGGGAGTTTGAGGATGTGGGCCAGGACCGCGGCGGGTTCCATGACGAGGGATGCAGCGGGACGGCTCATACCTTCATAATAGGTGTGATGCGTTCTTTCTATATGCCTACCCGCGTGGTGCTCGTTTTTGCTTCGGCGATTGCTTTGTTTGCCCAGGGTCCGATGGCCGGCCAGAACATGGTGGCCCAGAATACGGCCCCGGCCGCGAAGAAGACACCGGTAGCGGTTACAAAGGCCGCCGCTCCCGCTGCGGTGAAGAATTTCAAGCTGTCCGGGTCGCCCGCGGCGGCAATCACGGTTGAGGTTTACACGGACTATGAATGCCCGTCGTGCCGGAACCTCTATATGCAGACGCTGCCGTCCCTGACGAAGGAATATGTGGCGACGGGCAAAGTGCAGTTCCTGCACCGGGACTTCCCGCTGCCGCAGCACCAGTTCACGAAGCTCGCGACGCGGTTTGCGAATGCGGCGGGGACGATCGGGAAGTACGACCTGGTGGTGAATCAGCTATTCACGACGCAGCCGGACTGGGCGCAGAACGGAAACGTGGAAGGCGTGGTGGCGAAGGTTGTGACGCCGGCCGAGCTGACAAAGATTAAGGACATCGTGAAGACCGATCTGCACCTGGATGACTCGGTGGCGGCGGATGTGGCGATGGGGAATAAGGACGGTCTGAACCAGACGCCGACGCTGGTGGTGGTGAAGGGCGGGAAGCGGACGAAGATTGACGGGTTCGTGCCGTATCCGATTCTGAAGAGCTACATCGACCAGCAGCTGGCGAAATAACTGTGGCCGTGCTGAAAAGCGGGAAGTTCTGGTTGCTGCTGGGGCGGATCGCGCTTGCGGTGATTTACCTGGCGGCGGGGATTGCGAAGCTGCGGGAGCCGTGGCCGACGTTTGCAGCGTCGATTTACACCTTCAAGCTTGTTCCGGATGACATGCTGGAGCCGATTGCGCGCACGCTGCCGTGGGCAGAGGTGGTGCTGGGGCTCGCGGTGCTGTCGGGAATCCGGCTGAAGTGGACTTCGCTGCTGGCTACGGTGATTCTCGGCGGGTTTCTGTCGCTGCTGATTCGGAGCTGGGCGATCGGGCTGGAAGTGGATTGCGGGTGCTTTGGGTCGGGGGAACCGCTGGGACCGAAGGCGATTTTGCGGGATTCGCTGATGGTGGTGCTGGCTTTGGCGGTGACGGTGGGGGCCTTCCTGATGGAACGCAAGCCTAACAGCGGGTCGCTGCCGAACAACGAGCCTGCTCCGCAAGCCTGATCTGCTCGGCGCGGATCGCGTACTTGAGGCCGGCTTCGTGGGCTTCGAGCGCATCGGTGGAGTCGTGGCTGGAGCGCAGGACGTGCATCATGTCGAGCTGGGTGTCGGCCAGCTGCGTGCTGAGGGCCTTCACGTGGTCATTCTGACGGGCAAAATTCATGGCGGCGTGAATGCCTCGGGTGGCTACTGGCTCCAGTTCGCTGGCTGCGACGCCGGAGATCAGGAAAATCAGGACAGGGATCTTCATAAAGTTCGCTCTTCTCACAAGACGTGTAAGTGAAACGAATGTGAGGCTGTCGCGTAGAATAAGCAAAGACATGCGCAAGGTACTTTCTCTCGTTCTGCTGGCCGCGCTCACAATCAGCGCCGCTCTTCCTCTTGGTGCCGCTGGCCCGGTTCCGCGGAAAGCTCCGGAATTTGTGGTCCAGGGTGCCGACGGAGGTGACAAACTGCTCACTTCCTATCGAGGTAAGACGGTTTTGTTGTCGCTGATGTTCACTACTTGTCCGCATTGCCAAAATATTTCCAAACTGCTGTCGAAGATCGCTCCCGACTATGCAGCCAAAGGCGTGCAGGTTCTGGGCGCTACGTTCGATGCGAACGCTCCCCGCGACTACAAGCAGTTCAACACTGCGTTCGTGAAGGGCTTCCCCTGCGGTTTTTCTTCGCAGAAGAACGTTCTGGACTTCCTGGGGCTGAAGGCGGACGAGCCGTTCTTCGTTCCCGCTTTGGTCTTCATTGATAAGACCGGTATGATCCGCTCGCAATACATCGGCGATGAAAAATTTTTGGGCAACCCGGAAGTGAATATTCGGGCGGAGCTCGACAAGATGCTCAAAGCGGCGCCCTCGAAGTAAGTGGGCCAGCCGGATTGCAGGATGACGATCTGCGGTATCGGGTTCGAGAACCCGGTGCTGGCGGCGTCGGGGACATTTGCGTACGGGGTTGAGTTCAGTGAGCTGGTGGACCTGAACGCACTCGGTGGCATCGTCACGAAAGGCCTTTCGAAAGAACCAATACACGGAAATCCGGCACCGCGGCTGTGGGAAGCACAGTCGGGGATGATCAATTCGGTGGGGCTGCAGAATATCGGGGCTCGCGCGTTTGTGGCGGAGAAGCTGCCGGGGCTGCGGAAGTACCGGGTGCCGATTATTGCCAATGTATTCGGGTATGCGGCGGAGGACTACCTGGAGGTGGTCCGGGTGCTGGATGAGGCTGAGGGGCTGGCAGCGTATGAACTGAACGTTTCGTGCCCGAATACGAAGCATGGCGGGCTGGCGTTTGGAGCGGATGAGGCGGCGCTGGCCTCGCTGGTGGGCGAGATCCGGGCGATTACGAAGCGACCTCTGATTGTGAAACTGTCGCCGAACGTGGCATCGATTGAGCCGTTCGCAAGGATTTCCCAGGAGCAGGGCGCGGATGCGATTTCTCTGGTGAATACGTTTGTGTCACTGGCGGTGGATGTGCGGACGCGAAAGCCTCGGATTGGGGCTGGGTACGGCGGGTTATCGGGGCCGGCCATTAAGCCGATTGCGCTGCGGATGGTGCATCAGGCGGCGAAGGCTGTGAAGATTCCGGTGATCGGGCTGGGCGGGATTGCCACGGGCGAGGATGCGGCGGAGTTTTTGATGGCCGGGGCTTCGCTGGTGGAAGTGGGGACGGCGACGTTCTGGGATCCGGCGGCTCCGGTGAAGATCGCGGCGGAGTTGCGGGAGATTCTGGCGGAATTGGGTGTGGGAAGTGCGCGCGAGATTGTTGGCAAGCTGAAAATGTAGGTTTCAGTTGGCCTGAGAGCCTGCGGCACTTCGGCTGCGCCGCCATGCGAACAGGCCACCGACAACGAGGCCGGCGAGTAAGCCCAGGATAGCGATGACGGTGCGGTTGGGACTGACGCTCTTCACGGGGAGGCTGGGTAGATCGAGAACGGCAAAGGCCATCGGTGACCTGACCGCCTCGCTCTCATCGGCGATACGTGACAGGATCTTCTGCACGATCACCTGAGCCGTAAACCGGTTACGAGCCGCGAATTGAACGGAGAACACCTGCGTGTTCCCGTGCGGTTTCGCCTTCACTGCAATCTTCAGGTCCCGTGTTTTCATGTTTCGGATCACGTCTTCGAGGGGTTGCGTCGCGCGCTCCTCCTTGTAGAGTTCCCTGCTTTCGGGGCTGCTGATGATGTTTGAAAGCGAGGTGCGGCTCAGGACTTTGCCTTCGAGGCGAATGATCTCCGCCATGGCAGCATCCGGTGAGGTGCCGGCAGGCAAGGTGATCTCGCCAACTGCGGTGGAGACATACCTCTCAGGGATCCCGAACGAGCCTGCGACGGCCAGGGCGAGGCCGCCGAGGGCGAACGAAATGAGGATTTTCCAGTTTGTTGCGGCGATTCGCATTTTCAGAGCCTCGGTCAGGATGTCAGGGATTTGTTGCCAGGAACTTTCGGTATCGCGGAGGAGGGTTTCGAACTCTTCGCCATAGCGTTGACGCCACGCGCGGGGGTAGAGGTGCAGCAGCCATCGGAGGGGAGTTCTCATGCGGGTTTGACCTCCGCTGGGTTTAGCCGGCCGGCCGCTGTCGAAGATAGCCGCTGCATTTTTGTGAGTTCGGTGGAGAGGTATTCGCGCCCGGCACCGGTTATTGCATAGGGCTGGCGGCGATCCCTGGGTCCGACCGGGGTGATCCAGCCGTGCTGTTCCAGTCGCGTGATCGCGCCGTACAGGGTGCCAGGGCCGAGACGAACGCAGGCGAATCGCTCAATGTCGTCCATCATGGCGTAACCGTGCTTGTCGCAATCGGCGAGACTGGTTAGAACAAGGAGGGTCGGATCATTCATGAATTATTACGTCGCACGGAATATCGTGCCACGTAATAACTATCGAGTCAAGGGGTTACTGGATGGGAAAGCGGGAGGTCTCGGTGGAGACGAGGCCGTCGAAGATGGCTAAGACGCGTTTGCGGTACTGGTAGACGCGGTCGAGGTCGGCGCGGAACGCTCCCTGGAAGTCTTTGGCACGCAACCACTTATCGATGACGGGACGCGGGATATCGATGTCCTGGCGAATGGCTTCGAGGGAGTGGCCACGAAGGAAGAGGCCATAGAAAAAGGCCGCCTCGCGCTGAGGGGCCAGGGGATCGGAGTCGTTATGGATCGCTGGTGTCATTGCTTTCGTGGATGCCTGGAGGTTCTTAACAGATGGGAAAGATGCCGCCCTGGTCGCGACAAAATGCAATTTTGGCATGGATGGGGTGAAAAGCCAAGAGGGTTTTTGGGTGCAAAAAATGCCATGGGAAATGGTAAAATGGCATTATGAATGCCACTCTCACCATCGACAAAGCCGGTCGGATCGTGTTGCCGAAGGCGGTTCGGGATGAATTGAACCTGTCGGCTGGCGATTCGCTTGAGATGCATTCCGAGGGTGGGCGGGTGACGCTCGAACCAGCACGCGCGAGCGGACGGATGATCCGCAAAGGTGGCTTCTGGGTCTTTCGGAGCGAGGGTAAGCCAATTACGCTGGAAGAAAGCAATAGCTGGATCCGGGAAATGCGCGAGGAGCGAGACCGCAAGAATCTGGGACTTGCTGAGTGAAAGTTTATTTCGACACGTCGGTGATTGTCCCGTTCAGCGACGAAACGCACATTCACCACAGCCGAAGTCTGGTGCGGATTCTGGAACACCAGCATGAGGCGGTGATTGACGCGCACGTTTTAGCTGAAACTTACTCAACGCTGTCGGGCAAGATGAGAAAGCCCCTGGACGAGGTCCTGTTGTTTGTTCGCGAATTGAGCGAACGTTTTGAAGTTGTGGAACTCACCGTGCCGGAATACATGGACACGGTTACTTCGTGCTCTTCACTGGGGATCTCAGGGGCTGCCGTCTATGACGCCCTCCACGGGCGATGCGCGGTCAAGGCGGGCGTGGACGCAATCTACACCTGGAACCCGAAGGACTTCGTGCGTCTGGGGCCAGAGGTTGCCCGGTTGGTGCGGACGCCTTAGGCTATGATGCCTGGTATGTCCGTTCCTTCTGATTCCCCGCTTACGCCTGTTTTGATTCCTGGTCCGACTCGTGTGGAGGCGGCCGGGACTAAGCCCAAGCTGATTGATGAATATGTGGGGCGGGTGAATTCCGGCACGGCCGGGGTGAGTGTGGCTCACATGCGGAGTCCGGGCGGGTGGCTGGAGCCGGGGCAGACGCCGGAGTTTGATGAGTACACGGTGGTGCTGCGGGGGACGTTGCGGGTGGAGTACCGGGACGGCGCGCTGGATGTACAGGCGGGCCAGGCGGTGTTTACTCCGAAGGGTGTGTGGATTCGGTATTCGACTCCGGGAGATGACGGCGCGGAGTATGTCGCTATTTGTTTACCTGCGTTCTCGCCTTCGACCGTGCACCGGGATGCTTAGTTCGCGCGTGTGCTGTAATAGTTAATTCGCCCCTCGCAACTATGCCAACTCTGGGAACCCGTATCAGGAGGAATTTGCTCGCACTGCGCCGCCGCGTTCGGGAGTATCGAATGCTGCTGGATGGAGTGCGTTCGAAGGACCATCCGGTACTGGCGCACATTATCCCGATTCGGCGCTGTAATCTGGCGTGCACCTACTGCAACGAGTACGACGACTTCTCGAAGCCGGTGCCGACCGAGGAGATGCTCCGTCGGATTGACCACCTGGGCAAGCTGAAGACCAGCATCATTTCGTTTAGTGGTGGCGCGCCGTTGCTGCATCCGGACCTGGATCTGCTAATCAAGCGGATTCGGAGCCATGGGTCGCTGGCGGGGATGATCACGAACGGGTTCCTGCTGAACAAGGACGTGATTCAGAAGCTGAATCGCGCCGGTCTGGATCACATGCAGATTTCGATCGACAATGTGAAGCCGGATGAGGTCTCGAAGAAGAGCCTCAAGACGCTGGATGCGCGCCTCCAGATGTTGGCCGAACATGCCGATTTCCATGTGAATATCAATTCCGTGGTGGGCGGCGGGATTCATAATCCGTACGACGCGGTGGTGGTGGCGAAGCGCGCGGTGGAACTGGGCTTCACCTCAACGGTCGGGATTATTCACGACGGCGACGGACAGTTGCGGCCACTGGCTCCTGCAGAACAGGATATTTTCCTGCAGGTTCGGGATATGGGCAAAAAGAATTATGCCCGGCTGAACTACTTCCAGGACAATATCGCGGCCGGTAAGGTGAACGACTGGAAGTGCCGTGCGGGCGCACGCTATTTGTACGTTTGCGAAGACGGCCTGGTGCATTACTGTTCGCAGCAGCGCGGGTATCCGGCGAAGCCCCTGGGCGAGTACACGGTGGAAGATATCCGGCGGGAATTCCTGACGGTAAAGGGCTGCGCTCCGCTTTGCACGGTGGCGTGTGTTCACTACACGTCGTACATGGACTTCTGGCGGGCACCGCAGACGATTCCGGCACCTCCGGGCGCGCAGCCGGGCAACGAGCCGAAAGACAAGCTCGTGCAGCTGGAAATTCGCTAGTTCGCTTTCTCCTCAAAAACCATATCGGACCCAGGCTTTTCGTCTTCGGCGCACTAATGCGGCCCCGGCAGTACCGGCGATGCCAGGCCATGCGCAGGTACGAGTGAGACCCTGTTGCCGTTATCGGGTAATTCCAATACCATAGACGTCGAACAGGCGAGCAGCCGAAGCGCGTACTGAAACATGAAGGACGATCGGACACCGTGCCGATTCGAAGAGAAAGACAGGGTGCAGTGAAATGAAGATGAAGTTCGGAATGCTTTCGATCGCCTTCGCCGTGGCCGCGTGGGCCCAGCAACCAGCAGGACCAGCTCAACCCGGTCAGCCCGCGGCCGGAGCCCCCGGCGCAGGTGCCCAGCCCGGCAGAGGTATGGGTGGCGGACGGGGTCCGGCTTTGCGGTCCGCCGAGATTCTGGAGGACCATCGGGTCACGTTCCGCCTGCGAGCACCGAACGCCGCCGAGGTTATGATCAACGGCGACTGGCCCGAGGGCCGCGGCGTGAAGATGACAAAGGACGACACTGGAATCTGGTCGGCCACGGTCGGGCCGCTGGCCCCCGAACTGTGGGCCTACACATTCAATGTGGATGGCGTCGGGATGCTCGATTCGGCAAATGCGAACGTCCTCCGCGACGGAACCCGGTATTCTAACTTCCTGATTGTCGACGGCCCGCTTTCCGATACCTACAAGATCAAAGATGTGCCTCATGGCAATGTCAGCCTTGTGTGGTACGACTCACCAACTCTGAGCGCCGCTTCTCCGCGCCGGATGTACGTCTATACTCCGGCAGGGTACGACAAGAATACGGACAAGTACCCTGTCCTGTATCTGCTGCACGGCGCCGGAGGCGATGAAGACGCGTGGAACAACATGGGCCGGGCCAGCGTGATCATGGACAACCTGATTGCCTCCAGGAAAGCGAAGCCGATGCTGGTGGTGATGACTAACGGCAACGCCAACCAGAAGATGGGCCCCGGTTACGGTGTGGTACCCGGCCAGACGATTGGCAATACCGGAAATCCGGGTGAGGCCGGAGTGGTGGGCGCCTTCACGGGAGGCCGTGGCGGAGCACCTGCCCAGCCAGCGGCGCCAGGCGCTGCCGGGGCACGCGGCGGTCCGGGCCGGGGAGCCGGGGGGGGCGTATTTGGCGGTGCTTTTCCGGAAAGCCTGGTCAAAGACGTGATACCCTACATCGATCGGAATTACCGCACCATGGCAAATAAGGACAGCCGCGCTATTGCCGGTCTGTCGATGGGTGGTGGCCACACGGTTGCCGCCACCAGCGCCCACCCGGAAGTTTTCAGCTACGTTGGCGTGTTCAGCATGGGCACAGCCGCCGATATCAGCGATAAGCTGGAAGCTCTCAAGAAGGACGGCGTGAAATATTACTACG
>CANIHR010000022.1 GCA_947467185.1 Bryobacterales bacterium
ACTAAACCTCCACGAATCAAACCACGCTAACCGGAGCATCGAAGGGGAGAGCGAGTCCGCAGCTCTCCCCTTCGCCGTATACAAGCGGACGGCTTTAATCTCTTAGTAGGAGGCCCTGTAACTCCATGTCATTCCGATTCGATAAACTCACGCAAAAAGCCCAGGAAGCAGTACAACAGTCGCAGGAGTCCGCAGGCCAGCAAGGCCATCAGGCCGTTCACCCCGTTCACCTTCTCATCGCGCTCACGTCTGAGCGCGAAGGCATTGTGCGCCCGGTGCTGGAAAAGTGCGGGATTCGTCCCGACACGCTGCTGGCGGACGCCGAGCGCGAACTCACAAAACTTCCAAAAGTCACCGGTCAGGCCGCCGGCCAGTATGTTGCGCCATCGCTGCAGGGCGTCTTTGATGCCGCCGCGAAGGCCGCAGAGAATTTCAAAGACGAATTTGTTTCAACCGAACACCTGCTGCTCGGGATCGCAGACCAGAAGTACGACCCGGCTGGCAGTCTGCTGGTAAAGCAGGGCGCCGATCATGATGCGATCCTCAAAGCCCTGGTTGCCGTCCGCGGCACGCAGCGCGTCACCGACCAGAATCCGGAGTCGAAGTATCAGGCGCTGGAACGTTACGCCGTCGATCTGACGGAACAGGCGCGGCGCGGCAAGCTCGACCCCGTCATCGGCCGCGACGAAGAAATTCGCCGCGTGATGCAGGTTCTGAGCCGCCGCACCAAGAACAATCCGGTGCTGATCGGCGAGCCCGGCGTGGGTAAGACCGCCATTGTGGAAGGTCTGGCCCAGCGCATTCTGAAGGGCGACGTCCCGGATCAACTAAAGAACAAGAAACTGGTAGCCATCGACCTGGGTCAGATGGTGGCCGGCACCAAGTTCCGCGGCGAATTCGAAGACCGGCTGAAGGCCGTTCTCAAGGAAATCACGCAGTCCAACGGCGAGATCATCTGCTTCATTGATGAACTCCACACGCTGGTGGGCGCGGGTGGCGCGGAAGGTTCCATTGACGCCGCCAACATGCTGAAGCCCGCGCTGGCGCGTGGCGAACTGCGCTGCATCGGTGCCACCACGCTGGCCGAGTATCGCAAACACATTGAAAAAGACGCCGCACTTGCCCGCCGTTTCCAGACGGTGTTGGTGGGCGAGCCCTCGGTGGACGACACGATCGCCATCCTTCGCGGATTGAAGGAGAAGTTCGAAATCCACCACAGCGTGCGCATCAAGGACTCGGCGATTGTCGCCGCAGCCGTGCTGTCGCATCGCTATATCTCCGACCGTTTTCTGCCTGACAAAGCCATCGATCTGGTGGACGAAGCCGGTTCCGCACTCAAGATTCAGATCGGCAGCATGCCGATTGAAATTGATAACGTGGAACGCCGGATTTCGCACCTTGAGATCGAACGCCAGGCGCTGAATCGCGAAAGCGACGTAGCGTCAAAGGACCGGCTGCGCCAGGTGGAAAACGAACTGGAGAGACTGCGCGGCGAGTCGGCGCAGTTGAAGGAACGCTGGGGCCGGGAAAAGGGTGCCATCACCCGTGTCCAGCAATTGAAGGAGGAGCTGGAGCAGGCTCGCGCGGAAGAAGAAAAAGCCACTCGCGAAAACGACTGGAACAGGGCCGCCGAACTTCGCTACGGCAAGCTGGCCGAGATTGAACGGAACCTGGAAACGGCGAACCGCGATATCGAAGCCATGAAGGCTGGTTCTCCCCTCCTCAAAGAGGAAATCGACGAGGAAGACATCGCCCGCATTGTGGCGAAGTGGACCGGGATTCCAGTTTCAAGAATGCTGGAAGGCGAGGTACAGAAGCTCATCCACATGGAAGAGCGGCTGCATGACCGCGTGGTCGGCCAGAACGAAGCGGTTTCGCTGGTGGCGAACGCCATTCGCCGGAACCGTGCGGGTTTAAGCGACCCGCATCGTCCGATCGGCAGCTTCATCTTCCTCGGGCCGACCGGTGTGGGTAAAACCGAACTCGCCCGGGCTCTGGCGCAGTTCATGTTCGACGACGACAAGGCCATGATCCGGGTCGATATGTCGGAGTACATGGAGAAGCACTCCGTGTCCCGCATGATTGGCGCGCCTCCGGGCTACGTTGGTTACGACGAAGGTGGACAGCTGACCGAGCATGTTCGCCGCCGTCCGTACTCGGTGGTGCTGTTCGACGAGATCGAAAAGGGTCACCCGGACGTGTTCAACACGATGCTGCAGATTCTGGATGACGGTCGGCTGACCGACGGCCAGGGTCGCACGGTGGACTTCAAGAACACCGTGATCATCATGACGTCGAACGTGGGCAGCGCTGTGATTTCGGAGAACAGCCCGATTGGGTTCTCCATCAACCACAAGAGCAAGAATGGTCAGGAAGACATTCGCAAGCGGCTGATGGAAGCGCTGAAGGCCACGTTCCGGCCGGAATTCCTGAACCGTGTGGACGACATCATCGTCTTCAATACGCTGTCGAAGGAACACCTCGGGGTGATCATCGACCTGCAGTTGAAGAGGGTGGAAGGTCTGCTGGCGGCGCGGGGTCTGAAGATGAGTGTTTCGCAGGCAGCGAAGGACGCGATCATGACCGAAGGTTACGATGCGGCGTTCGGCGCGAGACCGCTCAAGAGGGCCATCCAGAGGCTGGTGCAGGATCCGCTGGCGCTTCGGTTACTGGCAGGAGACTTCCTCTCCGGGGAGACCATCCTGGTGGATACCGAGGGCGGAACCGGCAAGCTGCGGTTCGATAAACAACTGGAAACGGTTGCGGCCTAACAACCGCGACAGTAAGAGAAAAAGGGGGGGGCGAAAGCCTCCCCTTTTTCGTTATCCCCGATGCTTCGGACAATCCTGATGGGCCGTCAGCAGTTCGCTGAGAACTTTTTCATAGGCTTCCTGGTCGTAGACGAAGTAGTGTCCCCTGCCCTCCAGTTCCGTTAACCGGCTACCCGGAATGTGTTCCTGCAGGTCTCGCGCCACAGCCACCGGCACAACCGGATCATCCGTGCCGTGCGTGATCAGTACCGTGCAGGCCGAGAGTTTGTCAACATCGACCTCCGGCTCGGAATAAAGAGCCTGTACCTCCTGCAGCAGGCAGCCAGGCGACTGGGAGTAGCCCTCGCGCCGGTTGCGCTGAAACAGCTCTTCGGCCTCGGGTGTGGACAGTAGCCGCCGGTCATCCGGTGCCAGGCCTGCCTTCACGTCATCGAAGTAGGTCCCCCAGTGATTCATCACCAGATCATGCTGCTCCTGTTCCACATCGAGGAACGCCTTTGACCGAATGCTGGCGAGCTTGGCGGAAAGCAGAATTCGCCAGGTGCGCTTCGAATACTGGATCCAGTGGGAGATCAAGCTGGGCATCCCCATGCCGCTGACGAGCGCCACGGCCCGGAGCCCAGGCAGTTGGCCACAGGCAAGCGCATACGTGGCGCCCGCGGAGAACCCAAAGATGGAGAACGGTACGCCCGGACCGAGGAGGTGTTCAGTCAGTTCACGAACATCCGCCGCCCAGCCCACAACGGTCCGTTCGGTGGAGGGTGTCGACAGGCCGATACCGGGACGATCCGGAGAAATCAGGCGGATGTTGAGGCGGGCGAGGGTTGCTTCGAGGCCAGGAACCGTCTCCAGACGAGAACCCTGAAAACCGTGGAAATAGAGGATCGGCGTCCCTTCGCGAGGGCCACGATCCATCCAGGAGATGGTGCGGCCGTCGCGAAGCGTCATCTTCCCGAATGAAGGGTCGCCTTCACCGGGCGCGGGACGCAGCCCGGGAATCTGTTGCATTAGGCCAGCGACGGCGCTCCGGAGAACTTCGAGGTCGGCGTGGGGATCCTGCGTGGGCTGAATCGGTTCGCCAATGCGGATATGGATCTGAAACGGCGGACTCGTCGCCTCGTCGTCCATTCCGGCGAAGATCACGGTCTCCGGAGACCAGTCGAGGCGCAGCCCTCCGATGGCGACCGGAACGACGGGGCAACCGGCTTTCTCCGCCGCTACTACCGCGCCTGTACTCCATTTTTGAAGCTGTTTTTCTGGGTCAGCGATGGCCCGACCGGCCGGGAAGATGAGGACGGCGTGGTCGTCGGTTTCGCGCAGATAGGCCGCAATTGTGTCCGACATGCCGTGGTGAACGCCCTTCTTTTCGTCGGGCACAAGCAGGGCAATGCCGTAATGGTGCAGAACCCAGCGTTCCAGTTGAACCGCCCAGTTCCGGCTGTCGGCGGTGATCAGGATGCGGGGAACGCGGCCAGCCTGGCGGGAGAGGAGATGGCCAAGAATGAAACCATCCACGCCGGATTTATAACCGTGATTGGCGGCGACAATAAAGGAACTGTCAGGCAGATTTTCCAGACCCTCGACATCGATCCACGGCCAAACGTAGCGGTCAAACAGAACCTGCAGGATCTGAATCGGCCAGCCCTGTTCCCGGATGTCTTCGGGAGCATCGCGCAGTTCCTTGCGAAGGACGAGGTGCAGCGGGATCGCGATCACGGCGAACCCCAGAGCCGCATAGGTCAGGGAGCGGAAGAATCCTCGGGCGAAACTCTCCGGTGCGTCCGTTTGGCTTCGTTTTTTCAAAATCCCCTCAATCGCGGTCGAAGGCGAAACAAACGCCCGTACCCACCGCATACGCAAGGATATCGAAAGGGTCAAAGGTCCCGGGGAATATCCCGTGCGGCCAGAAATACTGGCTGACTTCGGTGGCGGTGCTCGCCAGAAAGATCGACGCGGCGGTGATCACGGGCGTTGCGCCCACAGTGCGACGAATAAAGCCGAAACGTGCGGGATTATCCAGACTGCGGGTAGCGATGTACAGCCACGCAGGCTGCGTCAGGTCGGCACCGTAACTGGTGAGCAGGCCAGCGTGGATATGCTGCATATCGAGAGCCGCACAGAGAAGCCACACTGCGAGAACGAGCCAGTATGTGACCCGCCAGGTCATGCCAGGGGACTGCGGCTCATAACGTAGTCAACAGCTTCTTTGGGCACACTGAAGACGGCCATCGCGCCGTTGCCGACAAAGCCCAGGTCCTTCACGCCGGCCGGGCTCGTGTAATAAGCATCGACCACCATGTTGCGAACCCAGGTCCAGAACGGGACTCCGGCGGCGACTTCGGGCGTGTGGTTTTTCGTGTACGCCAGTTTGTCGAGCAGCGCGGTTTGCTGGTCGGGCTTCGCGGTCAGGAAGTCGCTGCCGTACGTCTTGCGCATGTAGCCATCCACCCAGGCCATACCGCCATTAAAAATGGCGAGGAGTTCAGCATTGCGGCTCGCGAGGAAGTCGATGTACTCGGCGGCGCCTGCATCGGAAGCCCCGGCGGAGTGATCATCTTTCGGAATGATGAGGTCCGCCAGCTTGCGAAGGGTGTTGAAGTAGTGGCGATTGAAGCCCTTCGGGGCATAGTTCGGACCGCCGCTGAGAGACTTCACAGCGGCGACTTCCGCGTGAACGTGTTGAGCGAGCGCGGGTGAAAGCACACCCGAACCGGCAGCCGAAAGCACCATGGAACTGCCAATGATTTTGAAAAGGTCGCGGCGCGACTGGTCTTCCATTACACATTCCCCTTCTTGATTTCTTCAGCCAGATGTTCGGCGGCGCGCCAGGCGTTGGCCACGATGGTCAGCGTCACGTTCTTGTCGGGGTTGCCGTTAAACGGCGCGGCATCAACGACGGTCAGGTTCGGCACTTCATGCGCCTGCGACCATTTGTTGAGAACGCTGGTCTTCGGATCGTCCCCCATGCGGCAGGTACCGGCTTCGTGGATGATTTCGCCGCCGATGGAGATAGCGGAGTTGAGATTCGCGGGCAGGTCCGGCGAAGTCACACGGCCACCCATCGTCTCAATCAGTTCCTTGAACGTGTTGTGCATGTGCTGCACCATCTTGAGTTCGTACTGGCTCCACTTGAAGTGGAAGCGCGGAACCGGGATGCCCCACTGATCAACCGCAACGGGGTCGATGTCGAGGAAGGAATCCGCGTTCGGGATCATTTCGCCGCGGCCTGAGAAACTGACCTGGCTGCCATAGAATCGGCGGACATCGTCCTTCAGTTTGGTGCCGTAGCCTTCGGCTTTGGCGGCAACGCCACGGAAGGACCCGATCTGCGGCATGTTGAAGCCACCGCCGATTTCCACGTGATAACCGCGGGGGAAGTCCTTGTTCTTCTTATCGAGTTCCCACCACGGAATGTAAACGTGCATGCCTCCGATGCCGTCGCTGTTGTGGCGGGGCGTGCCTTCGAGCGCGGGAACAATGCCGGAGACCGCGTGCCCGACCGTATCGGTCAGGTTGCGTCCCACCTGGTTGGAGCCGTTGGCAAGGCCATTCGGGAACTTGGTGGATTTCGAGTTGAGCAGCAGGCGAGCCGATTCGCAGGCGCTGGCCGCGACCACTACAGCCCGGCACTTGATGGTGCGTTCCTGGCGGGTGATCTTATCGACGTAGGAAATGCCGTTGGCCTTACCGGCACTGTCGACCAGAATCGCGCGCGCCATGGCGTTGCTGATGACGGTGAGACGGCCGGTCTTCATGGCCGGGAAGATCATCGCCTGGCTGGACGTGAATGCCGAAGCGGTCTTGCACCCGCGTCCGCACTGGCCGCAATAGTGACAGGCGGCGCGGCCGTGGATCGACTTCGTCAGCATGGCCATGCGGGAGGGGATGACGGGGATGTTCAGGCGCTTCCCGGCGCGCTGGACCAACTGCTCGTGAACGCGCGGAGCGACGGGCGGCAGGAACTTGCCATCGGGGGCGCTGCGGATGCCTTCGCGAGTGCCGGTGATGCCGATGAAGTCTTCGGCCTTGTCGTACCAGGGCGACATTTCGTCGTAGGTGACGGGCCAGTCGGTGCCCAGGCCGTCGAACTGCTGCGGCTTGAAGTCGTAGTCGGAGAAGCGGAGGGAGATGCGGCCGTAGTGGTTGGTGCGGCCACCCATGATGCGGGAGCGGAACCACTTGAACTCGCTGCCCGGGGCGACGGTGAAGGGTTCGCCGGGGATGTTCCAGTAGCCATTGGGCGCAAGGAAGTAGCCGAACGGGTAGATGTCCTTGCCGAAGTAGTTTTCAGCATTGGGGCCGACGCCGCGATGGTCCACTTCCCAGGGCCACATGTGCTCTTTGAAATCGGTAAAGGGATTGAGCATGGGGCCGGCTTCGAGGAGCGTAACCTTCATGCCGAGGTCGGTCAGGACCTTGACGGTGGTGCCACCACCGGCTCCCGAGCCGATGACGACGACGTCATGGATTTCGGTCTTAGGCTGTGCCTGGAACATGATGTGAGGTTAACATTTGGCGCACAAGTTCGCGTGACCAGCCGCACACCAGTTGAGAGTCAATTCACGTCTGGAGATCCAACCAATGGCCCCACAGCCAGGTCTTCATCCAACAGAGGCCAGTGAATCCCGTATCCGGATGGGGACAGTTCCGCGAGCAGGCGTTCCGTCATGCCGGCTGCAGCCAGACGGGCGGAACAGTGCGCCCACGGAATGGCGACCTCGCGACCTTCGAGAACGAGCAACAAGGCATCGGGAGTTGTTCGGATGCTCGTAGCCAGGACTGGACTTTGGGTAGCTTTCATCGTGCGTCTCCTCGTGCATTCCACGCCGCACAGATTTCGTCGAAGTGTTCGAAGATCACCTGCCGAATTTCGCGCCGCAGTTGGGGCGTCAAGCCTCGTTCAAAGTCTTCCTCAATCTCGAACCGTGCCGCGTCGATCCAGAACTTACATTCCGCCCCGCCCTTGCGTGCGTGTACATGCATTGGCTCACTACCTTCGTTGGAATAGAAGAACACACGCCATCCCCGAACGATCAGAATTGTCGGCATGTCATCCCAATTATAGGTGGAGAAAAGCACCTTGCACTATACCCCCGTTATAGAATCAGCGTGATGAGATCCATTGCGCTTCCTCTCCTGACAGTCGCTTCGCTCTGTTTTGCCGCCGACGCTCCTGACCATAAGACGACCAAAGCTGAGGTCGAGACCTGGTTTACCAAGCTCTCCAATTGGGGGCGATGGGGGAAGGCCGATGAGATCGGGACGGTCAACCTGATCACGCCGGAGACGCGCAAGAAGGCGGCTGCGCTGGTGAAGGACGGCGTTTCGATCTCGATGGCGCACAACGTCCTGAAAGAGAAAGCTGCGGACAACGGCGAACCCTTCATCCACAAGATGAACTACACGGGCGCGAAGCCCAATGGCGACTGGTTCATGGACGAGTACGACGTGAGCTTCCACGGCCTGGCCCATACGCACATGGATTCCCTATCGCACACGTCGTATCAGGGCAAGATGTACAACGGGTTCTCACAGTTGGACGTAACGGAAACGGGCGCGAAGGAACTCGGGATCACGGGCTTTAAGAACGGCATCTTTGGCCGCGCGATTTTGATGGATATTCCTCGTCTGAAGGGCGTGCCGTATCTGGAACCCGGCACGGCGATCTTCCCGGAAGATCTGGAAGCGTGGGAGAAGAAGGCGGGCGTGAAAGTAGGTTCGGGCGATATCCTGCTGATCCGCACGGGCCGTTGGGCGCGCCGCGATGCCAAGGGTCCCTGGGACCCCTCGGCGATGGCCGGGCTGCATGCGTCCTGCGTACCCTGGCTGAAGGCTCGGAATGTGGCGATCGCCGGCAGCGACGGTGCTCTCGATGTACTGCCTTCGCAGGTGGAAGGTGCCGTACAGCCGGTTCACCAGGTGATTCTGGTCGCGATGGGTATGCCGATCTTCGACAATCTGGATCTGGAGCAGGTGTCGGCAGAAGCGGCGAAGCGAAACCGGTTTGCATTCCTGGTGACGTCGTCTCCGCTCGCGGTACAGGGCGGCACAGGATCTCCGTTCAATCCGATCGCGACGTTCTAGTTTTTAACGAGCCTGGGGAATTTCAAAGAAGCGGCGAATCCGGACAAGTAACTGCGCCTGGTTCTCCGCTTCTCTTTTTCTGGCAGTCTCCTGATCCAGCTTTTCGCGAACCACGGCCAGTTCCATCTGACGGTGGGCCATCACAACGGACATATCTTCCGCCAGCTCGGCCCGAGTGACCATAATGTGCTGCAGACCGCGTTTGTCGAGCCGGTAACAGTCGACCTTCGTGCGGGCGAGGGCGCTGGCGGTGCGGATTTCGCCGGTCAGCAGCGAGGCCTCGCCAAAGAAGTCGCCGGGGTCCATCACGGAAACCTGACGGTCGGAGCCGTCGGGTGAGCGGAACATGATGGCGACGGAGCCAGCCACCACGAAGTACATGGAGTCGCCCGCTTCTCCCTGACGGATGATGGATTCGCCGGGCGCGAAGGAGACCTGCTGAAGGTAGGTGGCCAGTTCGTTCAGGTCCATGTCGTCGAGCAAACGCAGAATCGGCGTGCGTCGGAGCAGTTCCACCGGACTCGCCTTTTCGACGGGAGGCGGTTCCTTGAACATCTCAACCAGCGTGGTGATTTCCTTCACTGGCAGACCGGCGCGCTGCAGGGCGAAGGAGAGACGTACCAGGGTTGCAGAAACAGCGCTGGTTTCATCACCAGGATTCGTCAGCCAGACAATGGCGGCGTAATGGAGTGCTCCGGCGTCCATCTTCTGCAGCACGCAGCGCGGCGGCGGGTCAGACGCAACACCGGGAAGCGGAGAAATGCGGAGGGCGAATTCCACGGCCTCGATAACTTCCTGCGGATTTACCGAGTAAGCCATGGCAAAGGGCAGGAAGTGGCGATGCGGCTTCGCTCCGATGGTGAAGGTGGAGCGAGTGAGTTGGCTGTTGGGGAGGATGACCGTATCCCCATTAGGCGTCCGCAGCGAGGTGTGGCGGAGTCGGATGTGCTGGACCCAGCCGGAACCTTCGGCGGTAGTGACAAAGTCGCCAACCCGGATACCATCTTCCAGTTCGAGGGCGATGCCGCCGGCGATGTTGGTCAGCATGTCCTGCAGGGCTAATCCAAGGACGGCGGTGGCGACGGCGGAGGTGGCGAAGATGCCGGTGACGTTGACGCCGAGATCGACCAGCAGGTGGAGGAGGGTGGCGGCATATCCGGCGATGACCGCCATTTCATGAATGAACTTCGGGAAATGGACGCGGCGCAGGGCCAGATCAAAGATCAGGATGGCCACGACCTGAACGGCAGCCAGCGAGAGAAACGCAACATCTACTTCGTAGAAGACCTGGTCGGAGGGCCGCCATGCGCGGGGAAGGAGAGTTCCCAGCCAGGTCAGCAGCCAGAGCAGCAGAAAGACACCGGAGGCGCGCAGGCGGACCTTTTCGTGCGCTGGCTTCCACAGCGCGATCGTGAGAACGAGGAGGGCGGCAGCTAGCCAGACGAGTGAGTCGTGCACAGAGTACTTATTTTAAGGGCTACGCCTGCTTAGCGTGCGATTTCTCCCAATCGAGGAGCTGTTTCTTTAACGGAGTGCCGTAGGCGTACCCGGTAAGGGAGCCGTCAGAGCCGATCACGCGATGGCAGGGGACAACCAGCGCAATGGGGTTGGTTGCGTTAGCGCGGCCGACCGCGCGGGAGGCTTTCGGGCGTCCGAGACG
Source organism: Bryobacterales bacterium (assembly GCA_947467185.1). GTDB lineage: Bacteria > Acidobacteriota > Terriglobia > Bryobacterales > Bryobacteraceae > BOG-234. Next base: position 10,516 of record CANIHR010000022.1, read on the forward strand.
TTCCGCCAGCTGGGCGTAGCTGAGGGTTGTGCCGTGGGGAATCCGGCACAGTTCGGCCCAAACCTGCTTCTGGAAAGTAGTGCCGGCCGGGTTCAGGGGCAGGTCGAAGTCCGTACGCCTACCCTCGCAATATTCGCGGATCTGAGTGGCGACCACTTCACTGGAACCACGGGCGCGACCGTTGTCGTCGCCGAAGCCGAAGGCCTGCAGGTTGCCGGTTGCGTCGATGGCGGCCCACGCGGGGCCGAACGGGGTTTCGATGATCATGATGGTGTCTCCGGGTGTAAGCTCGCCCAAATGTGGGCGGCGGCGAGGCTGCGATACGGGGCGAAGCGGGCGGCGAGGGTCTGAATTTCTTTGGCCGTCGGGCGGGTGCCGGTCAGGCGCTCCAGCCCCTGTGCGATACCGGCGTCTCCGGAGGGGAGACTGTCCGGGAAACCGAGGCCGCGGAGGAACATGTAGTCGACCGTCCAGGGTCCGATACCGCGCAGATTGCTGAGGAGCCGAGCGGCCCGTTTGGCCGACGCGTTGCGAAGTCCATCGAGATCGAGTTCTCCGGCGGCAATTTTACGGGCAGCTTCCAGAAGGTACTCCGCTTTGGAACGAGAGAACTGGAGCTTCTGGAGATCCGCCACTTCGAGACGTGCGACCGCGGCGGGCGAGGGGTGGCTGGTCAGACCGCTTTTGTGAAGGGTACCAGCCAACTGGATGAGGCGACGGCGCAGGGAGATCGCGAAACCGAGGCCAATTTGCTGGCCCGTGATGGCCCACGCCAGACCTTCCCACGGTGTAGCTGCGAGAGGGATGCGGAGGCCGGTTTGCCGGTGCACGATCGGCCCGATGAGGTCGTCGTCCTGGAACTGGCGTTCGAAGCCCTCGGCATCCTGGCCCAGGCCCAGCATCCGGACAGCGATCCTGTGGGCCGTGAAGCCATCGAGGTCGGTGCAGGCGCACTCCGCCGCGCCGTCACCCAGACGAATTTCGAGGATGCCACCCTCCAGGCACTTCGTGATGGTGTCGCCGACTACTTGTTCACAGACACCTTCCGGGTCGCGGCCGTGGAAACCGAGAACAGTGCGTTTGGCATAGTTTGGCGGCAGGCGGAGCGTGAAACCTCGCTGCCGGCCGAGGTCGGCGTATGCGGCGGGCGTCATGCCAGTGAGCAGGGCAAATTGCTGGTGAAAGGCGGAGGAACTGCCGAAACCGCTGCCCGTGGCTGCTTCGAGGGGCTTCCCTCTGTCCGCCAGCAACTGGCAGGCGTAATGGATGCGGACACGGCGCAGGAAGGCCGCGGGAGATTCCTGGGCATGGTTGCGGAAGAGATCGTTGAGGGCGGTTTTGCTGAGGCCGGCAGCTCTGGCGAGAGCCGTCACGTCGGCGACAGCGGCAGGGTTGGAACGGACCTTTGTTGCAGTTCGTTCGTAGAGATCTTCATGCCACTCTTCGCCCCGGTAAAACCAGTCCGGGTGGCAGCGGCGACAGGGACGAAGGCCAGTGCCTGCTGCCTCCTCCGGGGTCTGAAAAAAACGGACGTTTTCGCGCAGGGGGCGACGCGCCGGGCAGGACGGAAGGCAGTAAATGCCGGTGCTGAGAACGCCGGTTAGAAAGCGACCGTTATTCTTCGGGTCGCGAAGGAGAAAGAGGCTGTACAGAGTATCATCGTCCGGGAGCGCCCGCTTTCGTTGCATATACCGATGGTACGGGCAAACGGTGGACGGTGGCTTCCGGTTTTAGCCGTTTGAATTACGGCTTGAGTTTCAGGTTGATGACTACCTTCGGGTGAGGATCGAAGGTGCTGACAGTACGCGGCGCGCTTTCCTTACCGGTGCCGACCGCTTTCAGTTCGTAATCAACATCCATGTTCAGACCCTGAAAGATGTAGTCGCCCTTGTCGCGGGCAATGAAGCTCCGGACCTGAAGGGTTTTCAGGTTCTTCAACTGGACAACCGCGCCGGGAACCGGGGTTTCGTCCGCCTGCATCACAACTCCGGAGATCGTCCGTTCCGCTGGACCCTTGTCTTTTTTCTGCGCGAGACCCAAGGTGGGGAGGATAAGAATTGCGAGTAAAGCCAGGGAGGAAATCAGACCGGTACGTTTGAACATTGAGACCATTATGTCATCTTTATATTGCTTCCGCCATCTGCGGCGTCGGCTCGCGGGAGGACTGGTGGGTACACTCCCCGTATGGTCAATTGTAGCGTACAAAAAGGCACCCCGGCCGACTCGGCGGAGGTCGCAGACCTGGTCAATCGCGCCTATCGTGGCGAGGGCGAAGCGGGCTGGACCAACGAAGTCGGCCTGGTGGAGGGCCCCCGGACGTACCCCGCAGAAATCATCCGCATGATGGACTGCGGCGTGTTCCTGTGCGCCCGAGACCAGGTGAATGGCGAGTTGGTGGGGTCCGTCTACACCGAGGTCCAGGACGCCAGCCTCTATTTCGGGATGCTCTCGGTATCGCCCGTGCGTCAGAATGCCGGTCTGGGGCGGTTGTTGATGGAGCGTTGCGAGGCGCGGGCACGTGAATTGGGCCTGGCGTCCGTGTCGCTCACTGTGCTGAGTCCGCGAACGGAACTACAGGCCTGGTATGTGCGCCATGGATTCGCGGCGACAGGGGAGACACTTCCCTTCCCTCATGGCGGTCCCTGGCATCTGGTGGTTTATCGGAAGGCCTGCGAGAATTGAGCGATGCCTGCAGCGGGACTTTGTGGAACCTGCGTCCACACGCGTGAACTGTCAAACAACCGTGGCAGCACATTCCATATGTGTGAGCGTGGCCTGCACGACCCGGCTTATCCGAAGTATCCGCGGCTGCCGGTACTGCGCTGCGCGGGATTTGAGGAGCGAACAGCCTCATGGCAGAAAAAGACTACAGCGGACGACCGTTAATCGATAAGCTCGGCGTGAAACCAGGGGCTCGGGTGGCGACGCTCGGGATCGCCGACACCGCGTTTCTGGAGAGTCTGGCGGCGAGGACGGATGACAGCACCGAGGGCCGTTGCCCTCCCGACTGTGACGTAATCCTGCTGGGGCTGGAAACGGTGGCTGAATTGCTGCAAATCGAAAAGTGCGCGAAATCGCTGAAGCCGAATGGCGGGCTCTGGGTGGTGTACCCGAAGGGCCGCAAGGACATAACCCAGGCCCACGTGATGGAGGCGGGTTTGGCGGCCGGTCTGGTGGATAACAAAGTGGCGAGCTTTTCGACGACTCTGACGGCGATGCGGTTCGTGATCCGGGTCAAAGACCGGGTGAAGGCCTGAGCGATGCGGTTCCTGATTGGGTTCATTTTTTCCGTTTCGCTATTGGCGCAATCGGCAACCGTGAAGGGTCGCGTGGTGGATGCGCGTGGTGGCGAAGGGCTGGCGCAGGTTTCGGTGCGGATAGGCGAACTGCGGGCCACGACCGATGCCGGGGGCCTGTTTGAGATCACGGCGGCTCCGGTGGGCGATTCCACGCTGACCGTGGCGACGGTCGGCTATCACGCGATGAAACTGGCGGTCCATCTGGAGGCCGGCGAGACGCGGCAGTTCGAGGTGGTCCTGAGCGCGGACAATTTCCGGCGTTCAGACACGGTGGACGTCGGCGCGGGACCGTTCGAGACAGCGCGGCAGGACAGCCCCTCCACACTGGTGCTGGCCGGGAATGACATCAAGAATCTGGCGAGTGTGCTGGCAGACGACCCGCTGCGGGCCGTCCAGAGTCTGCCGGGCGTGAGTTCAAACAATGATTTCGACGCGCGGTTTTCCCTGCGCGGCGCGGATTACAACCGGATCGGACTGTATCTGGACGAGGTCCTGCTGCACCAGCCGTTCCACATGCTGGCGGGTCAAAATGTAACTGGGTCGGGCGCGGCGTTCAATGGCGACATGGTGGAGCAACTGGAGTTGCACGAAGGCGCATTTCCGCAGAGGTTTCAGGATCGAAGCGCCGGGATTCTGGACGTCCACACCCGCGAAGGCAGCCGCAAGGGCGTGATCTTCCGCGCCGAGGCGAGTCTGTCGAACGCAGGTGGCGTGGCAGAAGGCCCGATGGGGAAGAAGGGTTCGTGGATGGTGGCGGCCCGCAAGAGCTATCTGCAGTACCTGATCAGCCGCCTCGCGACGAACGACACGAGCCTGGTTTTCGGCCTGGAAGACGTGCAGAGCCGACTATCGTATGACCTGACCCCGGCGAATCATCTGTCGCTGTTCATGCTGGAGAGTTTTTCGAGCGTCGATCGCACCAGTAACCCGAGGCTCGGCATCAACTCACTGGCGACGGCGGGGTACAACTACACGCTGGGAAATCTGGGCTGGCGATATGCGCCCTCGTCAAAGTTGGCGATTTCCAGCCATTTCGCATGGATGCGGGAGAAGTTCGACAATCTGAACACGAACCGCCTGCGGCTGGGTAGCGGGTTCTATGGCGAGTGGGTGGGAAATTCGAATGGTTCCTGGGTCCAGAGCGCGCAGAGCACGCTGGATTTCGGCGTTTCGGTACGTCGGATGCGCGATGCGGGTCTGGCAGCACAATATCAGACCGTTACCGCGCCACCTCGTCTTCAGAATCGCTATAACGGAACCGGCACACTGGCCGGTGGCTTCGCGCAGCAGTCTTGGACGGGGTTGGGTGGCAAGCTGCACCTTTCGGCGGGAATTCGGGGGGATCGGGGACCGATCAACGGGATCTCGACTGCCACCCCGCAGGCCTCGGCTTCGTTTATTCTCGGCACTGGAACGCGATTTCAGGTGGGCTGGGGGCAATACGTGCAGTTCCCGGAACTGGCCATTCTGACGTCCACGCTTGGGTCGCGGGCATTGTTGCCGATCCGGTCAAACCATGTTCTGGCGGCCGTGGAGCAGCGGCTCAATGAGCGGACCCGGCTCCGGCTGGAGCTTTATAACCGGGCGGATCGCGATCTGCCGTTCCAGTCGTTCGCGGAGCCGCGTCTGGTGGCTGGAAAGGTACTGGTGCCACCCGTCAGTCCGCTCTGGTACAACGCGCTTCGGGGCTATTCGCGAGGAGTCGAGATTTTCCTGCAGAGATCCAGCGCAAATCGGTTCAATGGCTGGGTTTCGTACGCTTACGGTCGGACGAATCAACGGGACGGGGTCACCAGGGCCCGCTTCGTCAGCGATTACGACCAGCGGCACACGGTCAACATCTTCGCCGGCTACCGCGTGCGGCCCAGCGTCCACGCCAGCATTCACTCCAGCTACGGCAGCGGCTTCCCGATTCCGGCCTGGCTCACGGTCAGCAGCGGCGTCTACAACCTGGCGGCCCAGCGGAATCAGCTTCGCATGGACTACTACCAGCGCACCGACCTCCGCATCAACAAAACCTGGACCCACGACAAGTGGAAGACCACCCTCTACGGCGAACTGCTGAACATGACGAACCGAACAAACCGCATCTTCAACAGTCTGAACAGCTACAACACGTCAACAGGCCGCACTTCCATCGCGCTCGACAGCATGTTCCCGATTTTGCCGTCCATTGGAATTTTGTTCGAACGTTAGACTGGAAGCAGTGGAGCAATTCGCCCTCGATTTCGTCCCGCAACGCCGCGTTTTCACCCTTCGTGAAGTCAGCGACGGCATCCGTTCCACCCTGGAGCGGGGCTTCACCAACATCTGGATCTCGGGCGAGATTTCGGGTACGAAGCTGGTGCCGAGCGGCCACTGCTACTTCACGCTGAAGGACTCCGAAGCCCAGATCAAGTGTGTGTGCTGGAAACTGGCCTACTGGCGGCTGAAGTTTAAGCCGGCGGATGGCGTGCAGGTGCTGGTACGGGGCCGCATCGACATCTACGAACTGCGCAGCGAGTACCAGTTCGTGGTCGAAGCAATCGAACCGCAGGGTTTCGGCGCGCTGCAACTGGCGTTCGACCAACTGAAGCAGAAACTGGCACGGGAGGGCATGTTTGAGGCTTCTCGCAAGCGCGCGCTGCCCAAATACCCGCAGAGAATCGGCATTGTCACGTCGCCCAAAGGCGCGGTGATTCGCGATTTCGTCGAAATTCTGTCGCGGCGCTTCCCGGGCGTCCATATCCGGCTGTACCCGGCCCGAGTGCAGGGTTTGGGCGCAGTGGACGATGTTTGCCGGGGTCTGGCGTACTTTGGGTCCGATGACTGGGCCGAACTGATCGTGCTGGCGCGCGGCGGCGGGTCGCTGGAAGACCTCTGGACGTTCAACGAAGAGCAGGTAGCGCGCGCGATTTATGAGAGTCCGATTCCGGTGGTTTCAGCCATCGGCCATGAAACCGATGTCACTATCTCGGATTTCGTCGCGGATCTTCGCGCCCCAACACCTTCTGCGGCTGCGGAAATGATCATCTGTTCCCGGCGCGAGCTTCTGGACCGGATTGACGCACAGCGAAATCGGGCAGCCCAACTGATACGGTACCGGCTGTCCACGCTGGCGCGGCGGTTGCAGGATCAGGCGATGGGCCGTGCGACACCGCTGGTGCAGCGTTTGCTGGCGAGGCGATTGCAACGTGTGGACGATGCCCAGGAACGGCTGCGAGCCGGGATGCGGCGGAAGCTCGCCGAGGACGCGCGGCGGTTGCAGGGTTTAACAGACAAGGTCCGCTGGCACGATATCCGTCCGAGAATGGCCCGCAGCCGGCAGCGTTTGAACGAAGCCAGTTTCCGGCTCGACACCTCCATCCGACGATTACTGGCGTTGCGGCGTCAGCGCGTGGACAATCTGACTTCCAGCCTGGCTCCGCTGAATCCGCGCGCCGTACTTTCGCGGGGTTATGCGATTGTGCTGGGGCCGGACGGGCAGGTCGTGAAACAGGCCGCGCAGGCTCCGGAAGGAGCGCAGGTCCGCATGTTGTTTGAACGCGATTCCGTCAGAGCGCGGATCGAGGAGTCCCCCGAAAAATAATGCCCCCAGTTGGCACATTTCTCGCCCATGTTCGCCAGGGAGTGGTTACACTCCCCCCACCCATCGTGCAATTCTGTCAGGCGAAGGCGTGGAACTTCTTCCGCATCGCGTCTCTGGACGAAGAGCGCCTCGAATTCACGCCCGTCCTGCCGGATGACGACCTGGACGACGTGGACGTCGGCTTCCATTCCAGCCTGTCGGAAGACGGCAAACTCTGGATCCCGGCCGACTTGCGCAAGGCCGTGATGCTGGGCGAACAGGCCGTGATGGTGCGTATCGAAGAGGGTACGCTGCGGATGTACCTGCGGCGCGTGTTTAAGACTCTGGGCTTCGGCCCGTAAGCACAAAAAGCCGGCGAAGTTCCCCCCTCTCACCGGGGGAGCCTCGCCGGCTCTCTTGTTTCCTCGCAGGAACTTGTTACTTCGCGGCAGGCGTGGCAGCCTTAACCGTATGGGACTTCTTCGCATGCTTCACAACATGCTTCTTCGAGACCTTGGCAGCGGGGCTGGCCGGAGTGGCTGGGACCGCCGGGGTGGCCGGGGTCTGAGCAAAGGCAACAGCCATTGCAGCGAGTGAAAGAACGATGAGTTTCATGGTAGTTTTCCGTTTCCTTGTGTAATTGACAGCGGCTCTTGTTAGTGGGGTTTTGAATTCACCCCCGACGAGGCCGATCCGTCATGCGGAAACGATCCTCGTCGGGTCTGGCAACGGCGGCAAACTTACTTCGCCGCGGGTGCCGCGGTAGCAGCCGTCGGCTTGCCGGCTTCCGCTTTCTTTGCGTGCTTTTTCACTTTCTTCACTTCCGGCTTCGCTGTCGCGGTGGCGGCAGCGGCGGGCGCGGCGGTCTTTTCGGGGGCCTTCGCAGCGGGAGTCTGAGCGAAGGCAACGGCCATGGCGGCGAATGTAAGAACGATGGTTTTCATGTTAGTTTCCGATCCTTTTTCTTCGAAGCGGCTTGTTGTGTTCGCTTCTGCTTACTAAGACGTTTTCGATTCTTAACCCCGTATGAACGGCTTGTTAATTACCGTTCATGCGGGGAACGCAATGTTACTTCGCAGCGGGGGTAGCGGCCGTCATCTTCGACGCGTCCGCTTTCTTCGCGTGCTTCTTCACAACCTTCTTCGCTTCCGGCTTGGCGGTCGCAGTTGCGGCAGCGGCAGGCGCGGCCGTCTTTTCAGGGGCCTTTGTGGCAGAGGTTTGAGCGAAGGCAACGGCCATGGCGGCGAATGTAAGAACGATGGTTTTCATGTTAGTTTCCAATCCTTGTTTTCCGAAGCGCTCTTCATTTCGTCTCGCTTCTGATTACTAAGACGCTTTCGATTCTTAACCCCGTATGAACGGCCTGTTAAATCCCGTTCATGCGGTAGAATCGACCGAAAGACATGGAACGAACCCCGCGTCACATCAGGATCCTTACAGCAGCCGCGCTGTGGATCTCCCCGCTCCTCTCGCAGACGATTCCCCTGACCTGGGACAGCGCGGCCCTGGCGACGGCCCTGCTGCCTCCCCCTGTCGCAGGCGCAAAGATTCAGCACGTTTCTTCCGACTATTACTACCGGATGCGGGATCGTGTCATGTACCGGCGCTATCCGGTGTACGCCGCGAAATCGGAGCCCGCGGGCTATATGCAGAAGCTGGCGGCAACAGAACCGGAAGTTACCTTCGACGCCACCAAACTGCAGACAGAACAGGCGTGGGTCAAAGCCGGACGCGAAGTCTTTCGCTACCCCATCGCGATGATTCCGATTCAGGCGCTGCCCGCCTTCCGGAGCATCCTGGAGAGCGCAGGCGTTCCCCCGGCGAAGGATGGCACTTATCCGCAACTGACGCTCGTGGTTCCGAAGAAAGGTCAGGTGATGCTCGGGTTTCTGGCTTGCGCGACCTGCCACACACGAATTCAACCGGATGGCGCCGTCATTGAAGGCGCTCAGGGCACAATCCCCGATCTGCTGCTCGGCTTCGGAAATGACACGGCAACGGCTCGGGCATTTGCAAAGGGCCTGTTCCGGGTTCCCTGGCTCGCATCCGACCCGATCAGCAGGGTGGACACAATGACCCTGGAGCAAATCAATGCGATCAAGGCCGCAGTCCCTACCGGCGTGGTTGGACGGCACGGCACCAGTCTGTTTTCGCCCGTACAGATTCCCGACCTGATCGGCATCAAAGACAGGCGCTATCTGGATCACACCGGGCAGGTGCGCCACCGTGACATGGGAGACCTGATGCGCTACGCAGCCCTCAACAATGCGACCCCGCCAGCAGGTATGGACCTGTTGGCCAATGTCGGCGGCTTTATCCCAGCGGGCAATATGAACGGGAAGTCCGACAACGCGCTGCCACCGGCTGAATCGCTGGACCGCTACTCGGAGGTCCAGTTGTTTGCCCTCGGCAAGTTCCTTTATTCACTGACACCACCGCCGAACCCCAATCAGGCGAGTCCCCTGACAAAGCAGGGCGAGGCCGTTTTCCAGCAACAGGGCTGCGGCCGCTGCCACACGCCGCCGCTCTACACCTCAAACAAGCTGACGCCGGCGGTTGGTTATAAAGTGCCGGAAGCAGACCGAAAGATCTACGACATTGAGCCAACTGTTGTCGGGACCGACCCTACCCTGACCATGACGACGCGCCGGGGGACCGGCTACTACAAGGTGCCGTCACTTCGGGGCGTTTGGTATCGGGGACCCTTTGAGCACAACGGCTCAGTGGCGACGCTGGAAGACTGGTTTAACCCGAAGCGGCTCAGTCCGGAATATGTTCCGACTGGCTGGAAGGGTGATGGCGTTGAGAAGCGCGCTGTGCAGGGACACCCGTTCGGGCTCGGAATCACCGCTGCGGAGAAGACAGCGCTGATTGCGTTCCTGAAGACGCTTTGAGGAATTGTGCAGCGGCGGGGACTACGCGGACAAACTCTTTCGCCGCCAGGATTCCGACTTCACGACGACCTTTGTCGCCCAGGTGCGTGGTGTCGGGTTTGCCCTCTTTGGTGACGGCGTTCAGTTCGGCTGTCTTCTCGGGACCGAGGGCTTCAGACTGGGCGCGGGTTACCGCATACATGTCCATTAGCGGCACATGCTGCTCCGCGGCGATCAGCCGGACTTCTTCCACGTAAGGCACGAGGGTATCCGCCTTGATACGGCCGTCTTCCGTGAAGACACGCCGGACGATTGAGGTAACCAGAACCGGTTTCGCTCCCGCGCGGCGCGCTTCTTCGATGTAACGGATCAGGTTGGCGCGGTAGGTGGTCTTCGGGTCGGTTTCGCGTTCCGGACCCTTGCCGGGACCATCGTTGTGCCCGAACTGGATCAGAATGTAGTCGGCCTTCGCGGTCAGCGCGGGAGCCCAGGCACCTTCATCACGAAAGCTCTTCGAACTGCCGCCATTGAGCGCCAGGTTCACCACTTCCACCTCACTGCCAAACTGCGCACGAAACCCCGTACCCCAGCCACCTTCGTCATTCACGGTAGAATCGCCCGTCAGGACAATCTTCGTCGCGGCAATGGAGTTCATCGCAAGCGCCATCATCATCAATCCAGCAGGCAGGACACGCATCTGTCGATTCTAACGTGGCGTTAAGCTGAGGGAATGCGCTACCACCTGCTCGCCGTAGCGACGTTCCTGCTCGCGGGCAACATTCTGTTCCGCCACTTTGACCCGTACCTGTCTCTCAGCCGAAGAATCCTGAAGAGCGCTATCACCCTCGGCGTTACCGCCCTCGTGTCACACTACTTCGGCACCAAAGGGGTCCTGATCGTGGGCACAATCGCCCTGATCCCGCTCATCTACGTCCACGGCATCTGGCTGCCCCGTCAGGGCATCAATGGCTGGACGGCAGAGCCGCGCGACAAATACTACGCGCTGCGGGGTATTAAGCCCCCCGCACCGTCGGAAGAATAATCGCGAAACCGTCTTCCACACCCAGCACCGGGGCGACAGCATGCCGCGACTGCCAGCGATCCGGCCGCAGAACACGCATCACAGCTATTTCGTCACAGGACTGGAACTTCGGGCAGCGCAAACAGTCTTTCCACGCCTTGAGCGGCAGTTCGCCACGCTCCACGACATTGAAACCGACTTTTTCAAAGAAGCTCTGCACGTAGGTGAACGCGAAGACCGCATCCAGGCCGTACGTCTTGGCTTCCGAAACAAGCGACTGCACGATCAGGCGGCCCACACCATGCTTCTTGTGCGATTCCGCCGTCGCCAGGGACCGAATTTCACCCACGGTGGGCGAATAGAAATGCAGTGCGCCACAACCGGCCAGCCTGCGGCCATCCCACGCAACCGTGAAATCGCGCATGTTCTCCGACAGTTCGAACTCGGTGCGCGGCAGCATAATGCCCTTCGCCGCATAGCCGTTAATCAATTCCAGCAGAGCCGGAATGTCCTGCATGTTGGCTTTCCGGACGTCAATCTTGGCGCTGGATACGCTCGCCGGTTCCACCTGTTCGTCTGTCAGAGCACTGATCATGCTGCCACCACTTTCGTTCCCGTTTGCTCACCCGCGAAAACCCGCGCCACGATATCGGCGTCCGAGCCCCGCACGATCCGCACTTCACCCACACCACCCAGCACCGCATCACAGGCGGCGTTGAGCTTGGCCTGCATGCCACCCGTCGCCACGCCATCGGCGATCAACTTCCGGCAATCCGCCACGGTCAGCAGCGGCAGAATTTCCTTCTCGGCATTCATCACACCGGGAACATCGGTCAGGAAGACCAGACGGTCCACCTTCCAGCCGGACGCCACCGCGACAGCCATGGAATCGCCGTTCACGTTGTAGACTTCGCCGGATTTGCCACCCGCCACACAGGCGACCACCGGGACATAGCCCGCACCGGTCAGCGTCTGCAGCAGCCCGGGGTCGGACGTTTCCACCTTGCCGACGAAGCCAAGTTCGGGATCGAGCTGGCTCGCCGTGGCAACGCCGGAATCAATCCCCGTCAGACCTACCGCACGCAGACCGACAGCGCCCAAAGCCGCCACCAACTGCGTGTTCACGGTACCGGCGAGAACCTTCAGCACCGCATCGACAGTTTCGTCCGTGGTGACACGCAGGCCACGCACAAACGAACTCTTCACGCCGCGTTCTTCCAGGAACCGCGTCATCTGCTTGCCGCCGCCGTGGACGACGGTCAACTGCATGCCCGACGCCGAGACCTGCGCGAGTTGCCGCGCGATGTCGGCACGAGACCCGAGGTCGTCCAGCAAACTGCCGCCGATTTTCACCAGAGCTTTCATCTAGAGAAGTCCCGCCGTTTCCTCGAAGCCCATGATGAGGTTCAGATTCTGAATCGCCTGGCCCGCAGCACCCTTCACCAGGTTGTCGATGGCGCTGACCACCACGGCGCGGCCCGTCGCGGCATCCAGTACCACGCCGATATCGCAGAAATTAGTGTGCCGGACGGCGTGCAGGTCGGGAACATGACCCGCTTCATAGATCCGAACGAACGGCTCATTCTCGTACTGCTTCTGGTAGACGCCAACGATATCCGCCGCCGTCATACTCTTCGTCGCACGGAAGTAGATGGTTTCCAGAATGCCCCGGTCGATCGGGATCAACTGGGCCGTGAAGCTGAATTCCGGCTCTTCCAGACCGCTGGTCATGAGGACTTCCGGCACATGGCGGTGCCGCAGGATCGAATAGGCCGAGAAGTTCTCGGTCACTTCACAGAAGCTGTTCTTGTGGGTGGCCTTGCGACCGGCGCCGCTGACTCCGCTCTTGGCGTCGCAGATAACACCGGCAGCGCGGTCGATCACACCCGCGGCAACCAGAGGCCGAATCGCCAGATTCGCAGCGGTCGGGTAGCAGCCAGGGTTCGAAATCAGCCGCGCACCCGCATTTTGGGCACGGTTGTATTCAGGCAGACCGTACACCGCTTCTGAGAACAGGTCCGCCGCCGTGTGATCTTCCTTGTACCAGTGCTTGTAATTTTCAGCGGACTGCAGACGGAACGCCCCACTCAGATCCACCACCTTAATGCCCGCAGCGAGAAAGCCAGGGGTCACGTCCATGGAAACTTCCGGGGGCGTGGCCAGCAGGACAGCCTGCACGCCGGCCTCGCGGGCAGCCTCGGGGGACGCAGCAGCACGACGCGGTCCGGACTTGCGGACCAGCTTCCGGTCATCGCCGGCGTCGTGCCGGTGTTCCAGCAGGACAGGCTCAAATTCAGGGTGGCGTCCCAGGATGCCAACCGCTTCAACACCTGAGTAACCACGAAAACCAACTACACCAATGGGGATCGACATGGATGATTATTTATTCAGTGAAATGAATATTTATTCTACACCTGTGGCACCCGCAGTCGCAACTCTGGTACACTGCGGAAACCTTCTTCCTTCTTGTCTCGCGGCGCGATTGGAGCTTGTGGCTGGCAACCACGTTCTGACGCACTTCGTTTTCCCGCCCACGTACTGGGAGCTACATTTTGCAACAGACCACCTCAAAAATACAGCGCAGTAGTGTCTTTCCTCTATTCCGCGAAGCCCTCGGGGGCTCGCATCGTGATCTAACTGAAGGAAACCTCCGCCGGGCCATCATTCTGCTCAGCATTCCGATGATTATCGAGATGCTGATGGAGTCCCTTTTCGGCATCGTGGACATGTTCTTCGTCGCGCGCCTGGGTGTCGATTCGCTCGCCACTGTCGCGCTGACGGAATCCATTATCGTTTTAGTTTTCGGCATCGCCATGGGGCTCAGCATGGCAACCACAGCTTATGTCGCCCGCCGGATTGGTGAAAAAGATCAGGAAGGCGCCGCCCTGGGCGCTGTCCAGTCCATCGCCGTTGGCGTGCTGATTTCCGCTGTCGTCAGCGTCGCCGGTATGCTGTTTGCGCCGGACCTGCTTCGTCTGATGGGCGCATCCGAATCCGTCATTCGTGTCGGTTCGCACTATACGCAGGTTTTGCTGGGCGGGTCGGCGACGATCTTCCTGCTGTTCCTGCTGAACGCCATCTTCCGGGGCGCGGGCGATCCGGCTCTGGCAATGCGCGTTCTCTGGGTCTCGAACGGCATCAACATCATCCTCGACCCCTGCCTGATTAACGGCTGGGGACCGTTCCCGAAGCTGAACGTTCTCGGCGCGGCCGTTGCCACAACAACCGGGCGCGGGATTGGCGTCGCTTTCCAGCTCTATTTGCTGATGAGTGGGTCGAGCCGGGTGCGCGTTCACCTCCACCAGATCCGTCTGAACACAGAAGTGATGTGGCGTCTGCTGAAAGTCTCGTTCACCGGGATTCTGCAGTTCGTCATCTCCACTGCCAGCTGGGCCGGACTTGTGCGGCTGGTCGCCAGTTTCGGCAGTGTTCCGGTGGCGGGCTACAACGTCGCGATCAAGATCTTCATGTTCGTGATTTTGCCGTGCTGGGGCATGTCTGGCGCGGCGGCCACACTGGTGGGGCAGAACCTGGGCGCGAAGAAGCCGGATCGCGCCGAGGCCGCTGTCTACCAGACGGGGCGCTTCACCATGGTTTACATGGGGACACTCGCGGTCCTGTTCATGATCTTCGCGCCGCAACTGACGGGCTTTTTCACGTCAGACCCGGCGGTTCGCGACATCGCTTCGGATTGCCTGCGCTTCATCAGCGTAGGCAATATCTGTTACGCGTGGGGCATGGTGCTGATCCAGGCGTTTAACGGCGCAGGGGATACACGAACGCCCTCGCTGATCAATTTCTTCTGTTACTGGTGCTTCCAGATTCCTCTCGCGTGGGTGCTGTCGATCCCGCTGGGCTGGCACTCCCGAGGCGTGTTCACCGCGATTCCGGCGGCGGAAACGGCGATGACGCTCGCGTCGCTGTGGCTGTTCCGGCGAGGGTCGTGGAAGAAGAAGCTGATTTAAAAGCCCACAGCGCTGCGAACCCGCTCGCCAACAGGATCCAGGCGGCGGGTTCCGGCGTTGCTGAGGCGTCTTCTGCCGTCAGAGTGCCCATTCCGGCCATCAGGCTGCCGGCACTAAACCCGACCAGAATACTCTGGTTTACGGTGAAATCACTCAGGTTGTAAGAAGTGGGAATCGGGAACCCCGAGCCTGGAATGATGGAATTCGACGCGCTGCCCAGGTTGATCCGCAGATCCACAACCGTCTGCTGAATCTGACTGAAAATTGGGTCGAGCGTCATGGTGCCGGCTGCTGGATAGGTGCCCTGGTAGTAAGCGGGGTGGTTGGCGAAATAAAACGTGATTCCGTCCTGCAGCGAAACGCCATTGTACATACTGATCTGGCCGAACTGCCCGGAATAGGAACTGTGATAGCCGCCGATCGTTAAATCCAGCGAAGTGAAGGGGTTCGAAACGAGCGCATACTGCCCCTGCTGCACGGTTGGGCTGGCGTCGGAATCGAACACGAAGGTAGCTGAAAGGTTGGTGCCAACACCGTAACCAGTCATATTGGACGAGGTGATGTTGCCAGCGGCGGTCAGGCGGATCATGGCACCGTGGGCGGAAGGCAGGAGCACTGCCAGCGACAAAAGGGCGGCACAGACTGGTTTTCGCATTTGGACCTCACGGTTTTTGGTGTGGACAGCAATTCCACATTGGCAAGGCCTGCAAGTTTCTTTACGGAAAACAGATTATTTCGCGCCATCCCACGAGAGCGCTAAACTAATTCCACGAGCATGCGCCTCGAGATCAACCATCGGGAACGGGAGGGGATTGCGATCCTCGACCTGAAGGGCCGGATCACCGCCGGCGAAGAAGTGGGAGCATTTCGTGCAGCCGTCGAGATCGCGACGGTGGCTCTCGCTCCAAACGTCATCCTGAACCTGCAGCTAACGGAGTTTATCGATTCGACCGGCCTGGGGGGCATGGTGATGCTGGCAACACGGATCAAGCAGGCTGGTGGCGCCATGAAGCTGACCTACCTGAACCGCCGCAACATGGAACTGATTGTGCTGACGAAACTGGACACGATCTTTCAGGTGTTCGACGACGAATCCGATGCGGTGAACAGCTTCTTCCCTGACCGCACGATTAAGAAGTTCGACATCCTCTCCTTTGTGAGAGATCTGAAGGATGAATAGCCCGGCACCGGATATCGTGGTCACGGACCTTTCGGGCAACCCGTGGCGACTCTCCGAAGCACTGCACCAAGGCCCTGTCCTTCTGGCCTTCTTCAAAATATCCTGTCCCACATGTGCCTTCACGCTCCCTTATCTGCAACGGCTGGCGGAGCGAGCGGCACCGGGAGCCCCTGCCATCCTGGCCATCTCACAGGACGACCCTGTCACCACAGGCAAGTTCCTGCAACACTTCAACATCCGGCTTTCAGCGGCCATCGACAAAGCCTGGGCGTTTGAGGCGAGCAGTGCATTTGGCCTCACCGGAGTGCCCTCTTTGTTTCTGGTAGAACAGGACCGAACCATCTCCCACTCCGGCCTGGGCTTCGCGAAATCCGACCTCGAAATATTGGGAAAACGTTTTGGGGCTTCTCCGTTTGATCCCGGCGAACAGGTGCCGGAATTCCGCCCTGGCTGAAGCTCGAAGAACTAACTCCGGTCGGAGTTACCTCATTCGGTAAGATAGAACGGATGGCGAATATCGGCGAAGTATTCGGCGCGGCTTCCGCAGTCGTCAAGGGCATGGGCATCACCTTCAAGGAGATGATGAACCCGACGGTGACGGAGAATTACCCGGACGAGCCCCCGAAGTTGCAGGAACGTTTCCGCGGCGTGCATGAACTCCAGCGCGACGAGAACGGTCTCGAAAAATGTGTGGCCTGTTTCCTGTGCGCGGCGGCTTGCCCGTCCATGTGCATCTATATTGAAGCGGCTGAGAACACCGAAAAGGTGCGGATCAGCGGCGGCGAACGCTACGCACAGGTCTACAACATTGACTACAACCGCTGTATTTTCTGCGGTTTCTGTGTGGAAGCCTGCCCGACCGATGCCATTACGCACGGCCATGGGTTTGAGGTCGCCAGCTACAACACCTCCACGCTGATTAAGCGCAAAGAGGATATGCTGGTGCAGATTCCGGTTGGCGCTCGGCCTCCGGTCATTACAGAATCAGCCGAAGCCGGCGCGCACTAAGCTTCATCTCATGAAGCAGCGGCAATAGCCGCCTGTATGTTTAAGACGATCCGGGAACAAATCGACACTATCTTCCGGGAAGATCCGGCGGCCAAGAGCACGCTGGAGATTTTCCTGTGTTACCCCGGCTTTCACGCCATTTTGATCCACCGGCTGGCCCACCGCCTGTATAAGGCAGGTATCCCCATTTTGCCCCGGTTCATTTCGCAGATTGCGCGATTCTTTACGGGCATTGAAATCCACCCGGGTGCCACCATCGGCCGCCGCTTCTTCATTGATCACGGCATGGGGGTGGTGATCGGCGAAACCACGGAAATTGGCGACGATTGTCTGATCTACCAGAACGTGACGCTGGGCGGTACCGGTAACGAGCGCGGCAAGCGCCACCCGACTCTCGGCAATAACGTGGTGGTCGGTACCGGGGCCAAGGTTCTGGGCGGAATCCGCATCGGAAACAACGTCAAGATTGGCGCGGGTTCAGTGGTGGTGCATCCGGTGCCGGATCATTCCACGGTGGTCGGGATTCCGGGCCGAGTAGTTCGTTTCCGGGCGCCGGAAGGCGTCCTCGACCACGGTATGCTGCCCGATCCGGAAGGCCAGGAAATCGAAGATCTGAAGAAACGCGTGCAGGATCTGGAAGAACAGATCAAGGCAGTGTTGCAGGTCCGCCAGTAGGTCATGAACGTCCACCTGATTGACTGCACATATGAGCTGTTTCGCCATTACTTCGCAGTGCCGTCGGCGAAGAATGACAGCGGTCAGGAGATTGGTGCCGTCAAGGGAGTCCTGAATTCCGTTCGGTCCCTGATTCGCGGCGGGGCGACGCATGTGGGTGTCGCCACCGATCAGGTTATCGAGTCCTTCCGCAACGAGTTGTACCCCGGTTACAAGACCAGCGAGGGCATCCCCGCCACGCTGCACTCCCAGTTCCCGCTGCTGGAACATGCCCTGCGGGCCATGGGTGTGACGGTGTGGGCGATGGTGGAGCATGAAGCCGACGATGCGATGGCCTCAGCCGCACGAAAAGCGGCGGAAGATCCACGAGTGGAGCGGGTGTTCATCTGCACGCCCGATAAGGATCTGGCGCAGTGTGTGGTGGGTGACCGCATCGTGCAGTTTGACCGCCGTCGCGAGATTATCCGCAACGAAGCCGGAGTGGTGGAGAAGTGGGGCGTGATGCCCGCATCGATCCCCGATTACCTGGGCGTGGTGGGCGATTCCGCGGACGGTTTCCCCGGGCTTCCCGGCTGGGGTCCGAAAGCAGCGGCCCTGACGCTCTCAAAGTACGGGCACCTGGAAAATATCCCTAAGGATCACCACGAGTGGGACCCCGCCATTCGCGGGGCGAAACGACTGGCGGATGTCCTGTTCGATAAATGGGACGAAGCCCTGCTTTACCGCAAGCTGGCAACCCTGATTACCGATGTCCCGCTGTTCGAATCCGTAGACGAACTCGAATACAAACGTTAACGCCCCGCCACCCAGGCGAGGGTTTCATCCCAGTTCCGCACTCCCGCCGTCGCTCCCACCTTTTGCACCGCTAACGCACCAACAGCATTGGCAAACCGTGCGGCTTCGGTGATGTCCAGACCACGCTGCAACCCGGCCACGAAACCTCCCGAGAAGCAGTCCCCTGCCCCTGTCGTATCCAGTGCGGCGACCTTGTAACCCGGCAGGTGCTCGCCGTTTACCCAGCAGCCGTTCGGCCCGAGTTTAATGATCACGTTCGTCGCCCCGGAATCGCGCAGACTACGGGCGGCAAGTTCGGGATCAGCGTGCCCGGTCAGCATGCGCGCTTCGTCTTCGTTCACCAGCGTGTAGTCGGTAAAGGGCAGGCTCGGTTCGAGCACGGTGCGCCATTCGCCCTGCGTATCCCACTGGGTATCCAGCGAGGTCTTCAGACCCGCCTCCTGCGCCTGACGCAACAACTGCGGCGCGATCCGGCGGAGGTGCTTCATCCGATATACCGCGGCCAGATGGAAATGAGTCGCGTCTTTTGGAATCTCGAACGGCTGGAACTCTTCCGACGCGGCCCCCAGCAGATACAGAAGCGCACGTTCACCATCCGGCCGCACCAGCGAGATCGCGATGGAGGTCGCGGCATCCACGTATTGCACCATGTCGAGGTTCACACCCACGCTGCCCAGACGCGCGAAAACCGCCTCCGCCGAAGCATCGCGTCCGGCCAGCGTGACAAAGCTGACAGGAACACCCAGCGTGGCGATGGTGCACGACGTCGTCCCGCCATTGCCGCCCAGTTGCTGCTCCACCTGTTCAATGACGGTGGTGGCTGCGAAGCGAACTTCTTCCACCGGACGCGCCAGAATATCGAAAACTACATTGCCGCAGACGAGAACTTGACCCATTGATTAGATTCCGGAAGTGAGGTTTTGAAGCAGGGTTGGAGGAAGAGGCCAGGTGCCAGCCACCACCTTGTCGCGCTGGTCAAAATTGCCCGCCGCCAGCGTACGCGCCAGTTCATCGAAGCTGGTCGCATCCTTCGCGACGGCTTCTTTCAACTGAGAAGTGCCGGAGCGCAGCTGACTGGAGAGAATGCGTGCTTCATCGAGAGACCGGCAGGTTGCCTGCATCCGAAGCTCAATTCCACCACCTGCCTGACCAACGGTGAACGTCACTTTGTCCGCAGTAGTGATACCCGAAAGGGTCACGCGCAGGGAGGTGGGAAGCAGATCGCGATTCCGCAGATACGCGCCGGGAACCGTGAGCCAGACCGGGTCCGTGGGCAGCTTCGCCGTCACCTTCGGCCCGGGATTTTCCAGCTTCGCGGCAGCCAGGTCATCGGTGCTGACGGCGAGAGCAATCGTGTCATCCCGCAGCGGTAAGAACGAAATCCGGCGCTCCGGCTTCGAACCCTGCATGCGGCAGAGCTTCTGGTAACAGTTCCCGCCCTGCGCCTTCGCATAGGCTTCCAGCTTTTTCCAATCGAAGCGGCCACGGGCAATGATGTACGTGCCGCTGGTCGAGAATGAGATCGCCACCAGGTCCAGATCACGCTTGTACTCGAAGCCCGAGGCGTCGACGAACTGCTTGTATTCCGGTTCCAGCGGCGCTGCGGAAGCAGTCAGGAAACCGCCGAGGCGCAACTTCGCCACGTCGGCGCTGAAAACAGCGGCCTCCTCAACCGGGAACCGAGAAAGCAGGACTTCGGGATTGAAAAAGGTCCGGGAGTCCCGGACCTTCAGGAAAAGCAAAAGCCCGGCGATGAGAATCGCCCCGCCGACAATCGCCTGCGTGACTCGTCTCATGCCGGGCATAGGAAATTAAGCCGCTCGCTCCAGCTTCCAGAGCTTAATGTACCCTTCGAGGGTCTTCATCATGGCCTGGAAACCTTCAATCGTTAGAGACTGCGCACCATCGCTGACGGCCTTCTCGGGGCACGGGTGCACTTCGACGATCATGCCGTCTGCGCCGACCGCAACCGCAGCCTTCGCGATGGCGGGTACCAGGCTCCGCTTGCCGACTGCATGGCTAGGATCGATGATCACCGGCAGGTGCGTTAGTTCGTTGAGCACCGGCACAGCCGAGATGTCGCAGGTGTTGCGGGTGGCGGTTTCGAAAGTGCGGATACCGCGTTCGCAGAGCATCACATCCGGGTTGCCGTGTGCGACAACGTATTCAGCCGACATCAGCAGTTCCTTGATGGTGGCGCTCAGACCACGCTTCAGCATCACAGGACGGCCGCACTTACCGAGTGACTTCAGAAGTGAGAAATTCTGCATGTTTCGAGCGCCGATCTGGAGAATATCAGCGTATTCGGCAACCAGAGAGACGTCCTTGTCGCTCATCACTTCTGTGATGATAGCGAGGCCCGTGGCTTCACGCGCCTTAGCCAGAAGCTTCAGCCCTTCGCCTTCCATACCCTGGAAATCATACGGCGAGGTGCGGGGCTTGAAAGCTCCACCACGCAGAACAGTGGCACCGGCCGCGGCAACAGCCTCAGCCGTCTCCATGATCTGCTTTTCGCTTTCGACGGAGCAGGGGCCGGCCATGGTGATGAACTCACTGCCACCAATGGCTGCCTTGCCGACGGTAATGACCGTCTTTTCCTTGCGGAATTCGCGGCTGACGAACTTGTAGGGAGCTGAGATGCGCATTGCACTTTCCACGCCAGGAGTAGCCTCCAGGGATTCGAGGCACGAGCCGACGTCACCGCCAACTCCCACCACGCCGATCACAACGCGCTGTTCACCGGCAATCGAATGGACCCGGAAACCGAACTCCTGAATCCGTTCACAAACGTGGTCGATTTCCTGCTTCGACGCATTGGACTTCATTGAAATAATCATGTAGCTGCTGTTCGCTCCAATAAAAAACCCACTCTTGCGAGTGGGTTGGCTCAAAAAACTTTGTCAGGACGACGGAGACCAACACCACTCAAGAGGTGATAAAGATGGGGCTAAACCAAAATCGATAGCCTGTCGTCATGAATTCCCACTATAGCGATTCCGGGGTGGGACCGCAAGGTTTTCGGCATATTTTTTCGCGCTCGAACTAAC
The DNA here is from genome assembly GCA_947467185.1 of Bryobacterales bacterium. Classification (GTDB taxonomy): domain Bacteria; phylum Acidobacteriota; class Terriglobia; order Bryobacterales; family Bryobacteraceae; genus BOG-234. The sequence continues at coordinate 31,926 of CANIHR010000022.1, forward strand.
CACTTCAACGTGGTGTACAGACATTTTGTAAGACTCTAAGCCCTTAACGAATAACCACTTCTACGTGGGTATCACTGACACTCCAGTACGCCTGTTACTTCTCGATCTCCTCGACCGACAGGATGCGGGAATCAGCCTGGAACTTACGGTACCGGCTGAAGGTGAGTTCCTGATCCACCCGCACTGCTTTCACCAGCGCAAGACGGGCGTTGGCGCGCAGAGTGATCTTCGAAGGGGCCCAAATCTCATCGTTTACCTTGCCGCTTTCGAACGACATGCGCGTGCCTTTGCCGATGCGCGCCAGGAACCAGCCGAACGAAACGGTGC